>JBHIAO010000159.1:0-11566 GCA_046758565.1 Anaerolineae bacterium
GCTTGAGATCGGCAGCCGGCATCACGCCGATGCCGGCCTGGACGTGATCCAGACGGTAGATGGCTCCTTCCTGGCTATAGCCGCCCTCGAAGGGGTCGGCGGCAAGGAGCATGGGCGTGTCCAGGTCCACATAGCGGAAGCCGCCCAGCCCCGCCGCGACGTGGGCAGAGCAGCTCATGGCCAGCCTGGATTCGATCATGCCACCGATCATCAAATTCCACACCTTTTGTAGCAGAAACTTCCTTCCAGGCGCAGTTCGTGGCGCACCAGATGATGGCGGCCAAGTCGTCCGGCGGGATGAGGGTCTCCAGTACTTTCTCGATCAGGTTCAGGCTCGCCTGGGCGACGGCCTCGGGAGTGTCAGCCGGCAAGTCCGGGCGCAAGGGGCTGGGGTAGGGCACGTGGTGCACGCCCACCAGGAGCCCGGATAGATGGCGGCGGTAAGCGCTGCTGCTCTCATTTCTACCCCATTCGTCTCAGTCTGGGGTCCAGGATATCTCGCAGCCCATCACCCAGGAAGTTGAAACCCATGACCACGCTGAGCATCGCCAGGCCGGGGAAGGTCGCGATCCACCATTGAGCGAACTTCTGACGGCCCATGCTGACCATGGCACCCCACTCTGGTGTTGGAGGTACCGCGCCCAGGCCGATGAAGCTGAGGCCGGCGGCCACCAGGATGGCGTTGCCCACATCCAGGCTGGCCTTGACCAGGAGAGGGGCGTAGGAGTTGGGCAACACGTGTCGGAGCATGATGCGCCCCTGAGGGACCCCGATGGCCTGGGCCGCCTCGATGTAGTCCAGGGCCTTGATGGCCAGCACTTGGCCGCGCATGACCCGGGCGTACGTGGGCCACAACACGGCCACGATGGCCAGCATGGCGTTGTTGAGACTGGGACCAAGGGCAGCCGTGATGGCCATGGCCAACACCAGGGAGGGGAACGCCAGCACAGCGTCAGCCACCCGCATCAGGAGTTCGTCCACCAGCCCGCCTACGTACCCGGCGATGGTCCCCACCGCTATCCCCACCAGGCCACTCAGTCCCACCACAACGAAGCCCAGGGGGATGGAGATGCGGGCGCCATACAGGACGCGGCTGAAGATGTCACGCCCCAGCTCGTCAGTGCCGAACCAGTGGATAGCACTGGGGCCTTTCAGCCGGAACAGCAAGTCCTGTGCCAGCGGATCGTGGGGAGCCAGCCAGGGTGCGAAGACGGCGATCAACCCCCAGATGAGCAAAAGAATCCCACCGATGGTGGCGGCGCGGCTGCGCCACAGGATAACCAGCAGGCCGCGCAGGTGTGCGATCGGCGTCCTGGCAGGCCGAGCTGATATTGGGCTAAGGCGTGGCGAAGCGATCTGAGCCATGGCTCATGCTCCAATGCGGATGCGTGGATCAATCAGCGCGTAGGTGATATCTACAGCCAGGTTCACAATGATATAAACGGTGGCGATGGTGATCGTCACGCCCATGATGGCTTGCAGGTCAAGGTAGCTGGCAGCCAGGACGGCGTAGCGCCCGATACCGGGCCAGGAAAAGATGGTTTCGGTAAGTACCGCACCAGACATCAGGTCGCCGAAGGCCAGGCCGATGACAGTGATCGTGGGGATGAGGGCATTGCGCAACGCATGGCGCATGATGACAAGCCATTCTCGCAGCCCCTTG
The DNA here is from genome assembly GCA_046758565.1 of Anaerolineae bacterium. Classification (GTDB taxonomy): domain Bacteria; phylum Chloroflexota; class Anaerolineae; order Epilineales; family JAANWY01; genus JBHIAO01. The sequence goes on from JBHIAO010000159.1 coordinate 1,664, forward strand.
GCCCGGGCCGTGCGCACGTAGTCCTGGGCCAGCACCTCCAACAGGCTGGAACGCGTCATGCGCGACACGGCGCCCATGGTGTAGCTGCCCAGAACCAGGGCAGGCAGGAAGAGGTGGCGCAGGCTGCTGATCAGCGCCGCCCAGTCACCGGCCAACACGCTGTCCATGGTCATCAGCCCGGTGACTGTCTGCGGCGGGCTCATGTGGGGATCCAGGCGGCCAGGACCCGGGAGCCACCTGAGGTGAAAATAGAAGGCGTTCAGGAGCAGGAGTCCCAGCCAGAAAACAGGCACAGACACGCCTATGAGGGAGATCACCCGAGTCAGGTGATCCACCCAAGAATCCCGGTAGATGGCGGCCAGCACCCCCAGGGGGATGCCGATGAGAGTGCTGAACAGCATGGCCGCCGCCGAGAGCTCAAGGGTGGCCGGCAGGAACTGGGCCAGATCGTCGCGCACCGGACGCTGCGTGGCGATGGAGTCTCCCAGGTCACCCTGGAACAACCGCCAGATATAGACCAGGTACTGTTCGTGCAGGGGGCGGTCCAACCCCCAGCGCGCACGGTAGGCCTGCACGATCTCCGGGTTGTTCATGGCCCGCTCGGACAGCACCATGCCCAGCGGGTCGGCCGGGATCAGGTGCGAGACGATGAAGGCCAGCAAGGTGATGCTGATAATGAGCGGCACAGCCAGGACAATGCGCCGGGCGATGTATTGCCAGAGTTGCATTACTTTCTGATGGGGTAGAAGTCCACCCACCACACCGGATTGAAGACGTAGCCTTCCACCGTAGGTCCCACGGCGATTAGCACCTTGGGCTGTATCAGGCCGATGAAGGCGGCGTCGTCGAGCATGATTTCCTGAAGCTCCAGGTACATCCTCGCCCGCTCGTCGGGATCGGTGGTCCTGCCGGCCGCGATGGCCAGGTCGCCTGCCTCGGGGTTGTCGTAGTGGACGCGCTTGGCGGCCGACTCACCTTTAACGGCGAAGGGGATTGCCCAGCCGTGGGGGTCCAGGAAGTCGGGCGTCCATGGCGAGATGGTCATGGCCAGCTTGCCGGCGCGGTAGTCGGCCAGATGGGCCACCGGTTCCCGAGGCTCCAACTCGACGGTGATGCCCACCGCCGCCAGGTCGGCCTGGACCTTGGCGGCCAGGGTCTCAGCGGCCAGCCCGCCGGCGAAGACCCGGGTGGGGTAGACCATCTTGACGGTGAACCCGTTCTCGTAGCCGGCTTCCTTCAGCAGCGCCTTGGCCTTCTCCACATCGTGGGGATAGCCCAGGTCAGGATCGGTGCCCAGCAGGCCCACGGGGATGACCGAGGGCAGGCGGATGGCCACGCCACGCATCAAGCCGTCGATGATGCCGTCGTAGTCCACGGCGTGAGCGATGGCCTGACGCACTTCCTTGTGGGACAGGGGCTCAGAGATCTCCGAGCTCGTGGTCATGGCCAGGTAGACCATGTCCATGGTGTTGCCCTCGACCACCCGGCCGCCTTCAGCCTCGTAGGCTTCGATCAGGTCGATGTCCAGGTTCTGGGCCACGTCAATGTCAGCGCCAGCGATCATCATGCGCTGGGTCGCGGGGTCCGCCACATCCCTGACGATAATCTTGCTCAGCCTGGCTGGTTCACGCCAGTAGTCCCGATTGCGCTCCAGGACGACCTCCACGCCGCGGGTCCAGCCCTTTAAAATGTAGGGCCCGGTGCCGGCCGAGTTCTGGTCCAGCCAATCCGTGGCCTGGTCCGCGGTGTCCGCGCCGGGCTCAGAGGTGCCGCCCTTATCCCCGACAGCCTTGGAGTCCACGATGGCGAAGTTCGGGGAGACCAGCATCGAGAGGAAGGCCGCGTTAGCCTCCCCGAGGACGATCTTCACCGTCTGATCGTCCACCACCTCAATGTGGTCCACGGTATCCATGAGCCACGAAGGGTTGTCCTTCAGGTTGCGCAGGCGCTCGAAGGAGAAGCGCACGTCCTCAGCGGTGAGGGTGTTGCCGGTGTGGAACTTGACGTTGGGCCGCAGCGTAAACATGTAGGTCATGCCGTCGTCGGAGATGTCCCAACCGGTGGCCAGCATCGGAACCACTTTGGTGTAATCGGTCCCTTCGAATGTGACCAGGTTCTCGTACACCGCGTGCATGATCATGGGTGGCGTGAGTTCGTACTGGCGTTGCGGATCCAGGGTGCGGACGTCGAAGGTACGAGCGATGACCAGGACGTCCTCGCCTGCGGCCACAGGGGCCTCGGCGGGGGCGGCTGGTTCAGTGGCGGCCGGCGCTTCGACGGGGGCCGGCGTAGCAGCCGGGACGCAGCCGGCGATGAGCAGCGCTGCGATCAGCGTAAGCACAGAAAGGGCTCTTAGGTGCATTTTTCCTCCTCCTTATGAGTTCGAATTGCAGGTGTGGAGTCGTACAGCGCAGTGTGGGCAAGACAGGCGATTATCCGGCCAATAGCCGTGTGAGTCCTCGTAGTGGGATTCATGCCCGACCGAAACACCCTGTTGAACGGGCTTACGAGCACAGCACACATAGCAAGTTATCACAAAAGGCCATATTTGTCAAGTCGGTCCGACGACGTTCACCAACAACAAATACGGCTCTTCGATCAAGTCTTTGATGTACTGGAGGAAACGGGCTGCCGGCGCACCATCGGTGATGCGATGGTCGAACGCCAGACTGAGTGTCCACATCTGGCGCACCACGATTTCGTCTTCGTGCGGGACAGCCTTGGGAACAATGCGCCCCACTCCCAAAATCGCAGCTTCAGGCAGGTTGATGATCGGGGTAAAGAAATCGATATCAAACATGCCCAGGTTGGTGATGGTAAACGTCCCGCCGCTCAAATCGTCAGGCAGTGCCTTACCTGGTCGCGCTCGCTCTACCAGTTCTCGGAATTCGGTGCCGAGCTGACGCAGACTCTTTCTGTCGGCGTCGCGAATAACTGGCACCAGCAGACCGCGGTCGGTGTCCACCGCGATGCCAAGATTCACATGAGCCAGGTACTCAATGCTGTCGGTGGTCAGACGGGCATTCATGTATGGGAACTGGCGGAGCGCCGTCGCCACCACCTTCGCCAGTAGATCGTTGTAGCCAGGGGCGAAACCCCACACCTCGGCAACCCTGGCCTTCAGTCGATCACGCAGTGCCACAAACTCCGTGGCATCCACCTCAATCCCCATGGTCACACGAGCCGTGGTTTGCGCGCTGGCTCCCATGCGTTGGGCGATGATGCCTCGCACACCTTTCAGGGGCACGCGTTCCAATACCTCAACTTCTGGTAGGGCCGGAGGTGGAGGTGGCGCCGGCACAGCGGTCGCAGCTATGACCTGTTCCACATCCTCTCGGGTGATTCTGCCCCCGGGACCGGTGCCACTCACCGTGCGCAGGTCCACGCCGGCTTCCGTCGCCAGTCTCTGCGCCACGGGTGTCGCCTTGGGCAGCTCGCTCAGATAGGCAAGCACATCACTTTCGATGACACGCCGGCCACCGCTCCCGGTGGGCGTAACTTCCACGAGATCCACCCCCTTCTCTGCCGCCAGTTTGCGCGCTCGCGGCGAAGCAAAGACTCGTCCTGAGTCCCGTCGAAGGGTCCGGTCTGATGTCTTGGGTGCACCATCTGTGGGGACGGTTGTTCCTGGAGCAGCAGCCCGGCGTTTGGGCGTTGGAGCTTCGGTAGGTTTCACCACCTCTTCGGCCGGCCGCATTGCTTCTTCAGTTGCCGGCTCAAATCTATCATCCGGCTTGCCGATGATTCCGACGACGGTCAGCACCGGTAACACGTCTCCTTCGTCGTAAGGGCCACGATGCAGGTGTCCACTGGCGAGCGCTTCGACTGAGAAAATGGCCTTGTCCGTCTCCACCTCAAGAATCTCTTGCCCATGCTCGACCTTGGCACCGTCCTCCGCCAGCCAGCGGATGAGGGTGGCTTCTTCCATCGTCTGCCCCAGCTTTGGGATGAACACATCCTTTGCCATCAATTCATCACCTTTCACGTTTTGCGTTTCACGAGGTGAATATGCGAAGCGGAGGTAGGGGCGAGGCAGGTCGGAGAGTAGATTTGTTTGCTCATGGACCGTCAATCCGACCTGCCTCGCCCCTACTAGCTCAGTACAAGCCTACAAGCTTCCGCGATGCGCTGAACGCTGGGGATTGCCAAATCTTCCAACACCTCGGCTCGGGGCACCGGTACGTTCGCCGCTGCCACGCGCACCATCGGCCCGTCCAGCCAATCGAATGCCAGCTCATTGACTTGGGCCAGCACCTCGTTGATGAAGCTTGTGTTCTCGTAACCTTCAGTCACACCCACGAGGCGTCCAGTCTTCTTGACCGACGCGACAACCGTGTCGATGTCCAACGGTTTTAACGTACGCAAATCGACGACCTCAACGTCAATACCCTCCTCCGCCAGAATCGCGGCCGCCTCAAGCGAACGCAGAACCATCCGCGAGTAGGTGACGACGGTCACACCCTTGCCTTCGCGCTTCACGTCCGCTATGCCTAGCGGGATGATGTACTCGTCCTCGGGCACCGGTCCCTTTTCTTTGTAGAGCATCTTGTGCTCGATGAACATGATCGGGTTATCGTCACGGATGGCGGCTTTGAGCAACCCCTTTGCATCGTAGGGGGTCGATGGCATGACCACGTATATGCCGGGAAAGTGGGTCCACAGCGCTTCCAGACTCTGAGAGTGATGTGCGGCGATGGCACGGCCGGCCCCGCCTTCAGTGCGGATGACCATCGGTACGGCGGTCTTGCCCCCGAACATATAGCGATTCTTAGCCCCCTGGTTGGCAAGCTGATCCATCGCCAATGGCGTAAAGTCGACGTACATGAACTCGGCGACGGGGCGCATGCCGGCCATGGCCGCACCGACAGCCGCTCCACCGATGGTAGCCTCGCAGATGGGAGTGTCAATCACACGGGAATCACCGAACTCTTCCCACAGCCCACGGGTGACACCGTAAGCGCCGCCGTATAGCCCGATATCCTCACCGATGAGAAATACGCGTTCATCGCGCAGCATCTCCTCGCGCATGGCTTCCCGCAGCGCTTCGGCGTATGAAATGACGCGCATGTGCGGGTTGTGGCGTACCCACTCACGCAGTTTCCGTTCGGCCTCGATGTCTGTGTCGCTAGATTTCGAGGGCGCATACACGTCGGTGTAGAGTTCGTCTGGATCCGGCTCCGGTGATGCCTCGGCATAGTCCATCGCCTGGGCAAGTTTCTCCTGCACCGTCTGGTCCAGTTGCTCATATTCCGACTCCGTGAGCATGCCGAGATCTTCAAGCTTCGCTTTGAGCAGTTTAATCGGATCGCGTTGCTTCCATGCGGCTTCCTCTTCCTTGGTGCGGTAGGCACGCGGATCAGAGTGGGAATGTCCGAACCAGCGGTAAGTCTTAACCTCGATTAACGAGGGACCTTCGCCGCGACGGGCGCGTTCTACGGCCCGACACACCGCCTCGCGCACTGCCAGCACATCTTGCCCATCCACCACTACGCCAGGCATGTCATACGCACAGGCGCGGTCAGCAGCATCGTGAACACTGCTCGCCTTTTTCCAGGGAACCGACATAGCGTACTGGTTGTTTTCCACCACGTAGACCACTGGTAAGTTCCACAAACCGGCTAGATTCAACGACTCGTGGAAGTTTCCGGTGTTCACGGCACCATCTCCGAAGAAGCAGAGCACGACCCGGCCAGTGTTCTGGAGTTTCTGGGCCAACGCTGCGCCGGTGGCGACGGGGATGTTGCCGCCGACGATCCCGGTTGCACCCAGGTTGCCGTGGGCCACGTCGGCGATGTGCATTGAGCCACCCTTGCCCTTGCAGTACCCGCCAGACCGCCCCAGCACTTCGGCCATCATCTTGTCAAAGTGCGCCTGCTTGGCTTCAGGCGTCTTCGCTACTTTATCGCCGTGGGCGTGGCAGTGTCCGTGCCCACGATGGGTGCTGGTGATCAGGTCATCATCGCGCAAGGCGCTGATCGCGCCAACGGCAACGGCTTCCTGGCCGGCTGACAGGTGTGATGCACCTTTCAGAATGGCGCGGGTAAGCAATTCGTAGATGTTGTTCTCAAATGCTCGAATTTCCATCATCTGGCGCAGGTAGTTGATTAACTCTTCTTTCGTTAATCCCTGCTCTTCAATGACCGACGAGAGGCTCTCGACAGCCATCGGTCTTGTCACATCCATCTGGAAAATCCTCCTTGAGTTTACTCGAGGAAGATGGCATCGCCATCAGAGACCGTGGCGGCGCCGGCTTCGCCGATACGACTCTTCTCGAGGACCCGTTGTTGCCGACGCATGGCGAGCGATAGTTCGGGTAAACCCCGACTGGCGAGGATAGCGCCACCGTGGGTCCGCGCAACCAAGTTGCGTTCAGCCAGCGTCTGCAGATCCGCCCGGATTGTCACTTCAGAGACGCCGAACTCCTTGCTGAGCCGGCTTACTGACACGCGACCGTTTTGTCTGACGCGCTGAAGTATTTCGTGCCGGCGCTCTTCTGGATACAAGTCCTTTTCCCTGAGTCCGTCAGCCATCGCAGATTTTGAAGTCCTTCAATTAGCCTACGATTACTTTCAGTTTAACACATAACGAAAGCATTGCCAAGTCCTTCTCCGTCATGCTAACCAAGATTGTCTAAATGGGAGATCGCGGGTACCAATCTTCGTGACTAAGCCGACTTGCGCGCTCAGCACGCTGGCAATGACCGACGAATAGGCAGCCGGGCTACCCAGCACTGGAGCGACGGTACGATCAGGAGACTGGATCGTCTCGTTGATGATGTGACCGATGATGATGATATTCGGGTTCATGGCCGTACGATTACCACCCCTATCGTTCTCGGTCACCTGTGATGAACTCCTCCAGCATCTGGCGGGCCTCCTCGTCGGGGAACTGTCGGGGTGGGTGCTTCATCAAATACGCCGACGCCGACTCCAGTACACCAATCACGCCCCTGTCTCGCGCAATCTTGCAGCAGCGGATGGCATCAATGATCACGCCGGCCGAGTTGGGGCTATCTTCCACGTCCAGCTTGGCCAGCAAGTGAATCGGCGCACCCTCAAACTTTTCACCCTCCAGCCAGATGATCGCTGTCTTCGTATCTTCCTGGGTCTCGAGGAAGGCGAAGCCGGAGGACATGGGGAACTCATAGGGCACCATGCTGTGAACAGCGGCCTCCTTGGTAACGGACTTGCTCTCGCCGCGCTTGGCCAATTGGAGATGGGAGGGTCGGCCGTCCATCACCGGCCCCATCATGACCTCCACATCGAATGGCAGCACGTCAGAAATCTTGTATGTGTCGTTGGGTGGCGCGAAAATAGCTTCTCCGAGGTCTTTTCCCACTTTTCGGGGGTCTATATCGAAGGCAGCTACCGGCACGATATCACGAATGCGATAGTCGCCAAGCACCGGATGCATTAATCCAGGAACGAGCTCGGTATCTTCGAGCTCGCGATAGTATATCAGGCCCTGAATCAGCGAACTGGTGCAATTGCCTACACCAGCAAACGCAACACGAACTTGTTTTGTCATTCGCTACCGGACACTTTTGGCACGGGCATATCCCAATGCGAGAAAGCGAGCGCCGATTGAGTAGCGTAGCGTATCGAAATCAAGCGAGCGGCTTTACGGGCAACCCGCTTGGCCTCGATGCGTCGCTTCGCTCCTACTCGGCCGGCGCTGGACGAAAAGTGTCCGGTAGCGAAGCGTGGGTGGATGCCGGCGGACTGGCAGAGGAAGAGCGCCCGGTGAGTGACGCCGCGTACGGACGCGGCGTAAATGAAGCGTAATACCTTGTTCCCATATTCCTCGAGGGGGGAAAACGATGATTATCACCATGCATGGCCTCTCAACCATGCATTGCAATGTCAGAACCGAAATCAGACTTGCCGGCGAAACCGGATATGATGCCCTGGAGATTATCGAGTCCAAGCTGCTGCGCTACCTGGATCAGGGCTTCGAAGCTAAGGATTTGGTGCCTCTATTCGAGAAATACTCGATTCGCCCTGTCTGTATCAATGCGCTGAAAGATATCGAACGCGTCGAGCCCAGGGAGCGGGAACAGCTTATGGCCGAGGCCGAGCGGCTTTGCGCCGCCGCCGAGGCCATCGGTTGCCCAACCATTCAGTTAGTGCCATTCTGCAGGTTGGAAGGGAGACCATGGGATGAAGTGCTCCACCTGACAGCTCAAAATGTCGCGGATATCGCGGATATTGGGAAACGACATGGGGTCCGATTCCAGCTAGAGCCCATTGCCTGGTCGCCGATCCACTCTCTCTCCCAAAGTCTCCAGGTGATCGAGGAGGCCGGCCGCGACAACGTGGGAATGGTTATCGACTTTTGGCATCTGTGGGCCGGCGAAGAAACAACACCGGACGAGGTGGCGGCCCTGGACAGATCCATGATCTACGGCGCCCACTTCTGCGATGGAAAGCGCCACGTGCCTGGGACGGAGTGGGTAGAGGTGGCACTGCGAGGTTACCTGCCCGGCGAGGGCGACATCCCGATCAAAGAATGGGTAGACGCGGTCAAAGCCACCGGCTTTGATGGCGTTTGGTCGTCGGAGCTTCTCAGCCCGAAGCACTGGGAATGGGATTTGCTCGAGATCGCTCGCGAGACCAAGGCGCTTATGGAGAAGTATACAAGCTGATAAGGGTGTTGAAGGAGGTGATGCTAATACCACAACCGCAGTCTGTGATACAAGGGATGCCCTGATGCGGCCGGCGCCACACCGGGGCAAGCAAGGAGTTTCCTCCGAAACTTCTTGCGGCCATGTTTTCACCAAACGCTGTGACATCAATCTGTGGCGATAACACCCCACAGCGTCACAGTATCACAAGCCAATAGCGTCACAGTATCACAAGCCAATAAGGAGGGCAAGTGAGGTTCCAGTGAAGGTTGTGTTGGAAGAGCTATCTAAGCGGTTCTCTGGAGACGTGCAGGCAGTTGACCACATCGACCTCGAGATCGCTGATGGCGAGTTTACGGTGTTCCTGGGCCCGTCTGGCTGTGGCAAGACAACCACGCTGCGGATGATCGCGGGTTTGGAGAGGCCAGATAGCGGTCGCATTTTTATCGGTGACCAGCTTGTTAACGATGTGCCGCCGAAACATCGCAGAGTGGCCATGGTCTTCCAGGATTTTGCCCGTTACCCGAGTATGAACGTGTATGACAATATCGCCTTCCCTCTGCAAGTGCGTAAGGTCGCCAAGCAAGAGATTGAGACACGCGTGCGAGATGTTGCCCACCTTGTAGGAGTGGAGCCTCTGTTGGACCGCCGGCCCGGACAGGTGAGTGGTGGAGAGGCACAGCGTGTCGCCCTGGCGCGGGCGTTGGTGCGGGATATTCATGGCTGCTGGAGAACCCAAGAAGAACGCGACAGAGGGAGATGTCGTGTCCGATCATGCGCCGGCGCCTGATCTCGATAAGCCATCAGCGCGCGTGACCATACGCGACTTGACGGCGACGATCCTGGTCGAATGGGGCGAGGAAGATCCACATGGGGCCGGCATGTATTTTAGCCCAAATGGCATTGCAATTGATTCGCGGGGTGACCTATACGTAGGTGAAGTTGCAGTGTCGTACACTCATGGCGCGGCACCAATGGACCGGGGTGTATTGCGTAAGTACGTGTGTGTCTGATCATGCTATGGCTCCGGTGCTACATATCTGCGGCAACACCTTGGATCGAATAGGCTACATCTGTGAATCCGGCTTCGATGCCTTTCACTTCGATTCAAAGGTCGATGCCAAAGACGCTGTGAATGAAGTTGACGGGAGGATTTCGCTGATGGGCAATGTAAACAATCCTGAAATCCTTCTAAATGGTACGCCCGATCAGGTCGCCGAACAGACCCGATATGCAATGGAGGCGGGCGTTCAGGTGATTGGCCCTGAGTGTGCCATTCC
>JBHIAO010000160.1:0-11542 GCA_046758565.1 Anaerolineae bacterium
TTGAGACTAGCCGCTACGACCTGGTGGTGATGGGTGCGAGGGGGCAGGGGAGCAGAAAATTGCGGATTGCGGATTGTCGATTGCGGATTGCCGATTGGGGAAGACAATCCGAAATCCGAAATCCGAAATCCGAAATGGAATTAGGGAGCGTGTGTGAGCGGGTGGTGCGGCGGGTGACGCGGGACGTGCTGGCGGTCAAGAACGACCGCTCGCTGGAAGGCTCCTTCGTCGTAGGCATAGACGGCAGCGACCGTGGCTTTGCGGCCCTGCGGGTGGCGCTGGCCCTGGCAGAGGCCACGGGCGCCCGGGTGGAGGCCGTGGCGGCCTACGATCCCTTCCTGCACAAGGTGCTGTTCCACGAACTGGAGGGCGCCCTCACCGAGGAAGCCCGGCAGGTCTTCAACAGCGAAGCACAGCAGAAGCTGCACGACGAGCTGATCGACAGCGGCATCGCCAAGATCTACGCTGAGCACCTGGAGACGGCGAGACACATCGCGGCGGAGGCACGGGCCGAGATCGGGACTCACCTGCTGGCGGGCAAGGCGTACGCGGCGGTGCTGCGCCATGTGGAGAAGGTGCAGCCCACGTTGCTGGCGCTGGGGCGCACCGGCGTCCACGCCGACGAGGGGTTGGACATCGGGTCCAACGCCGAGACCTTGCTGCGGATGGCGCCCTGCCACGTGCTGCTGGTAGGGCGCACCTTCACGCCGACGTGGGCTGAGACGCGGTCGGTCATCGCCGAGGGCCTGGCCTGGACACCAGAGGCGCTGACCCGACTGGAGCGGGTGCCGGACTTTGCCCGCGGGATGGCGCGCAACGCCATTGAGGACTACGCGCGGCAGCAGGGGTTAGAAGTGGTGGATGAGCAGGTAGTGCACGAGACCCGACAGCGGTTCGGGATGTGAAATGAATCCACGGGAACGTCATCGGCGGGGCGGTGCTCACCGGGCTGGCCCTTTTTGCCACCCACAGGCCGGCCTCATAGCGCGTGGGCGGCGGAAGGAATGCTTAGCTTATGCTGAGTTGGCCTGACGGATCAGACGGCTCCAGAAAACGAAGCGGGAAGCTTGACGATCTTCAGAAGATAGTATAAGGTCTGGAGGAAAAGGAGGATCAACCTTGGACTTTAACTTCACGCAGGAACAGCTCATGTTTCAAGAGGCCGTCGCCCGCTTTGCAGTGGAGGAGTTAGCGCCCCACATCCCGCAGATGGAGGAGACCGATCGGTTCCCCGTGGAGGTCTTTGCGAAGCTAGGAGACCTGGGTTATCTGGGCATTCACTTCCCTCCCGAGTATGGAGGCGCCGGCGCGGACTTCACCACGTTCTGCATCTTCATGGAGGAGATCTGCAAGGTCTCGGCGGCCATCGGGGTGAACGTCCTCCTCCACACCTTGATGGGGAGCGCCCCGGTTTTCCTGGTCGGGAGCGAGGAGCAGAAGCAGCGGTACTTCGTGCCGGCCATTGCCGGCGAGAAGGTCGCCGCCGCCGGCCTCACCGAGCCCAACATCGGCTCCAGCGCGGCCGATATCGAGACGACTGCCAAACGGGTGGACGGTGGCTGGCTCATCAACGGTGCCAAGACCTTCACGTCGAACAGCCCGTACTGCGACTTCATCACTCTCGTGGCTTCCACGGACCGGAGCAAGCGACACAAGGGAATCAGCCTCTTTCTGGCGGATAGCGACACCGAGGGGATCACCCTTGAGCCCAACATTCCCAGACTGGGGATCATGGGCGGGGAGACTGGCGCCATTGCCCTGAACGACGTCTTTGTCTCGGAGGATGCTCTGCTGGGTGAAGAGGGCAAGGGCTTCTACTACCTGATGGAGGCCTTGAACTCCACACGGATTGCTCTGGGAGCCGGCGCCGTGGGACTGGCCACTGCCGCTTTCGAGCGCGCCTTGGAATACGCCAAGGAGCGGGAGCAGTTCGGCCGGCCCATCGGGAAGTTCCAGGGCGTGAGCTTCAAGCTGGCGGACATGGTGCTGGAGATCGAGCTGGCCCGGCTGATGGTCTACAAGGCTGCCTGGCTTCTCGAACAGAAGGAAAAACACGTCAAGGAGGCAGCCATGGCGAAGCTTTACGCCTCGGAGATGGCGACGCGGGTAGCCCATAAAGCCCTCCAGATCCACGGAGGTTACGGCTACACCAGGGAGTATCCCCTGGAGCGGTACTACCGGGACGCCCGGCTGTTCGAAATCTTCCAGGGCACCTCGGAAATCTCCAGGGTCATCATCGCCGGCCAGTTGGGGCTGTGAGCGTCTATCCGAGAACCCGCTCAAGGCGGACAACAGTCCGCCGCTGGACTGTTGTCCAGCGTGAGCGTTTGAAGTTGTCGGATAGGCACACGTGGAGGGGCTTATGAAGATCCTTGCTGCGTGCAAGCGCGTTCCAGACGCTAACGCCCAGGTGCGAGTTCGAGCCGACGGTCAGGACATCGAAACCGAAGGGCTGCAGTGGACCGTCAGCGAGCCTGACGAAGTGGCCATCGAGGAGGCATTGCGCATCAGAGAGCGCCTCGGCGAGGGCGAAGTGGTGCTGCTGTCCATCGGACCGCCGGAGGCGCAACAGCAGTTGCGGCAGGGCTTCGCCCTCGGCGCCGATCGCGGCATCTTGGTAGTGGCAGAAGGGTTCGTGGACTCGGACCTGGCGGCCCGGGTATTTGAGCGGATCTACCACGAGGAGCAGCCCGACCTCATCCTGCTGGGCCGGACGTCGCCGGATAACGACGCGAGCCAGGTCGGCCCCCTGCTGGCTGGCCGGCTCGGCCGGCCCCAGGCGACCTTCGCCTCCAAAGTTGATATTCTGGATGACGGTGCCGCCGAGGTGGTTCGGGAGGTGGACGGTGGTATCGAGTGTGTGCGGGTGCCGCTGCCGGCGATCATTACCTGTGACTTCAAGCTGAACGAGCCCCGGTACCCGCCGCTGCGTCTGATCATGCAAGCACGGAAGAAGGAGATCCGCCAGCTTGCTCTGACGGATCTGGACGTCGAACCAACGCCGCGGGTGAGGGTGTTGCGTATGGAGCCTCCTCCCGAGGGCCTGGGCGGTATCATTGTCGAATCGGTGCAGGAACTGGTGGATCGACTGCGTAGCGAGGCTAAGGTCCTGTAAGTCAGACCCTTAGGGTTTTGCCCAAACCCTAAGGGTCTCGAAAGAGGAAGTCGTCTTGGGTGACATTCTGATTGTGGCTGAGCAGCACGGGGAGGAACTTCAACCGGCCAGCCGGTCTGCTATGACCTTCGGTGCCGCGGTGGCCGAACAACTGGGCGCGGGCTGGCACATCGTCGCCGTGGGGCATGGGCTGTCGAGCGTGGCCGATGAGCTGGCCGGCTACGGCGCGAAGAGTGTGCTGCTCATGGATCATCCCGCTCTGGAGGTTTACCTGGCTGAAACGTATGCTCCGTGCGTGGCAGCGGTGGCCAAGAAGTTGAGCGCGACCGTGATCGGAGCAGCCTCCACAGCCTTCGCGAAGGACCTGCTGCCGCGCGTCACGGCTCTCCTGGATGCCGGCATGGTGAGCGTGGGCGGTCATCGTGTCCGAGCTGCAGCAAACCATTCAACCAACGGAGGGAAACATATGAAAATCATCGAGGCGTTGCTGGGCGAGCATGCTGTGTTCTATGCCCAGTTCGACCACCTGGAGCAGGCGGTGCCGGCAGCCGAAACTCTGGCCCAGGTTCAGAGTCAGGCAGCGCTGCTGACCGCTGCGCTGGAGACCCACGCCAATCTAGAAGACGACCTGCTTTTCGCCGCGTTGGATCCCCATCTGGGCTCTCAGATGGGCCCCCTGGCAGTGATGCGCATGGAACACGATGAGATTAGGGGCACTCTGGCCGGCCTGCCGGAGGCTCAGGACCTGCCAGAGGCACAGCGCCTGGTGCTGCATGCCGTACAGGTGGCTCGTGAACATTTTGCGAAGGAAGAGCAGGTTCTCTACCCCATGGCGGAGCAGACGTTGGACGCGGATGCCCTGACCCAACTTGGTGCACGGTGGGCCGAGCAACGAGGTGTCAGCATAGGCTGAGGACAAGTATCATGAGTCAAGTAGGAGAAGCAATTCGCGAACACCACCAAGAGCTTGTCAACACACTGGCAACGCAGGTGGCGGCGCTGGTGGAAGGCTTGCCAGATGCCGATGGAGAAGGAAGAGCGGGTCTATCTGCCCCTGTTTGAACAGCACCTGTCCGAAGAAGAGCAACAGCGTGTGCTGGACGGCATGCACGCTGCCTATGAGGAGGACCATGGACATCATACAGGCCTGGATCAGTGATTTGCCGGATACTTCATAGATAGCTGCCACCAGGCCCAGATCGGTGCAATCAACGGGGCACCCTCTTGACAAGGCGGCTTTCGCGTGCTAAACTGTATGGAACATCCGGCCAAACGTTGGTCTCTATCCTCCTTGGATTCGTCGAGGAATCCTGAGGGCCGAACGGGTCACCTTCAGACACGTAGCCACCGGGGCCGACGTCCCTTTCCAGCAGCTTCCGGGCTAGCCTACAACCACGCGTACGTCTACCCGGACCCGCGGCCCGAATCTTGTCCACTCTCCCCTCTCCAGGGATTAGCGGAGGGGCCGGGGGTGAGGGTCCAGCGTCCAGTGCTGCGAGAGGCATTCCCATGACCATTCACCATCGCCTACCCACATCCCTGAAAGCGCAGCTCGTCGTCTACGGCGCTCTGGCTGTGCTCGTCGCCGCAGCCGTGACGACTTTGATCAACTTCCGCGTCGCCGAAACTGAGGCCCGGCGTGAGGTGCGGGCGCATATGCTCCAGGTAGCCACCACCCTCCAGATCGCCCTGGAGCGCGTGAGCCCGAAAGACACCCAGGCCACCCTCATGGCCTTTCACCAGGCCGCCGGGGCCCAAGCAGAGCACCAGGTGTGGCTGGTGGATTCCCAGGCCCGGGTCGTGGCGGGGACCAGCCCCCAGGATCTCGGCAAACCTGCTGCTGAGGTCACGGGCCATCCCGAAGTGGAACTGCAGCAGGTGCTGGCCAGCGCGCAGCCCCTGGCGCTGGGCGAGATGACCCACCGGGGCACATCGCTGTTGCACGTGACCCTCCCCCTCCACGGCGACCCGACCAACCCCAGCCGGATCACCGGCGCGCTGCACTATGCCGTGGCCTACCGGCCGCTGGCCCGGCGGCTGCTGCTTGCCTTTGCCCTGTCCGCCCTCCTCCTGACCCTCTTGCTCATCGCCCCGCTCTGGCTCTACCTGGAGCGCAGCCTCCTACGCCCCCTGCGCTCCCTGAACGCCGCCAATGAGGCTGTGGCCGAAGGGCGGTCGGAGGGGCGCAAGATCCCGGCCGGTGCCATGCCGGCCCACGAGCTGGGCGGGGCCATGCGAAGCCGGAACGAGATGTTGGCCCGGCTGGAGACGGCCCAAGGGGAGTTGCGCCAGCGGCTGCGGGAGCTGGCGGCTCTCAACGCCGTGGCCGCCACAGCCAATCGGTCGCTGAAGTTGGATGAGGTGCTCAACAGCGCCCTGGACAAGGTCTTGGAAATCATGAGGGTGGAGGCGGGCGAGATCTTTCTCCTGGATGAGAAAGATGGAGAATTGCTCATGGCCGCCCACCGCGGTCTCTTCCCTGAGTCCTTCCGACAGATCACCCGCTTCAAGTTGGGGGAGGGCTTCCCGGGCCGGGTGACCCAGACGGGCGAGCCCTTGATAACCACCGAATTGGCCAAGGATCTCCGCTATCTTCGCCAGCAGGTCATCGAGGCGGGCTTCGGCTCCTTCGCCTGCGTGCCTCTGCGAGCCAAGGGGAAGGTAGTGGGAACTATCGATGTGGCGGCCTTGGGCCGCCGCCCATTTAGTCGTCAGGAGATCGACCTGCTGGCCAACATAGGTAATCAGCTCGGCTTGGCCATCGAGAACGTGCGGCTTTACCAGGCCGAACAATCCCAGCGCCAACTGGCGGAGACGCTACGCCAGACATCCCAAACCCTGAGCGCCAGCCTGGATCTGAACAGGGTGCTTCACACCCTCCTGGAGCAACTGGGACAGGTACTGGTGGTGGATGCAGGACTCATCATGCTCCGCGAGGGTGATTACCTCCGCGTGGCGTCCGTTCGAGGCCGGCCGGAACTGGGGATGGAGCAACTGCTGGGGTACCGACTGCCACAATCCGCCAACAAGGACTTCTGGCGAGTGATTCAGGATAAGCGCGCCCTTACTTTCTGCCAGCCGGACCGACGACCACCCTTTGCCGATGGCTTCCATCCTATCGAAGAGGTGGACTGGTGTCTGGTGGTTCCACTGATGCGGGGGGATGAGGTGATGGGGTTGCTGGCGCTGGAGCAACTGGATCACTGCTACGATGAGGAGGAAGAACCCCAGATCGCCTTCGCCTTCGCCAACCATGCTGCCGTGGCCATCGAGAATGCCCGCCTGTACGCGGAAATCAAAGCCCTCAACGAGGAACTGGAAGCCCGTGTGGAGAGGCGGACCTATGAACTTAACCAGGCCAGGGAGGCCCTGGCCCACCAGGCTGAGCAACTCCGGCACCTGCTGAACACCACCATTCGCATCCAGGAAGAGGAGCGGGACCGCATCGCCCAGGACATTCACGACGGGGTCGCGCAGTTGATCATGGGTGCCCTGTACGAAACTCAGGCTGCCAAGGTGTGTCTGCAGGCGCGGCCGGAAGCGGCTCGGGAGAAGCTGCAGAACGCCCAGGAGATCCTGAAACAGGTCAAGACGGAGATGCGAGGCATTATCTACGATCTGCATCCCGCCGTGCTCAACACCTCAGGCTTGGTGCCAGCACTGGAAGCCTACGTAGGCGACTACCAAGCGCACACCGGAATACACTGCGCTCTCGCTACCTCCGGCCCGACTCGACGCTTAACTCCTGAGCGAGAGCGGGCTGTGTACCGTATCGTTCAGGAGGCGCTCCACAACGTGGCGCAGCACACCCATGCCGATCAGTCCCAGGTGATGCTGGCATTCACCCCGGATACGCTGCACGTCACCGTCGAGGACAACGGTCAGGGCTTCGACCGGCAAGTGATACAGAACGCCTCGCCGGGTCACCTGGGTCTGGTGAGCATGCAGGAGCGTGCGCAGAGCGTCGGCGGTGAATTGGAGATCCACTCGCAGCCCGGTAGTGGCACCCGAGTCATCGTGCGCGTGCCCATTGACGGTCACTCAGGAGGTGAGGGAGAGGGAGATGGAGCGGATCCGGATCCTCATAGCTGACGACCATCCCATCGTGCGCCAGGGCCTGCGCAGCCTGCTGACCCAGTACGACGACCTGGAGGTGGCCGGGGAGGCCGGCACCGGGCCAGCAGTACTGGAACACGCGTCCCGACTGCAACCGGATGTCATTCTGCTGGACGTCCGCATGGCCGGCGCCAACGGCATCGAGATCGCGCGGCAACTGCGCCAGGAACACCCCGAGATCCGCATCATCATCTTGACTACCTACGACGATGAAGAGTATCTCTTTGGGGCGCTGCAGGTCGGGGCCCAGGCTTATCTCCTGAAAGATATCTCCCTGGACACCCTCCCTACGGCGATCCGGGCTGTACACCAGGGCGAACGGCTCCTGAGCCCGCTGTTGGTGGACAAAGTGCTGCGCGAATTTCAGAACCTGACCACCGAAAAGCTCCGCCGCGATGCCGGCCTGTCCGATGAGGAGCTGCGCATCCTGCGCGCCATGGCCAGGGGAGCCACCAACAAAGAAATCGCAGAAGAGTTTTTCTGGAGCGAAGTGACGGTCAAGAAAAAAGTACAGGAGATACTGGCAAAGCTCGAAGCGGAGAACCGCACCCAGGCCGTCGCCAAGGCGATTCGACAGGGATTGATTTAGTACCCGTCGAAGGAATTGTTTCGTCGGTTTCGTTTTCCGTATTGCGTACTGCGTATTCCGTATCGTATCCTCCCTTTTGGTACCGGACAGTTTTGATAGAGAGATCGAGTTTCTGAGCCCCGTCGTGAAAAGCGTACCGGACTGAATGCCGCACCCCCGGCTACGTAATACGAAGTACGCAATACTCCGTCCGTACCCCATCGAACCTCAAAATGTATCCCTTCGGGTATTGTGCTGAACCTTCGTACGCTTTATGATTAAGGCTGAGTTGGTTCAGTTCCGTTAGTGACTCTCCAGAGAGCAGTCCGCATGCCTATGGTCAAGATGGCACAGGATCACAAGGACCTTGCTTACTCAGTGCTTCTCCTGGAAAGACAACTCCAGTCCTACCAAAAGCTTCACGAAGAGGAGTTGGAGGCCCTCTGGAAGACACTGGCTGAGCTTAAGGGACGCATTCTGGCCCTAGTGCCAGCCAGCACAGACACTGAACAGACATCCGCCAGAACGTCACACACATCAGAGCATCACCCATAAGCGTCCAGACCCCTCGGGCTGAGCCTCGGGACGAAGCCTCCGAGGTTTTGGTTGAGAATTCAGATGCGTTGGGATGCCAGCAAGTCCTGAACCTCAGTAATCTGGTCGTTTACACGAAAACCTCGGAGGTCTTCGAACCTGATTGTGAGCGAAAGGAGGGAACAGATATGGAAGAGTCCAGGCTCACACGCAAGGCGTTTATGAAAACAATGGTTCTGGGGAGCGCAGCTCTCCTTCTCCCGCAGGCCGGAGAGGCTGCTGCGGCCAAGCTGCCATCAGACACGCCGCTCTATCCAGGCCAACCATCCATCGGGGAGCCTGGCTACGAACAGCGGATTGCCAGACTCT
This sequence comes from Anaerolineae bacterium, assembly GCA_046758565.1. Classification (GTDB taxonomy): domain Bacteria; phylum Chloroflexota; class Anaerolineae; order Epilineales; family JAANWY01; genus JBHIAO01. The sequence goes on from JBHIAO010000160.1 coordinate 8,703, forward strand.
TCGAGCAAGCGCCCGTCAAGAAGACGTAGGTACCTAGTTGTCCACAGACCGTGGACCGAAGAGGAGGTTTGCGTATGACACGCACCAAGCTCACCCGCAGGAAGTTTCTGAAAGTGGCCGGCGTCGCCGGCGCAGGCGCGGCGGCCGCCGGCGGACTGGCCCAGGTTCTCGGCCAGGAGATCGCCTTCGTCCGCCCCTGGAACAAGTGGACAGAGCGAGCAGACTGGGAACAGGAACCCTTCACGCTGCGCCCCCTGTGGCGTCCCGACGACGTCACAGAATCGGGTGCCTGGCCGGTGGATCAGGTGGTGCGCAGCGGCTGTTCCTTCTGCCCCGTGGCCTGCTGGCACATGGTACATGTCAAGAACGGCCGGGCAATCAACGTCTACGGTGACCCCAACAACCCCATCCAGGCTGACACGGAGAACCAGGTGGACGGCGCCCTATGTACCAAGGGGCGCACGGGAATCATCCAACTGCTGTACAACAAGTACCGCATCACTCAGCCCCTGAAGCGCGTAGGCCCCAAGCCTAGCATGGACTTCGAACCCATTTCCTGGGAGCAGGCCTACGACGAGATTGCCCAGAAGTTTCTGGAGATTCGGGACACCGAAGGCCCCCACGCCGTCGCCGGCAAGACCACCGACCGTGTCTCGCGGGATGGTGGTCCGCCCATGTTCCGCTTCCTTCACATGCTGGGCAGTTCCAACCCGACCCACGAAGGCTACATCTGCAACGACGCCGGCTGGATGGCCATCAATTGGGTCTTCGGCGGCGGCGGCGGCCAGACCAACGGCTGGGGCTGGGACCCCCTCACCAAGAGTTACGACCTGGGCGACAGCAAGTTCGTTCTCTGGATGGGCACTAACGACGCCGAGCAACATCCGGTGATGCACGGCTGGATGCGCCGCCGCAAGCATGAGATCGATTCCACCTGGGTGGTGGTAGATCCCCGCTTCACCCAGACGGCCTTCGAGGCCGAGATGTGGCTGCCCATCAAGCCAGGCACCGATATGGCTCTGGCCTATGGCATGATCCACTACATCGTCAACAACGACCTCCACGACAAGGCGTTCGTGGACCAGTGGGTCGAGGGCTTCGACGAGCTGGTGGCGTTCGTCAATGACCGGGGTTACTCCCCCGAGTGGGCAGCGCCCATCACTGGCATCCCGGCTGAGACCATTGAGAGGGTGGCTCGCGCGTATGCCACCACCGGACCGGCCGCCATCATCACCAACGCCGGCATCAACCACCACGTGAATGCCGTGGACACGGAACGGGTGCTGTGCTTCCTGGTGGCTATCACCGGCAACGTGGGGGTGCCCGGCGGCGGCATGGTAACGCTGCACAACTCGGGTGTGGGTCTCTCCCTGCCCGGCGTCGATACCAAGACCGACGCCGATCAGCAGTGGCTGGATGAGAATGCCTTCAAGAAGCCCGGCTTGCCACCTCAGCCCGACTACTTTTATCGCGCCGTGCTGGATGAGGAACCTTATTCTATCAAGGCCGTCATCATGCACGGCAACCCGATGAATCAGAATTCTGATGCCAACCGGGCGGACGAGGCGTACAAGCAGCTCTTCGTGGTCTACATGGGCCTCTTCCCCGAAGAGATCGCCTACTTCGCCGACTACTTCCTGCCCACCACGACATTCTACGAGATGGACCACGTCCATCGGCGGCTGGACCGGGCGGTCATGTTCCGCCACAAGGCGGTGGACCCCATCGGCGAGGCCAAGAACGAGATGCTCATCTACGCCGAGCTGGCCCAGACCATGGCCAAGTTCGACACCCAGCTCTCGGCTGAATACTGGACGGAGAACTTCCCCACCTGGTGGGGGACCGACAAGCGTCGCCTGTGGAACGAGGTGGCCGCCCCCAATGCCGGCGCCTGGGCCGGCGGCATCACCGCCGACCGCATGGAGGCCATGATCGACCAGAAGGGCGAGATGGGAGCCTTTGCTGAGAAGGCCGTTCTGCTGCGTGCCCCCTGCCCGCCGGCCGATCACCCGGTCACCCAGGGCCTGCAACCCGACCAACTGGCACCTGACGGTGGTCACCCGGGCACCAGTGTCATGTACGCCGACGCCGACTGGTGGAAGGGCTTCTTCGACGGCGCCCGCTTCCCGGACAACAAGGCGCGCTGGGGCGTGGACAAGATCGTCATCTATCACCCCGACCACGATGCGGAACTCCAGAAGCTGGGCCACAGCTCCATCCCCGAATTCTACACCTCGCCCGAGACCATGGACGGGCTACCCACGCTGGAGTACCTGGACGAGTTCGTGCCCATGGCCTGGGGCTGGTGGAACTCCCCGGCCGGCAACGTGGTGCACAAGGTAACGGTCGGCGTCGAGCCGGATCCGAAGCTGCGGGAGGAGTACCCCATCCAACTGACCACTGGCCGGCCCAGCGTGGCTCACTTCCACACCATCACCCACTGGGCCTGGAGTCTGGTGCAGGTCACCGGCGATCGCTATTGCCAGATGCACCCTAAGCTGGCCGACCGGCTGGGTATCGAGACGGGCGACATGGTCCGGGTGGAGACGCCGCGCGATGCCATTGAGGCCGTGGCCCTGGTATGGGACGGGATTCAGGAGGAGACGGTCTTTATCCCCATGACCTTTGGCAACAAGCAGAGGGTGCATGAGGATGTGGGACGCAAGTCCTGGCCCACGGTCAACAAACTGACCGCCCACTACTACGACACGCTCTCGGGCCAGAACGAGTACAAGTGCCAGCTCTGCCGCATCACTAAAGCGTAGATAGCAGATAGCAGATAGCAGATGGCAGATAGCAGATAGCAGATAGCAGATGGCAGATAGCAGATAGCAGATGGC
>JBHIAO010000161.1:0-11522 GCA_046758565.1 Anaerolineae bacterium
TTCGCCAGTGAGGGCTGTTCCCCTCACTCGCTTTATGTTGATACCTCATGTATCTGAGACGCCTGGAACTTCAGGGCTACAAGAGCTTCGCTCGCAAGACGGAATTCGTCTTCGACCGCGGTATCACCGCGATAGTCGGCCCCAACGGCACTGGCAAGAGTAACATCGCTGACGCTGTGCGCTGGGCGCTAGGCGAAACCCGCATGAGCCAGCTCCGTGCCAAGGTCACTGATGATCTGATCTTCGCCGGCAGCGACAGCCGTGCCCGCCTCGGCATGGCACAGGTTTCCATGACCCTGGACAATAGCAACGGCAGATTGCCCATCGACTACAGCGAGGTGACCGTCGAGCGTCGCGCCTACCGTGATGGCCAGAATGAATACTTTATAAACGGCACCAAAGTTCGCCTGCGCGACATTGTCGAGTTGCTTGGCGCCAGCGGTCTCACCCGCGATGCCTACACAGTCATTGGACAAGGGCTCGTCGACACAGTGCTGTCTCTTCGCCCCCAGGAGCGCCGCGCCCTTATCGATGTGGCAGCCGGCATTCGTCCTCTGCAAGACAAACGCGACCGCGCTCTCTCCCAGCTCGACGAGACTCGCGACAACTTGACTCGCGTACGCGACATCATAGCCGAAATCGCACCCCGCCTGCGACGTCTGGAAAAACAGGCCGAACGCGCTCGCCAGGGCGCTCAGATAGCCGAAGAATTGGCGGAATCGCTGAAAACCTGGTACGGCTATCAATGGTACGCCAGTCAGCAGGCACTGCGGGACGCGCAGGCGAGGGCAGAGGCCACCCAACAGGCACTTGCGCAACACCGGAAGGCAGCGGCAGCCCTGGAACAACGTATCGAGAGCCGGCGCGATCGCGAGGAAACACTGGCCGACTCCCTGAGCGATTCGCGGAAACAGCGCGCCGAGTTGCGCGCCCGCTACGAGGCGGTGCGCCGTGACCTGGCTGTGCGACAGGAGCGCATGACACTCCTGCAGCGCCGGGAGCAAGAGCTGACCCAGGAAATCGCCGATCTCCACGCGCAGCGGGACGAACAGCAGCGTCAACTAGTGGAGACCGAAGCAACACTGGCGGAATTGAACGAACAGACCGATCAGTTGGCGGTGCGAGTGGAGTCGGTTCGACACAAACAGGCCGGCGCTCAACAGCGAAAAGCCGAGCATCAGTTGGCTCTGGAAGACGCTCGCCAGAAAGCCTTCGAAGTGGCCTCAACCCTGGCTGAAACTCGTAACAGACTGGCGACGCTGCAGGAGCGTCAAGAGGAACTAAAACGTGAGCGGGACGCTGAACAACGCGTCGCGGCTGACCTTGCGATCCAGGTTGATGATTGCAAGACTGTGCTGAACGACGCCCACCGGAAGCTCGAAAAGCATGAGCAGGTACTACAGCAACTCACACGTGACCACAAGGAATGCCAGGCGTCGCTGGACACTGCCACTGCTCGCCTCGAGGCGCTCAGTGACGGGGTGCACGAGGCTCGCCGACGGTTGGAACGACTCCAGGCGCGTGCCGAGGCCCTGGCTGAAATGCGGAAGGCCGGTAGCGGCGACACTGCCGGCGCTCAGGCGCTCCTCAATGCTCGCGACGAAATCGGCGGCATCATCGGTAGTGTGGCATCGCTGATCCACATGCCGGCCGAATACGAGACGGCCATCGAAGCCGCACTTGGCCCGAACCTGCACGCCGTCGTAGTCGAAACCTGGGACGACGCCCAGCGCGCCATCGTCTGGCTCCAGGCCAACCGGGCCGGCCGTGCCACCCTCGTCGTGCGCAGGGGGGCACGGGTGCAGGGGAGCAGAAGAGCAGGGGAGCCAGAGGAGCCACAAGGGCCGGAGGAGCCAGAGGGGCAGGGGATCATTGGTGTTGCCTCGGACCTGGTAAAGTGTGAACCGCGCCACCGGCCTTTGATCCAGCTTCTGTTGGGTGAAACCGTCATCGTAGATAGACTCGAAACGATCCCTGGAGTTCCCTTTAGTTCCTCTCTAGCTTCCCTTAGTTCCCCTGTTTTCGTTACTCTCGATGGTACCGTCGTGCGCCCGTCCGGCCAGATCACCGGCGGCACCATCCACGCTAACGTTCTCCGCCAGGAACGTCTGTGGCGAGAACTGCCAGCCCAGATCCAGGCCGCCGAAGCCGAGGTCGGCCGGCTCGAAGGGGGACAGGCCGAAGCACGGGCGTCGGTCGAAGCGTGGACCCGTCGGCTGGCAGACATCGACGCCAGGTGTCGCCAGAGTGAGACAGCCCACGCTGGAGCTCAGTCAGCGGTTGAACAGTTGCAGCGAGATATCGAGACGTTGCAGCGAGAAATGGCTTGGCGACGCAGTGTGATGGATCGTCGCAGCGAAGAGCTCCAGGCCATTCACGTCCAGATCGAAGAACTGCAGAGCCAGATGGAGCGGATCCAGACCTACAATGTCAAAGCGCAGAGGCACGTCGAGTCCTTGCACGCGGAACGGAATAAACTGGAAGTGGAGGCACTGCTGGACGAGTTGGCCGAAGCCGAGAAGCGGTTGGCCATCGCGCAAAGAGACCAGCAGAATCAGCAGACCAGGCGGCAGGATTTGCGCACAGCGCTGGCCGGCATCGGCCGGCAGATCGAGGGCAAGCAGAGCCGGATCGATGCCCTGTCTGCCGAAAACGAGGCGTTGCACGCTCGCATCGAAGCCATTGCCAATGATGAGCGCCGGCTCGCAGAAGAACTCAGCGCCTTGGAGTCTGAGATCGTGCCAGCGGAAGAGGCGCTGCGGACCATGCGTCGTGGGGGTCGCGAACTGGAACGCGAAGCCACTCGCGCTCGAGAGCTGCTACGCCAGGCGGAAGCGGCGGTGTCTGAGACGACTCTGGACGTTCAACGTCGTAAAGATCGATTGATGGCACTTCGGGACAAGATCGCCGACGATCTGGAGCTGGCCGCCATGGGAGAGGAATTGCCCCGGCAATTGACCCTGGCAATGGAAGATGAAGCCGAGGTACTACCAGTCGTGACCGAGATTCCGGAGGGACTGGAGCGACGAGTGCAGCAACTGCGCCGGCAACTTCGTCAAGTCGGCACGGCCAGCCCGGAGATCATCGCCGAGTACGAAGAAACAAAGGCACGACATGACTTTCTCACGTCGCAAGCCGCTGACCTGGAAGAAGCAGCCGCCGATTTACGTGCGGTTGCCGCCGAACTTACCGAGGTTATGACGGAGCGATTCGCAGCTACGTTCGAGGAAGTTGCCAGAGCCTTTGAACGGTACTTTAGACAGCTCTTCGGTGGTGGTGATGCGAGCATGTCACTGATCGAAGACGAAGGGGCCCAACCTTCAGCCGGCTCAGGACTCAGCCCTTCAACGAGCTCAGGACGTGGCCCTTCGACGGGCTCAGGACCCAGCGATCCGGGCCTTGCCATTGTCGCCCGGCCGCCGGGGAAACGTTCCCAGAGCCTGGCCTTGCTTTCTGGAGGGGAACGAGCGCTAACTGCCGTGGCGTTTATATTCGCGCTGCTGCGGGTCAGTCCAACCCCCTTCTGCATCCTCGACGAGGTCGACGCCATGCTGGACGATGCTAACATTGGACGCTTCCGCTCAGCGCTGGAAGAGCTAGCTGAAACAACACAGTTTATCGTCATCACCCATAACCGAGGCACCATCCAGGCCGCCGACACAATTTACGGCATCTCGATGGGCGATGAAGGCGTATCACTAGCTATCTCGCTCAAACTGGACGAGTTGGAACCGGTAGCAGCCTGATGAGCCTCACACGGTTCACAATCCACGGTTGGATCGGCCTCGTGCTGATCGCCACTATGTGGCCAATGTCATGGCTGCAGATCCAGCCAGTGGCCGAGCATCACTTCTTCTTCCTGTGGTTGGGCTACATCCTGATCGTCGATGTCCTCGTGCTGACGCGCCGAGGCAGTTCCCTGCTTAGTCGAAGTCGACTGGCCTTTGCCGGCCTCTTCTTCGCGTCTTTACCCGTCTGGTGGCTGTTCGAGTTCTTTAACCGTTTCGTCAAGAACTGGATCTACTTGGGCGTTGAGCACTACGGGCCGATCCGATATGCTATGCTCGCGTCGCTAGCATTCTCCACGGTGGTGCCGGCCGTGTTCGAGACTACCGAACTGATGGCAACGTTTGACTTTGTGGAGGGTTTCAAAGATCGCCGGGCCGTGCCGGTCACGCGTCTGATTCTCGTGGGTATCGTCGTCTTCGGCCTATTGAGTTTCGTTGCAATGGTGCTGTGGCCGCGCTACGCTTTTCCGTTGGCCTGGACCTGTGTGTTCTTCGTCGTGGATCCCATTAACTATGCGCTGGGATGGCCATCCATCACCGCATGGGTGTCACGCGGCGATTGGCGGCCGGTGATCACGTTGGGGGCCGGCACCCTGTTGTGTGGGATCTTCTGGGAAATGTGGAACTTCTACGCCTGGCCCAAGTGGATCTACGAGATCCCATTCGTGGAGTTCCTTCACATTTTTGAGATGCCGCTACTTGGCTACGGCGGCTACTTGCCATTTGGCCTGGAACTTTTCGCGATCTATCACTTCATCCGCGGTCTGGTCGGCCTTGCCGATGTGCCCTATGTGAATCCCGTGCCCGACAGATTCAGCCAGGCTACTCAGAGGGTGTGGCATACGGGGCTTGAGCCAACCAACTAACGAGTCAGGCGACCAAATCCAGGAGGGTCATCCATGTTTCATGCAAGCCATTCACTTCTCCGGCGCGGACTACTGCTCGCTGCCCTGTTGATCTTTGCCAGCGCGTGGCTCATCGCGGCCATACCCGTACTCGCCCAAGGTGAGGAAACACCGCAGCCCTCAATGACAGAACGCTTCTTGAACCAACCTGACTTGGCTGCACCTCTGGTCGTTCCAATGATACTGGCCCTCGGCGGCATTGTCACACTCATAGCCTTCCTGGGCTGGGTGTTCAAGCGTATGCCGGAGAACAGCGGAGCATAGGCCGGCGTTCTTGCCGGCTGTATTCGGGAGAATTCTGTCATCGTGATCGATCTTGACGATCTTGATACGCTGCACGCTAATGACCCGGCGGATATGCTGAGTCGAATCAGCGAACTGCCGGCCCAGGTCCGTGACGCGTGGGACGCCATCCAGGCTTTCGAGCCGCCGCCGGCCTATCACGAGATCAACTCCGTGGTCGTTGCCGGCATGGGTGGGTCGGCCATCGGTGGGTCACTGCTGCAGGCGCTGGCCGAGCCCGAGTGTCCCGTGCCCATTTCGGTAAATCGCGACTACGACCTGCCGGCCTATGTGAGCGACAACACACTGGTCATCGCATCCAGCTACTCTGGGAACACCGAAGAGACGCTGTCGGCCCTCGATGAGGCGCTGGCGCTCGGGGCAAAGCCCGTCGCCGTGACCACCAACGGCCGGCTGGCTGAGATCGCGACCGGACAGGGCCTTCCACTTGTTCAATTCAGCTACAGCTCACCGCCGCGCGCGGCCGTTGGCCACTCGTTCACGCTGCTGCTCGGCTTGCTGTTTCGGCTGGGCCTTCTGGAAGACAAGACCGATGAGATCGCGGAAGCCATCGATGTCATGCTGCGTCTCCAACGCGTTATCGGTCCACAAGTGCCGGCGGCCCGCAACCCGGCCAAGGACCTGACGCTCCGGATGATGGGCAAAGTTCCGACGATCTACGGGTCCGGCATCCTGACACCTGTCGCCCGGCGCTGGAAGGGACAGTTCAACGAGAACGCCAAGACCTGGGCCGCGTACGACGAACTTCCCGAGCTGAACCACAACACAGTCTTGGGTTACGAGCATCCGTCGCACCGGCATGACACGATGTTCGTGGTCATGCTGCGATCGTCGCTCGAGGAGCCCAGGATCCAAACCCGCTTCGAGGTCACCGCCGAGCTGCTGGAACAGGTTGGCATCGACCACGTGATGATCGCTTCTTGGGGTGAGAGCCCGACAGCGCAGATGTTGTCGGCCCTCCACTACGGGGATTTCGTTAGCTACTACCTGGCTGCACTCAACGCGGTAGACCCAACCCCTAACCCAGCCATCGACTACCTGAAGGAGAAACTGGGCGCGGAACCTTAGATCTTCGGTCTAAACCGTCAACTCAGCAACCTCCAGCTTGTAACTCGGCAACCTTCAACTGACTACGGTTTTCGAACGTTATTCCTACGGTCCCGAAACTTTAAGGCAAATTCCCTCATTTAGTGGTGAATCTCTCTTGACATTGCAAGTTGAAAGGGTTATACTCTAACATAGGAGTTTAGGAGCTATGTGGTCGCAGACAGAACACAACTAGCTCAAATGAGCCCAATAGAAGCGCGAAAGAGCGTCCCGATTCGCACGTAGGTAGTCGTTTGCCTGCGTGCTTTTTGTTTCCCCGTCATGACACAAAGGAGGTACTCAGGATGGATTCGGCGATGATCGGCAAGATCCAGAAGGCGAAGCAATACGCACAAGAAATAGAGCGGATTCTGTTTAGCGAGTTCAGAGTCACTATCGCCGGCGATCACAACTCACACGCTGTTTCTTACAACGAGGGCCACTGGAACTGTGACTGTGATTTCTTCCTGACGCGTGGTGTATGTAGCCACACCATGACTATGGAGCGGGTCTTGAGCGGGATGCTTCGCCCTGCCTGGATGGCTGAATCAAGCGCCAACTAAGGAGGACGGAAAATGGAGAATGGAAGATGGAAAATGGAAGTTGAAGTCCATCTTCCCTTCCATTCTCCCCCTCCCATCCTCCATTCTCCCCCTTCCTCTTCCATTCCCTTCCTGTCAAGTCAAATGATCCGTGTCACCAAAGATGAATAGCAATAGTTGCTATGTTCCTCTTCCCTTCGATCACTTTACACTGCAATTTCAGTAGGTGATGAATCTATTTGACAGTCACGTTGGTACGGACTACAATTATCCATATCCTTAGCCCCAACAGTGGCGAATCTGTGGGCCCCATCCTCTGAAAGGGATACCAACAACCGTGGAAATTGCCGTATCGGGCAAGGGAGGCTCTGGAAAGACAACCGTTGCCGGCACGCTCGCCCGGGTGTTCGCACAACAGGGCCGACGGGTGCTGGCCATTGATGCCGATCCCAATCCGAACCTGGCAACGCTTCTCGGCATTTCACCCGAGAAGAGCAAACAGGTCCAATTCCTCTCTCACCAACTCGTGCGCGAAACCCGGGAGCCGACGGGTACGGCACGCGAAGGCCTCGTCATGCCACTCACTAAGGTTGTGTCCCACTACGGTATGTCGGCACCGGACGATGTTGATCTGCTGGTGATCGGGACTGTCGAACACGCCGGAACGGGCTGCAACTGCCAGTTCCACAGCATTGTTCAGGGGATTCTCAGCGAACTGCAGGTTGACGGCTACGGCATCAGCGTGACGGACATGGAGGCCGGCCTGGAGCATCTGAAGCGTGGGACGGTTCACAACGTCGAAATCCTCCTGCTGATCATTGAACCGTACTACCGCTCGATGGAAACGGGGGCGCGGATGAACGCCCTGGCCCAGGAGCTAGGAGTAGATACCATTTACACCGTCGCCAACAAGATTCGCGATGCCGAAGACACAACGGCCATCCAGACGTTTTGTGCGCGACGCGGACTGAATCTTCTCTCGATGATCCCGTGGGACGAGAACTTCATCCACGCAGATCGACTTCAGAAAGCACCGATAGACTGCGATCTAAATGCGGCTGGCGTGGTGGCAGTAAAGCGGCTGGCCGACGAGTTACAGGTTGAAAGCTGGAAGGTTGAAGGTTGACCAGTTACAAGGGCTTGATTCTCAACCTGCAAACCGCATTGGGAGGCTTAGCTGAGGAGGTATGGACATGAAGGCAGAACAGGTGGGAGCCGAACAAGCGGCACCGGCTCCGCAGCAGGTCGCAGGACAGGTTGCGCCGGCAACAACAGTTGAGGCCCCGATGGAGGAGGAACGCGCGCATATCCCCGAGCCTGAACGCGAGGAATTCTCACCAGGCCCCATCAAGGCAGTGCACGTCTTATGGCTGGCCGGCATGAGTTGCGACGGTTGTACCGTCGCCGTCTCGGGTGCCACAAGCCCCGGCCTTGAGGGTCTCCTCACCGGCACCATTCCCGCGATCCCCCAACTCATCCTCCACCATCCCGTGCTGGCCGTCGAAGCTGGCGAGGAATTCGTGCGCAACTTCGAGATGGCGGCCGAGGGTGAACTGGACGATCCCTACGTGGTGGTCTTCGAGGGCTCCGTGCCGGACGAAGACATAGCCGCCCAGAGCGGTGGCTATTGGTCGGCATTCGGGGTGGAGATGGATAATGGTCAACCACGTCCCATTCCGACGGCCCAGTGGTTGGGACGCCTGGCACCGGGCGCAGCAGCCATAATCGCCATCGGCACCTGCGCTACCTGGGGTGGTATCCCAGCGGCCATTGGCAATCCCACCGGGGCCATGGGTGTGATGGACTGCCTGGGCAAAGACTACCGCAGCGCACTGGGCCTGCCGGTGATCAACGTTCCGGGGTGCGCTCCCGTGGGGGACAATTTCACCGAGACCGTGGCGGCCATTCTGTTGTTCTTGCAGGGCCTGGGCCCGTTGCCCGAGTTCGATGAGTTGGGCCGGCCAGCGTGGCTCTTCGACCAGACCGTCCACCAGGGCTGTAACCGCGCCGGCTTCTACGAGGAGGGTACCTTCGCCGGCCACTACGGTGACCCTCGCTGCCTGGTGGAAATCGGCTGTTGGGGCCCGGTGGTTAATTGCAACATAGCCCGCCGGGGCGCCATCAACCATATGGGTGGCTGCATGAACGTGGGTGGTGTCTGCGTCGGCTGTACAATGCCTGGTTTTCCTGACCGCTTCTCGCCCTTCTACCGGCAGCCGCCGGGCACGCTGATTTCGTCCAGCGCCTCACGCACCCACGGCTCCATCATTCGCAACCTGCGCCGTATCACCAATAGATTCCTGAACCGCTCGACACGCTGGGGCGTGACGGGTGAGGTTCCCAGCGGTTGGGGCCACGTGCCGGTGCCCAACGTGCTCGAGCGCATCGAGCATCGTGTCTACGAGCGGTTGCAGCGGGCCAAGGAAGACGAAACAGTCGGAAGCGTGAGCTTTTTCACCTTCTATGGTGCGCGACTTAGACGTCGCAGTGAATCAATGCGAGAGAAGAGCCAGTCGGAAGCGGCGACTAGGAGGGAGAAATGACTGACGCATCCCTGTACAGCACTTGGAGCCTGAGCCTTATCATTGCCGCCGTCGTGGTCGTCATCGCCGCCGTGCTGCTGCTCCTGGTTATCCAGGCTGCGCGGCGCATCGAGCGGCTGGCGGCCCAGGCATTGCAGGTCGCTGGCGAAATTGAGGCTAACACCAACGCTGTCTGGAACCTGCAGGAGACCAACCATGTCGCAGCGCAACTGCGCGAGTCAGCCCAGACCATCGAAGTTCACGCCGCCGGCGTCGCCGAGGTCCTGCATGAAACGTGATGCGTGATCCGTGATGCGTGATCCGTGATGCGTGATGCGTGACGTCAACGGAATATGCAATACGCAGTACACACTGAGAGGAGGCAATATGGCCGCGCCTGCACTACAAGTAAGCCCTGGCGCCGTCTACATCGTCTGGTGGATTTCACTCCTGATCGGCGGCGTTGTCATCGTCGTCGTGGCCTACCTGCTGCGCCAGATCGAACAGACGGCACGCAGCATCAATACCGTGGTCGGCGACATTTGGACCACCGGGCAGCACATCGCCAACAACACTATCCACATCCCACAGCTTATCGCCACCAACCGCATCGTTGACGATATTCACACCACAGCCAGCGGCATCCTGCAAGCGGCCGCGGCTATCGAGCAACACGCCGAGGGCTGTCCCGGCTGCCCTCAGTGCGTGTTGGGCAATCCTGGCCATCCAGCCATCTAACCATGCTGGAAGGTTTTCACCGGGCTGTACCAGAAAAGGAGACACGCTATGCTCGTCTTACTGACTTTGCTCTCAGCGCTGGCCGTGCTCGCCCTGGTTGGTGTGCTGGTCGTGTACCTGTGGCGCATTTCTAACTTGCTCAACAGCATCGGCGGTGCGCCCACCAGCTTCCTGGCCAAATTGCGCCTGGGCCTGCGCGCCATCGAGACCGAAACCGACCACCTGGCACCGCAAGTGACGCAGCTCAACGCCAGCCTGTCGTCAGTGGCCGAGGGTCTGCAAGCTGTAGATGGGCACCTGGTTGCCACTATCGAGGCTGTGCAACAACAGGCCGGCCCTGAGCCTGCCGAAGGGAGGTGAGCCGATGAATGTTCCAGGCATTGTTTACGTCATCTGGTGGATCCTGCTGCTGGCAGCGATTTTCGTCGTGCTGCCGATCACGGTTTTCTTGCTCCAGCGCACGCTCAACGCCTCCCGCAACATCGAGCGCTACCTGGCCGAGATGTTGGAAGCCGGCGTCGGCATAGCCAACAACACAGCCAACATCAAGGCGCTGGAAGATACCATCGGCGTTGCCACGCAGATGCTGGACACTGCCGGCAACCTGCAAGACCACAGCGCCACCATCGCCACCGTGCTGGGCGAGCGGGCGAACGGACGTGGCAGATAGCTGATGGCAGATAGCTGATAGCTGATAGCAGATGGCTGATAGCAGATGGCTGATAGCAGATGGCTGATAGTTATGAGCTTTGTCGAATGCCATTAAGTCGTACCCTTAAAGTGTCACAAAGTCGTGCCGCCACTAGATATGTTGCCAGATCTGAGCTGACCACAAGATATAGTTATGTTCTGTGCGAAGCGTCGTCAACCAGGTCGCGATACCATGGATTCGGCATTTGAGAGGCCTTCAAGCGACATAATGAGCGGGCAATGACCTCTTACCAGCGGCGCCAGCGGGTCGCAACCGCCGGGAGAGCGGCCAAGCGGCACGACTTTATGGCACTTTCCCGGGTATGACTTAATGGCACTTGGCAGCTTTGAGAATTTAATCAGGTAATCGCTTCGGCACATATGACAACGGATTTTCAGGATTTAGCGGATAGAATCCGGTTAATCCGCCTGATCCGTTGTCATATGCATAGGCTTCAGTTACCTGTTTAATTCCTCAACTTTCATCACTATCAGCCATCAGCCATCAGCCATCAGCTATCTGCCAGAAGAAGAGGAGGCAACTTATGGTATCGGTGCTAACCTGGCTTACCCTGGTTGTGGTGTTCATCGTCGTGCTGGCGCTGGTCTATTACCTGGTCAACATCATCCTGGCCCTGCGCCGCGCCGGCGATCACCTGGAGAAACTGGCCGGCGGGCTGGAGGCAATCCGTGACAACAGCCAGCCACTGCTCGGCAACATGACCACCATCAACGATGCCCTGGTCAGGCTGCTGGCCGGCCTGCAAGCTGTGGACGCCAACCTGGTCAACATCGCCCGCGTTCTAAGCCGATAGGCTTGCACTGAGCCTGTCGACGCGAGGAGGATCCGCATGTGCTTCAAGAATCTACCGGTCGAATTCGATGCCCAGGGTCGGCCCTACCTGAAAGGGGGAATCGCTGACCCGTACACCTATGAGACGAAGTCCC
>JBHIAO010000162.1:0-11439 GCA_046758565.1 Anaerolineae bacterium
TTCGCTGTGCGAGCCAGGGTCATAAGGGATAGTGTCATCAGCGCTACTCTGAAAAAAGTTGGCTAGATGGCTAGTAGGCTAGTAGGCTAGATGGCTAGTTGGCTGGATGGCTAGAAGTTGTTCAGCCATCCAGTCCAAAGCGGGAAATCAGATAAGCCAACGCACCTCACCACCCTCCGCCTCGCGCAGGATGGCTGGATCGGCGGCCTGTAGCTCCTGACGCGCCTGCTCCGGGAAATCGGGCGGGGCGTAGTGGCAGTGGACGTCAACGTAGATGGGGACCCCTCCTTGCTGGAGGCGCGGGCTCCTCGTCCCGGACGCGCATGCTCTGGATGACCTCTTCCTCGATCAGCTTCCACACCCGGTCTACGTTGCGCACGAACTCCGGGGTGCGCTTCAACGCTAACGGCCGCGGGCGCGGGATGTCAATATGGATGACTTCCTTCACCCGCCCGGGTCGGGTGGTCAGGACGACCACGCGGTCGGACAGGTAAACGGCCTCGTCGATCTGGTGGGTGACGAACAGCACGGTCTTCTGGTGCTGGTTCCAGATACGCAGCAGCTCGCTCTGCATGATCTCGCGCGTCTGGGCATCCAGCGAGGCGAAGGGCTCGTCCATCAGCAGCACCTCGGGGTCAATCGCCAGCGCCCGGGCCAGGTTCACGCGCTGGCGCATACCGCCCGAGATTTCCAGCGGATGATAGTGTTCGAAGTCCCGCAGGCCCACCAGATTGATGTACTCCTGGGCGATCTGCCGGGCCTCGCGCCGGCTCTTGCGCTGCGCTTCCAGGCCTAGAGCCACGTTGTCCAGTACAGTGCGCCACGGTAGGAGCGCATCGCTCTGGAAGACGAAGCCACGGTCCGATCCGGGCCCGCTGATCTGCCGCCCGTCAAGCAGGACGCTCCCGCTGGTCGGCGCGATCAACCCGTCAATGATGCGCAGCAGCGTCGTCTTACCACAGCCGCTGGCGCCCACGAGACTGACAAACTCACCAGCCTCGACCGTGAGGTTAATGTTCCGCAGCGCCTCCACCTTGGGCCGGCCGGCGTCGTCGGTGAAGACTTTGCCGACGCCGCGAGCTTCCAGTTTACGAACTTTACCGTGACTGCTCATTCGATCTCGTCAATCAACTGCAGTAGTTCTTGATGCTCCGCAGATGGGATGGTGTTGGCTCGAAGTTTACCTGTGCTTCTAGTTCAACAATTATCGCCTCAGTCAGCTCTTGAAAAATGGCTTCCAAGGTTTCATAGAATAACGGTGCACTCAATTCGCCCATATCCTCAGTCTCACGCTCAATAAAAGCCTCTATGAGGGTGTCAAACTCGGCAGTTTCGATATCTGTTATCCGCTTATTCTCCATTTGAATCCTCCATCTCGCCTTGTCGCTGCAACACCTTCTGCTTCCAAACATTGTAGTCAGCGATAACAACCGAACCACGCTCTAATTCTACTCGAGCGGGTTGTGGAAAATGGCGTGTCGCTTCCGCCAATAGGCTGGTGATTGTTTCCCCATCGATCTGTTCCCACGTTGCCAATTGCAGCATGACGACCAACGTGCGCTGGCGGCCACCCTCGTAGAAGCGCGTGATGTAAAAGTCGTGTGGCAAACCCTGTCCCCGTGCCGCCTGGCCCTACATGCCACCTCCCGCTCGACCTGAAAAACGAGCAGCGCAGCAATCTGCGTATTCACGCAGATGGTGTCGGCGAGTTGACAATGAAACTTAGGATGTCTGCAATGCTCCACTCAACCCTGGAGAATCAGATAACCACTCACATGTGGTAAATCACATGATGGCGGCTAAACTCTATGAAGTCATAACTCTCAAATCCCTCCGCTATCCGTTCAATATTCTGCTCAAACAACTGCATAAGCTCTCGGTTGTGGATGTTGCCCGTCGTCACCAATAGCAGCTTATATGGCCTCTGTTTAACGATAAATGAGTCTACAAAATCAGCATCCTTGGTTACCAGAATGCGCTCTTCTTGGACTGTAATTTCGTTGATCTCCTCATCAGGCGTTCGATTCTTCAGCGGCAAGTCGAGTGTATGTATGGCGTCATGTCCTTCATCATTCAGAAAACGTGCCAGCCGCTTCGGCAGATGAGCGTCAACGAGAAATTTCATGCCACAACCGCCTCAAGACGTTTGACCTGGCTGAGACGCGTCGCAAACGCAAGTACAGCGAAGATATCCTCACGTTCCAAATCCTCGTAGTCGTCAAGGATTTCGTCGATCGTCATCCCTCCGGTGAGCAGTTCTAAGATAATTTCCACCGGATAGCGCAGGTTGCGAATGCATGGCTTACCGTGGCAAATGGCAGGATCGATTGTTATGCGTTCAGCTAGCTTTTGCATATCCATTTTTACATCCCTTCTTTGATCATAATTGGTCACCTATGGCCAGTTCAATGATAGCACGATTCCAGAGTTTCAACAATCACTTTCTCGCTCGGATTGGGAACATCGTAGCCTCTCCGCCGGCCTTTTTCCAATTCCATCACCACTGCGTTGGGAGTCCATACCTCGTTGAATAGTTCGGGCAACCACTCTAATACACCGATGCGATACAGGTAGAGCAAAGGCGATGTGTTGCTAATCGCGTCAGGCATGACCGCTCTCCAAGTCACGCAACTCAGCTTCGAATGGGAACACCTTGTAGCGTCCCAGTTCCAAAAGGAATTCAACTCTCGGCATGCCGGCCAGTCAAGCTTCGCTGCCGGGTGACAGCCCACCTGGCATCCCAGGCCGCGTATGCCAGCCGCGCCTTGGTCACGTCTCGCTTTCGCCAATCACCGGCTAACCCCAGCCCATCCTTTCCGGAACATTCGCTTGTTGGGGGTCGGCCTCCCCCGCACGACTCGCTCATGTCCCCTGGGAGCTGACCAGCCCAGCGTGGCCTGGCACTCTGAACCGCCAGGGTGAGGAGACTCGTCCCTGGTGACGGGTCATGTCCAATGATATATTGACCAGACGCCCGAACGGATCGCAGAACGCGTGTTAGCCGGCGGTGTCATGATGGTTACCCGGTCATGCAGATTGTATAGCTTCTTGCGCCTCCGCCATTGCAGAGGCAATTACCTCTTCTTCTACCCCGTGCTTCCGCAAACTCTCAACAAATTCACTCATAGTCTGATTGCCCTCAAGGCGCGCCAGGTCAGCCCGTAATCCTTGCCCGATGTAGGCGCGGATCAACGGCTGGTAACCGGAGAAACCAAGCAGGGGGGCAATCCGTTTCAGGTCATCGACCACGTCTTCGGGGATCCGAAAACTGATCATTGTCATCGGACGGTCTTTGCGTAAGCGTTGCTTCAGCTTATTGATCTTCATATCGTTTTCTCTCTGTTTTCGTAACCTTGTCAATATATGGGTAGAACAGAAGAGTAGTAGCCGGCCTAGGGCGGGCGAGCAGCCCTGAATCGTCCGGGCGCCGCCCACCCCACCCCAGCGCCGGCCACTCAGGTCGATTACTTCCGTCCGAGCTTGTCGAGCACCCGGTTCATGGGCTCGAGGACGGCCCACTCTTCGAACGAGGCGGCCACCTCGAGATCGCCCACCTCAACGTACAGGCCGACCGTGTCCTCAGCCGCCTCTTGCGTGAACCCGCCGTTGCTGTCCCAGACGTTGAACTCGATGTAGTAGTCGATCATCTGACGCAGCTTGTCTGGTTCCTGCTCCATGCCCGGCAAGAACTTGGGCGCCTGATTGAACAGGTAGTCCGGGTCCTCATTGACACGCCGGTAGGTGAGCAACACCGACTCAACCATGGCGTCAATCACGTCGGCGTTCGCCTCGATGTAGTCGGTTCGCGCGAAGAAGCCGTTGCCCATCAAGCCGGGGAATTCCTCCGCGAACGACACCAGGACGTGGTAGTCACCTGGCCGTTGCAGTTGGACGTTCACCACGTTCTCGTAGTCGATCACGGTAGCATCGAGCTGGCCGCTGAGCAGCGCCTCGGCGCGGACTTCGGAACCCGCGATCACCAGCCACTCGGGTTCGAAGCCGTGGGTCTCGGCGGCCAGGAAGGCCAGCGCGCGGGTCATGCTGCCGGGCGAGTGATAGGCCACCTTCTTACCCGCTAACTGCGCCGGGTCGGTGACGCTCACCGGCGCGATGAGCGCGAACTGGTTGCCGTTCTCCAGGGCGAAGATACGGAACGACTGCCCGGCCTGGTTGGCCAGGATGACGGCCACCGGGTCCCCCGAGCCGATGTCGGCCTCGCCCGCCAGCACGGCCTGGACGGCCGTCACCGAGTCCGGGTAGAACCTCGGTATCACCTCGTACCCGAAATCTCTCATCCGCTCCCAGGCCAGCAGTGATGGGATCTTGCCGATATCGACCGAGGAGTCATAGGCGATGCGGATTTGCTGGATCTCTTTAGCGGCAGGCGTTGGAGCTACTGGGACGCAGGCTTGCACAGCCAGCAGCAACAGTGTCAACACGAAATAGCCAGTCAAACGTACTGAGAGTCTCATGGTGTTCTCCTCCCTTCTCTGAGAATAGATGGTTAGATGGCTGGATGGTTAGTTGGTTCGCATGGCACCAGCCATCTAACCATCCAACCATCTAACCAACCATCCAACCATCCAGCATTTTCATGTTTCACGGTGCCCCCCACGGGCATATTGACTTCTCTCTGATAAAGCGGGCCTCCTTTCACTCGCGCGCGATGCCGCGCTGCCAGCGCGACAGCCGCCGGTCCAACTGATGCATAACCGCCCCAGCCATCACCGACACGGCAATAACCGTGAGGAGCACAGCAAATAGCTCCGCCCCCTTGAACGCTGATCCGTAATAGTCCAGCAGCGCCCCCAGGCCGGTTATCGCCATGAACATCTCCGCCGTTACCATGCCTTTGACCGCCCGAATGATCCCCAGCCGCAGGCCGGCCAGAATCGCCGGCAGGGCGGCCGGGAGGATGACCATGACGAAAACCTGCCACCGGCCCAGGCCGAATGACCGGGCCATCTCCACCAGCTCCGAGTCAACGGCCTTCATCCCGGCTTCGGCATTCACGGTGATGACGAAGAATGAGAAAAGGAAGACGACGGCGGCACGGGCCCAGACGTCGAGGCCTAGAAAGATGGCAATGATCGGGATCAATGCGATCAGCGGTGCCGCCATCAGGGTGTTAACATAGATGTCGAGCAGATAGCTGATCGTGCGCGATAGCCCCATAGCCGTACCAATCGCGATTCCCAGCACGACGGCGAGCCCGAAACCGACGGCGAGGGCCTGGAGGCTCGTCGTCATGGCGCGGCCGAGATCACCGGAGAGGGCCAGCGTCCACCAGGCCCGGGCGACGCCGCTGAACGGCGGGAAAAACACTGCGTTCGAAACCCGGCCCACGACCTCCCAGCCGATCAGGAGCACGAGGAGCGCGGCCGGCGTGCTGAGGCGCTCTGTCAACCTGCGGGTCGGCCAGAAACGTTGCGTTGCGGTCCTCACAGCGGCGTCGAGGCGCTGGACTCCCGTGCTCTCTGCCATGGATCTCCTTCTCGTCCGTCAGTGTGGCCGGCTACCGCCAGGCGGTCGCGCGTCGTTCGACGGCGCGGGTGAGTTCGATCAGGCCGACGGCCAGCATGATCACCGCCAGGACGGCAGCGAACAGCGAAGCGGTCTTGAAGGTCGCGTTGTAGTACTGGATCACGCCGCCAATCCCGACCGAGACAAGCAAGATGTCGGCCGCGACCATGCCGACGAAGGCTCGCCCCGCCCCCAGCCGAATCCCGCCCATGATGAGCGGCATGGCCGCCGGCAGGATGATTTTCCAGAACAGTTGGTCCTCCCGCAGACCAAAGGCTCGGCCCATCTCTACCAGTTGCGGATCGACCCCGCGGACGCCGGTGTGGGTATTCACGGCGATGATCACAACGGAGAAGATGAAGATGACGCCCACGCGGGAGGTTAACCCCAGGCCAAACCAGACGACAAACAGTGGGATAAAAGCGATCGTTGGGGCAGCGAGCAAAATGTCGAGGTAGGGATTGAAGAAGCGTTCGACCGGGCGGAGCCGGCCCATCACCAGGCCGATGAAAATACCGACCGCGATCGCGAGTCCAAAGCCAATGACAAACGCCTGCAGGCTGACAGCAAAGCCGGCCAGCAACTCGCCGCTGATCAGCAACTGCCAAAACGCGGCAACGACGCGAGACAATGGCGGGAAGAGCAACGTGCGGTCAAGGCGCCCGCCCAGTTCCCAGACCCCCATGAGAAGGGAGAGCGAGACAATTCGGAGCGCCCATTTCGACCCCAGCAGTTGCAACGCCCAACCAGACCGGGCAGCAAATGACGAATCTATGGGGGATGTAACCTCAAGGGGCATTCCCTGAGCATCTGGTTTCAACCTATTGCGCTCCGCAGTGTTGTATCTTAGGGGTTTGGGGATCGGCCAAGTGCGTCACGTTCTATAAATAGTAGACACTTGGGCTGTGCAACGTTATCGCCTGATTTGGTGGGAAACCGAGAATCCCTATGCCTTGGAATTATACGCCGCAGGGCTGCCGTGTCAAGTAGGCTGCGCAACGTTATCGCACGTCTTCGATTCCTGGTATAACGGCAACCCAGGCTTTGATCGACCAAGAGCGGCGCTAGCGCCGGCCTTGGTCTTTAGTCAACAGCGCGTCGCGCAGCACAAGCGCCGGATGACGCGCCGTCCGGCCCGTGCCGTGCGCAATCTGCTGGCGGCAGCTTATCCCGGCGGCCACGATTTCCACATCTGCCCCCGCCTCGCGAACGGCGGGTAACAACGTCTCTTCGGCAGCCTGCAGCGAGCGCTCGTAGTGCTCGCACTCGAAGCCATTCGAACCGGCCATACCGCAACATCCCGAGGGAATCTCCGCGACTTCATAGCTTGCGGGTAGGCTCAGGACCTTCAATGCCGGACCAGTGCCGACCAGCGCCTTCTGATGGCAGTGCCCGTGCAGCACCAACTCGCGCGCCTCATCGGTGAACGACAGAGCCGGCTCGCCCCCGTTCGTGACGGCCCGCTCAGCCAGGAACTCCTCCAGCGTGTACGTTTGCGACGCAACGACCTGTGCGTCTTCGCCGGGTACCAGAGTGGGGTACTCCTCGCGTATGGTCAGCAAGCAGCCAGGCTCGCAACCGATGATGGGGATGCCGCGCTTAGCGTAGGGGGCCAGCAGACCAACGTTGTGTTCGGCGTTAGCCCTCGCCTCGTCTTCGAGGCCTTGCGAAAGCATCGGACGCCCGCAGCATTTGCGCCCGTCGATCAGCAGCACCTCGTAGCCGGCGGCTTCCAGCAACTCGGTCGTCGCAATGCCGATCTCGGGCTCGATATAGGTCATAAACGTGTCATGGAAGAGAATGACTTGCTGCCCGCCGCGTGCAGGAGCTTTCCGGCTTTTGAACCAACGATCGAACGGAACACTGGCAAAGGTGGGCCACTGCCGCCGCTGGTCTATGCCCAGGAACTTCTCGGTGAGCCACCGAACTGGCTTCAAGCGGCCTAGCCAGTTTGAGAGCGGTGCAAGGGCGCTGCCCAGCTTGCTGAGGGTGTGGATATGGGCAAAGGCGCGCCCTCGCAGGGTGATAGGCTTTTCCAGATTCTGGTCTCTAATTTGCTGGCGCAATCCACCAATCGCTATCTGCAACACCGGAATACCAGTTGGGCAGGCTGCGCTACACTGATAGCACGAGACACAATGCTCGATCCCACCTACTTCCTTAGCCAACTGAGCTCGCGGGCCAGAATCACGGGGGTCAAGAGCAAAACGGGCCAATTGCACCGACGGTGCCGGGCCCACAAATTCCGAACTGTAGGTCGGGCAGGCTGAGACGCACATCATACATTCGATACAGTGCATCATTTCAGCCGCATCTTCCATCTGGACACCCGTCATCGGCTCTGGGAAGCCGGCGTAGGGCTCCTCGCGCTGTATCCAGGGCTGCAGCGCAAGCAGGTTTTCGACATACTGCCCCCGGTCAATGACCAGATCTCGAATGACTGGAAAGTGAGGCAACGGCTCAATCACCATCTCCGGTTGAACGGGTTCCCAGCAGCCCAGTTGAGGCCGGCCATTGACGAAGAAGCCACACATCCCACACTTCTTTACACCGCAGAACCACTGATAAGCCAGACTCTCACCCAACTCCTCGACGATGTAATCCAACGCTTCCAGAATGCGCATTTCCCTGGTATAGGGCACGGTATAGGTTTTGTAATATGGGGCGGAATCCTGGCTCGGGTCATATTTCTTGACAGTTACCTTGATCGGATCGCCCACTTGAAGCGTTGTCATATGTTGTTAGCCCTTCTCGTTAAAGGATCAGTAATCCACATCAAAGAAGTTGGCTGTTCTCTCTTTCGGGCGGGCATAGGGCAGATCCACCGGCAAAGTCTCGAGCCGTAGCTCCCCATCGTCTCCCTGATGTCCCACCACGTGCACGAGCCAGGTCTCATTATCAGTGGTGGGATAATCCTCTCGGTAGAACGCCCCTCGGCTTTCCTTCCGGTAGAGGCAGAATTGCACCTCCAACTGCAGGGCAATCAGCATATCCACCACGTCGAGCGCGTCCACCCAGTCGTAGTTAAATCGCCTGGTGTCGGTCTGCAAACGCATGCGCGGCAGGTCTTCCGCCTCTATCCGCCGCAACTCGTCCAGAGCCCTCTGCATCGATGCCTCAGTTTTGATATAGTTATGCTGCTCCCACATCACCCGACGAATGCGCTTCTTCACCTGTCCGGGCAACAGCCCATCGGCTGGTTCTGTACGGAACAGACCAAGCACCCGTGCCTCCTCGGCAGCCACCTGGGCATCATCCAGTGGTTTGGGCGCCGGCATTGAGCGCGCCCGCTCTGCTGCCGTGCGCGCTGCTACAATCCCGTCATAGGTCACGTTCGGAAGCCCGCCTGTCACCAACGCGCTGACTGAGCCGGCGATCAACAACCCCGGCACATCTGACTCCATCGTCTGGCCGTTCACCCGCACCCCACCGACATTCATGTGCCAGGTAATACTATTCTCCATCATCTCGGTCTTCAGGTCTACGCCGATCTTGTCCATGAACTGGGTCTGGTAGAAATACTTCTCCAGCACCTCCGGCTCCACGTGCCGAAAGCTGGAGTAGTAGCCGCCGTCCATGTTGGCCTTGCCGGCCTTGACCTGCTTCACCAGGTGTTTGACTTGCATGATGTACGGCACCGGGTTTTCCAAATGCCAGTTGCCATCGAAGAACAGGTCACCGTCGCGGTTGTACAACTGACTACGCTGCTCCGTCCCCGGCAGGGGATTGGGGTACAGATGGAGGCGCATCCAGGTAGCCGGGTAGGCCACGTCGGAGGCGTGGTACCACTGCATCTCAATGTTCTGCAGGCGAGCGCCGGCCTCGTAGGCCATCACCCAACCGCTGGCCGAGCCGTCCCGCGTGCCGGTCGACCGTAACGACAGGAAATTGGAGTGCCCCGTGGCCAGGATGACCACTTTGGCGCGAATGACGTACAACTTGCCGCGCACGAAGTCCAGCGCCATCGCCCCGACCACTTCGCCGTCATAGGTCAGCAACCGCGTGGCAGTGGTCTCTTCCAGCAATTGAATATCGCTGGCGAGAATGAGCTTGCGCATCAGGTCCATGATCAGCGTGCCCGACATCCCCATCTGCACCGCCCAGGCCTGGGTACGGCGCGGTTGGTCGCTGACGATAGTGCCATGATCATCGCGCAAGATGTAAATGCCATGCTGTTCAATCCAGGGGTAGAATTCCGTCTGCGTGAAGTGAGAGGCGGTTTTCATGTATTCCTGATCGCCGAGGTAGTGCGTGTATTTGGCCAGGAAATCCATCGTGCGCTTGACTCGTAGCTCCATTTCGTCTGTGGTAGCCTCAGCCGGAGCCTCACTGGCCGGCTCCTCGGGCGGTGCAAAGTAATTGAGGTTGCCTGCAAATATCGAGCAGCCACTCTTGCCCAACAGCCCCTTGACGACCATCGTCGTCTTCAGGCCCAACTGGCTGGCCTCCAGCGCCGCGCGCGCGCCGGCCCCGCCGCCCCCAATCACGAGTACATCGGTTTCCAAATACGTCGCCTGGCTCATGCGCCCTCCCTATCTACCAGGTTGCAAGACAACTGCCCGTTTGATGATTTCAACTTGCAAAACTCTGTTTCATCTGATATAATAAGAATATTGTGTTATAACCCTTACCATGGATTATAATGCCGCTAGATGAACAAAGTCAAGACATTTCCGTACTGTGGTTAGAAAGATGTGGTGGAGGAAGGAGATATGTTGAAGAAGAGATACGCGTGGACAGGCCTGCTTGTCCTGCTGATCCTGGTGGTGGCCTGTCAGCCACAGACGGTGGAGGTCGAAGTCATTCGCGAGGTCGAGGTCGTGGTAACAGCCACACCGGAGCCAGCGCCGGGGACAGTGGTCCAGGACTACGAGGGAGAACTGATCATCTCCGTGTGGGGTGGCGTGACAGAGGAGTGGATCCGGGCCCACGCCGAGCCGGTGTTCAAGGAAATCTACCCTAACGTCACAGTCATCTACGACGTGGGCGGGATGAGCGCCCGCTACAACAAGTTGCTGGCCCAGAAGGGGAGCCCCGAAATTGATCTGTTCGTGTCCACCAGCGAGGCGCTGTTTGCAGCGATCAAAGAGGGTCTGGTGGTAAAAATCAACCGGGATAACGTCCCCAACATGGAGGGTTTGTACGACTGGGCATTGCCTGCGCCGGACTATGGCGCTGCCTATGCTGCCATCGCCGAAGGGTTGGGCTACAACCCCGACTTTTTCGGCGATAACCCCCCGACCTCCTGGCGGGACCTCTGGCGGCCGGAGATACAGGGTAAGATTTCCGTGCCGGCTATCGGTCACAGCCAGATGCCACAGTTCATCGCCGAAGCAGCCGAGCTCTACGGCGGCAGCCTTGGGAATATTGAACCCGGCCTTGAGGCTCTGGCTGAGCTAGACCCTACTGCCCAGACCTTCTTCTACACCGGCTGGAACGCCCTGTTTGACGCTGGAGATGTCGTCCTGGCAGTCGACTTTGACTACTACGTCAATTTCATGGCTGACCAGGGATCCAATATTAAGTTCGTCATCCCCGAAGAAGGCGCTTGGGGCTCCACGCAGCACCTCTCCGTAGTTGCCGGTACCGAAAATCAGGCGATGGTTGAGACGTTCATCAATGTGATGCTCAGCCCGGAAGTTCAGCGCTCCGTCGCCTACGACCTGTTGAACGCACCTGCCAGCCCAGATGTGGAACTCACGCCCGAACTGGAGGAGCGTCTGGCAGTTGCTGGCGACAGCCTCAACCAGGTCAAGTGGTTTGACGAGAAATTCTCCGTAGAAGTGCGTCCAGGCTGGACAGAGATGATGAACGAACACGTAGCGCCGGCCTGGGGTGAGTAGACTTTATGGGGAATTAGCTTTCCCAAACGGAATACCTGGAATTACGATTTCGGATTTCGGATTTCGGATTTCG
>JBHIAO010000163.1:0-11398 GCA_046758565.1 Anaerolineae bacterium
CTTTTTCTCACTTCGGGGATTCTATCAGCCATTGTAGAGTTCGGTGGTGTAGCGTAGGCGGGTGCTCAGCACCTCCATCATGGCGAAGGCGATGTCGGGTGAGGCCGCCGCACAACGCCGCAGATCCTCGCGGTCGAGGGTGAGGGCCACGGTGTCCTCCATGATCATGGCGCTGGCGCAGCGGGGCAGGCCGTCCAGAATACACAGCTCACCGACCACATCGCCGGCCGCGTAGACGTTCACCGACAGCTCTTCCCCCATCTCGCCAGGGATGAACACGCGCACCCGTCCCGATTCGATGACGTACAGGGTTCGAGCCGGACTGCCTTTGTCGAAGAGAATGGTACCCTTGCGATATGTACGCCGATGTAGGTGATCGGCCAGCATCGCCAGGTCGCTCTCCGATAACCTGGAGAAGAATGGCACCCGCTTAAGCAACGCCACCTTCAACACCTGTGCCGGTGCAGGCATCGTAACCTCACTCTCTGGGCCGGCGGGCTCCAGGGATGTCCCCGGAGACCGCCGCTCCTACCGGTTCAGTCTGATAGCCCATCCAATCCAGCCGTTCCCGTACGGCTTCAGGACCCGTCTGCTCCACGTCGGCGCTGACCTCCACCAACTGAGTCTTGTGGTCGGCCTTCACCTTTTTCACGCCCGGAAGCTGGGAGAGGCTCATCTGGACAGCGTTCTCGCACCCGCCACAGTGGATGGTCTGCTGCCCCACCACCTTCAGCCTGAATGTCTCCAACTTTGCCATTTCGTTACCTCCTTGTTGACTAGCCCCCAAGAACTTGCACAGCCAGGTCAAACACTGTTCCGACTGCCCCCATGATCCGGGGGGAGAAGGTGGCAATCCCCACCAGTACCAGCAACCCGGCCCCGGTGTAGTACAGGGTCTCCCGAGAGCGCCGGCTCCACCGGACCAACCACTCGTTCGGCCGTTCGGAGATGCTCAGCACCACCAGCGGCAGCGACATGCCGAGCCCAAACAGGTAGAGGGAGATGGCACCGCCCACAATGTCCCCCACCAGCACGGTCTGGGCCAGGAGCGCAAAGACGAGCGGGCTGCTGCAGGCCGGAATGTCCAAGCCAAACAGGGTGCCCATCGCAACGGCGCTGCCAGCTCCGCTCCCCTGAAACTTGCCGGCTAGACCCAGGCTGGGCATGGGCAGGGGCCGGTACAGGTGGATGATAAACACTACGCCCAGGAGGATGAACAGCGCGCCGATGAGCTTGCGGTAGACCAACTGAAAGCCCACCACCTGCTGGCCGATCAGGCCGAACAGCAGACCCAGCGCCGCCAGAAACAGGCCCCGCGTCAGAGCAAAGGCCACGGCCTGACGGATGCGCGTTGACCGTTCTTTCCCCATGATATAGCCCAGGAACACGGTGTTAATCCCCAGGGAGCAGGGGGTGACAAAACCGATAAGTCCGAAGATCAGGGGCAGTACGATGCCCGAGCCGCCGGCCGGCTGGGCCTCAGGACCAGTGAGCGATTCGATGCTCACCTCATAGGACGTGTTCTGCTCGATCGCCTCCACAAACTGCGCGGCTTTCACCTGCGTGGGATCGTACTCGATGGTGATCTGTCCCGGGGCCAGAGAGCCACCCAGGATTGCCGACTCGAACGGCTTCAGTGCCTGTCCCACTTGCTGGGCGGCCGCTTGATCCGTCAGGGCCGGCACGCTGAGCACGAGCGTACCCGTGCCGGCCGTCGCGCTGCCCCCCTCGTCGGCTGCCACGCGGGCGCGGTAGAAACTCTGACCGTTAAAGGCCTGCACGATCTGTTCCGGATTGGTCTGTGCCGGGTCGTAGGTCACCACAGCCCGGCCCGTCCGGAAGTCTGCATCGGCTGTCACGACGCCGTCCAGGCGTCCCAGGACCGACTCCGCGGTCCGTTCACAGATCGGTCAGACCATACCGCCGATCTGAAGATTGGCTGTCTGCGTCTCGCCTTGGGCATAGACGGCCTGGCCGATGAGCAACAGCATCAGGGTCAACAGAATCAAGATGCTCCACTTGCGACGTGTCACAGCAATCTCCTTTCACGTATCATGGATCACGCATCACGTGTAGAGTATACACCTTCCAGCGACGGGAATGTCAAATGAGGCCAAATACAAAAGCCCCCAATTCATCCGTCAACTCACCACCGTAAGCCGGCATCTGGGCCATACCCAGTTTGCCGTTCTTGATCCACTCTCGAAGCTGGACGTCAGGGTGGTGCCAGGTGTGTTCGCTGCCGTTCAGGGCCGACGCCGGCGGATAGGCATGTCCCTCAGCCTGCGCACCGTGACACTGGGCACACACGCGGGCAAAGACCTCCTGCCCCAAAACGACCGGGGCCGCCGTGGGGGTGGATGGCGGGGCTGCCGGCGGCGGAGCAGCACAGGCTGCCAACGACAGCATCAGGATTACAGAAAGAATGGGCCTGGCTATCATCGTCGCGTCTCTCCTCCTGGCAAGCCTGTGCTGAGCGAAGCGAACGTATCCCCCATCGCGTCAGGGACCGCCGATCTCGCCAACCCGAATGAAATCGCGGTTCTCAATCAGGTGACAGATGCGGCCCTTAGCAGCAATCTCTTCCGCAGGCAGGGTTGCCGCTTCGTCACGCAGCCCTTCCAGTTCGGCTCTCAACTGGCGCAGTTGCTCGATCTTTTGGTCTACCTCCCTGATTCTTAGCTCGATCTGGTGGAGCACATAGGGACATGGGGCCTCACCTCGCTCCCGCAGCGCCAGGATTTCGCGAATCTCCTCCAGGGAGAAGTCCAGGGCTTTGGCGCGCAAGATGAAACCCAGCCGCTCGGCATCTTCCTCGGAATAGATCCGGTAGCCGCTGGGGTTGCGAGCCGGCTCAGGCAGCAGACTGATCTCCTCGTAGTAACGAATCGTCTTAGGGTTGACGTTTAGGCGTCTTCCCAGTTCGCTGATCAACATCTTTGGCTTCGGCATCGGACAATCCTCGTTTCGTCCCTGGCATCGGAGCCCTTGCGTCTACGGAATGGCTGCCACAAGATTATACACCTTCCAGCGACTGGGATGTCAAGTGGTCAGGTAGTCAAGTGGTCAGGTAGTCGAGTAGTCGGGTAGTCAAAGGACTAGCTGACTACTCGACTAACCGACCACCTGACCATGCGACCATACGACCATGCGACCATTGGAGGACCGCCCAGACCCCAGCGTCACCGTCCAGGACCTGACGCTGGAGGTGGTGGGTATCTTTCAGAGCGGCTTCGTCTTCGGCGACAACCAGGTCTTTGCGCCACTGGACGTGGTGCAGCAGGCTTATGCCCAGGAGGGGAGGATCAGCCACATGTTCGTGGCGGCGGCGTCGGTGATTAAAGTGCCCCAGGTGGAGCGAGGGCTGCGGCAGGCCTTCGGCGATGCCGACGACGTCATCTCTGGCCAGTCCACGGCCCGGGTCTTCGCTGAGACCCTGGGGAGCATCGAGTACAACAGCCGGCGGGGGGCGCTGGCGGCCATCGTCGTGGCCGCCGTCGTGGTCCTCTTCACCATGGCGCTGGTGACCCGGGAGCGGACGCGGAAGATCGGGGTGCTCAAGGCCATTGGCGCTTCGGACGGGGATGTGGCCGCTCAGTTTGCCGCCGAGTCGCTGGCCCTGGCCGCCATCGGGGGTCTAGTCGGGCTGATCCTGTTCGCCGTAGCGGGGTCGGCCCTGGGGAGCATCATCCTGCAACTCTCGGGGAACTCTTCGTGCAACGACATCGCGCCGTTCCCGGTCATCCTCAACACCCTCGGGGCCGTACAGCCCAGAGCCTTCCATGCCGTGTTCACTGACACCGGCGGGGAGTTCGAATTCACGCTGGCGTACGTCGAGCAGCTCCAGCGGTGGGCCGCAGTGCACCATTTCAAAGAGCGGCCCTCCATCGCTTCGGCGACAGGCGTACCTTTGACACGCCGGGAGCTTTCGCCTATAATGCTCCCCGACTGGGGAGGGGTTGAATATCCAAGTATCCCTTTCGAGCTCTAAACTCGACCGTCACTCTCCTGTTGTTCCTTTTATGGAGTTCTTGCCCCTGCCCACGGTCCGGACACGTTGGACCCCTACCTACGAACTGATTTAGACATAATCGGGGAGGAGAGCACGCGCATGAGGCAACTGTTCTGGATTCTCCCGGTGCTCGGGATGTTGCTCGTGGCCGCGTTGAGGCCGCCAGATCCACCTCGTAGCTCCACTTCGGGGATCGGAGGCCCCTCCGGCGCCCGTGCCGATCGCCAGGATGGCGCTTCGTTACTCCACCACATCCTCACCATCCCGCCCGGTGGATCAGGCAGTGCGAGTGCCGACTGGCAAAGTTTCGACCTCGGGATCCTTCAGTTCGTCGAGATCAGCAAGGGCCGCGAATATACCCTGCCCCTCTGCCCGGGAACCAACATCCGCTATACGGTAACCCTGACGAACACTTCCCCCAGTCCGGCCCCTCAGGTATCCGCCATCATGGACCCCGTTCCGGTCAACACGACCTACGTTACCGGCAGCGTTATCGGTGGCACGTACAACGCGGCGCTGAATCGCATCGAGTGGTTCGGGCCTTTAGCGGGTGGCCAATCCCATACGGTGAGCTTTTCGGTGACGGTGAATGCGGGGGTGCCGGACGGCACGGAAATCACCAACACGGCGACGGGCGTTGTCGGCGAGGTGCCCGTACAGGTTACGGTGCGAGATTCGGTGCGTTGTGCCACCGCGACACCGACCTCGACACCCACACCCCCGGCGACGCGAACCTCCACCCACACGCCCACGCCGACGGCAACGCAAACCCCTGCTCGCACGTCCACACCCACGGCGACGCAAACCCCTACACCGACGCCCAGTCCTACCGCGACATCCACCTCCACGCCTGGTGCTACGCCGACGCTCACCCCAACACCCACCCCGACCTCGGTCCCGCGTCGGGAGGCCAAGGAACAACCCGGTGGCGGAACTCACTCGCCCAAAGTCTACCTGAAGCTCAACCTCGAGAGCCTGAGCCTGAAGTGGAACGGCGACAAAGGCGAAGCAGGAAGGGGCAGAGGGGAGGTCTTCCTGAGCATCTGGGTGTACTGGCCTTCCAACACCGAGAAGGAAAGCCAGCAGCACAAGGAGGTTGGCCCCCTGGGTGGGGACACTGAGTTCATGTCCGGCCGGGCGGTAGAGGACCCGCCAGGCTCTGGAACGTACCGCATCGAAGCGGCTACCGTGCGGGACAAACAGTTCGGCCAGGTTTACTTCAACTACGCCAACTGCCCGGTCTCCCAGGAGCTCCTGATCGATGTCCTGGTCTGGGAAGAGGATAGCAACAAGGACCTGCAGGACTTCATAAAGAAGATCGGCGAGGGAGCGGACAAGGTTGCGAAGGAGAAGGCAAGGGAGAAGGGCATCGCCTTGGCTGCCGACCTGGTTCAAGGTGCCCTGGGGGCCCTTATCGACCTCCTCACCAAAAGCGCCGACGACGCCCTGGGCCGATTCTCCGGCAAGCGCCAGATCCCCAACCCTTGTGAGGCCTCGTTCGAGCGAACCTTCGCCCTGGAACTGGACAACCTGCTCAGCGACGAGCTGTGGGCCGAGGCGGAAGAGGAGGACAGCGGGAACGAGTTCAAAGGCACGTACCGCATCGAGAATCCGGAGCACATCGGCTCTCTGGAATTGAAAGTCTTCGGCGGACCGGTGATCAACAAGTTTAGCGCCGTTGCCACCCGTGAGGATCCCCCAACCCACACCGAGTTGACCTTCATCGACCTGGGCCAGCCCGACGAAGCGGTGCTCAGCGCGGTGATGGCCCTGGGGGCTGCCCTGCCAAGCGAGCCACTGTCCGTGCGCTATCGCTTCTTCCTGGACGTGGACAACAACCTGCTGACCGGCGCCCGGGATGTTCCAATGATTGGGGCGGATTTCGAGATGCGGCTGGAATTTGAGAACGCCGAAACACCCGTAGCCGGGCTGTTCGCCTTCGATCCCGCTACAGAGACCTTCCGGGAGGTGCCCGACGGTCTCTACGACTGGGCCATCGGGCTGGATCGTGCCCACCTCTACCTTGCGGTTGCCCTGGAAACCCTGGGCAATCCCGCCGGCCCTGTGGCCGGCTGGGGTGCTGTGGAAACCGCGGACGGGGTGGTCAGCGTCGTGCCCCCCCAACCGGCTGCCGTCGCCCCCGTGATCCCCCTCAACGACACATACACCGGGGTGCCGCCTCTGGTGATCTCCACAACCCCCTCCCACGACGCCATCGAGGTCGATCGCTCCTCGCGCCTCTGCGTGACTTTCAGCAAGGCCATGGACCGTCCCCAGGCCGAGGCGGCCTTCTCCGTCACCCCTGCGGTGGACGGGGCGTTCTCGTGGTGGGGGAACACCCTGTGCTTCACGCCGGCCGTGCCCTTGTCTCCACACACGGCCTACGAGGTGGCGCTGGAGGCTACCGCCACGGACCAGACTGGCGCCCCGCTGGACGGCAACGGAGATCTGATCCCCGGCGATCCCTTCACCTGGCGCTTCTGGACGGCAGGGCTTCCCCTGTACACCTCCGACAGCGCCGGCAACGCCAAAGGGCTCTTCCGCCTGGGCGAACCGATCTACGTTACCGGGACTTCCTTCCCACCGAACACCACCTTCGACGTGTACATGATCTCGCATCCACCCCTCCGGCTCTCCGATGGGATTTCCCTCATCGACGTGAGCAGGGATGGGGTGACCGCCGTGACGACGGACGAGCAGGGGACGATCGCCTCTACGCTGCTATCTCCACGCGCCCCCTTCCCTGGGGAGTTCAACATCGTGGTGGACGTGAACGGCAACGGGCGTTTGGACCTGGCCCAGGATCGCATCGATCGGGTGGGGGTTGGTTTCGCCGTGCGGCGTGCGAGGATATACCTTCCGCTGGTGCTGAAGAACCGCTGAGAGCCGCCTTGCCCGTGAGGCGCGTTGTGTTTCTGCCCCTGGCCACTGCCCAGGGGCTGTACGGCCTGCAGGGGCGGGTGACGCATATCTTGGTGACGGTGGACAGCCCGGCCAATACAGGCCGAATGGCCGAGGAGGTGCGGGCGGTTTTGGCGGCGCAGCAACAAGGGTGAAACCATTATGGTCTCTCAAGCCGAACGCGCAGAAATCCGCACCCACCTGCGCTGGAACTTCACCTGGGGCACCCTCAGCGGTACGCTCTACGAGCTGGGCAGCGCCTTCGTGGACGCCGGCACGGTGCCGGCCGCCTTCCTCACCAACCTGACCGGCGCGGCCCTGGCCGTGGGCGCCGCCGAGTCCATCCGCCGCTACGGTTGGCTGGTGCCCCAACTGTTCACCGCCGGCTATGCCCGCGGCCGCCGCTACCGCAAGCCTCTCTACCTCTTCGCCGGGGGCGGCCGGGCCCTGGCTCTGGCGACGCTAGCCGGCGTGCTGATCCTGCTGCGGGACCCCCAACCCGGTGTGCTGCTGGCCGCCTTCTTCGCCCTGTGGACGACCTTCGCCTTCGTCAGTGGAGTAGCCGGCGTGCCGTACAACGACATCGTCGGTCGCACCATCCCCGCAGGGCGGCGCAGCACCTTCCTGGCCGTGCGCTTCTTCGCCGGCGGCCTGCTGGGGGTGGGGGCCGGGCTCCTCATCCGGGGCCTCCTGCGCCGTTCGGACACCCTGGCCTTCCCCACGAACTACGCCCTCATCTTCGGCCTGGGCGCGGGAGTGCTGGCCCTCTCCACGCTGTGTTTTGCCCTGATGCGGGAGCCGCCAGCGCCGGTTGAGGAAGGCACCGTCTCCTTTCGGGCTTTCTTGCGACAGGGGCTCCAGGTGCTGCGGCTGGACCGGCGCTTTCGGCTGTTCCTGGTCGTGCAGTGGCTGGCCGGGGTGACGCTGATGGTGACGCCGCTGTATGTGGTTCAGGCGCGGCGCGGGGGGGCTGGCGGAGGCGGAGGTGGGCACCCTCATCGCTGCCCAGATGGCCGGCCAGTTGGCAGCCAACCCCCTGTGGGGCTTCTGGGGCGACCGGCGGGGCCGACTGAGCCTGCTGAAAGGGCTGGCCGTGACCGGTGTGGCGAGCCCTCTGCTGGGGCTGACGGTGCCGATTGCCGCCGATCCCCGCTGGACCCTGATTGGGTACGCCGTGGCGTTTTTCTTCCTGGGCGCGGTGCTCGGCGGCCAGATCATCGGCGACCTGAGCTACCTGATGGAGATCTCGCCCGACGATCGGCGGCCGGAGTACACCGGATACATGAACGCCCTGGTGGCGCCGAACCGGCTCCTGCCCCTGCTGACCGCCGGGCTGGCGGACGCGGTGGGGTTTGCGCCGGTGTTCGTCGTGGCCGTGGTGGCTGGCGTGCTGCGGCTCATGGTCTTGCAGTATCTGGAGAGGGTTAGGGAGTAGCCGATGGAGCTGCGAGGGTTGGAGCGTCAGCTCGTGTTCAGCCGCCTGCGGGCGTGGCTCGGCGAGCACCTTGAGATGCCACTCTGCGTGCGCGGGCTACACCTGCCGGCCGAAGGCCGCTACCTGGAGATCGGCGCCGGGCTGGGCTGGGGCTCCGTGGGGCTGGTACGGCGGCTGGGCCTGAAGGGCGTGGTGACCACGGACTATGACGGTCAGGTGTTGTGGCAGGCACGACGGTGGCTGGCCGCCCGAGGGCCTCTATTCCTCGGCGCAGTTGAAAGCGATCCTGGAGCAGGTGGGCCTGATGGTGGAAGTCTGGCGCGGTATTCCCGGCGTGTGGGCGGTGGTCATGGCGCGGAGGCGGTCGGGATGAACGGACGACGCTTTTGGCTTCTGTAGTACGCACGCTCTCCGCCGGCGCCGGTGCCCACGGCGTGGCTCTGACGCCTGACTGCAGCCGCCTCTACGTGACCAACGCCTACGCCGATACCCTGTCGGTCTTCGACCTTACCGATTTCCGCCTGCTGAAGGAGATCCCGGTGGAGGACTTCCCGGAGTACATAGCCGTCGGTCCCGAGGGGCAGTGGGTGCTGACCACCAACCTGGGTGGTCCGGGCAGCGTCACCCTCATCGACTGGGCCACCCTGGCTCCGATACGCACCTTCCGCCTGGGCACCGACCCTCACGGTTGGGCTCTGTCTCCCGACGGCTCCCGGCTGGCCATCGCCCAGTTGGGCTCCAGCCAGGTCTACCTGTTGGACACGCAAACGCTGGAGGCGGTCGCCACTTACGAGACGGGAACCATCTCCGAGTGGGCCGCCTTCCGCAGCCCGCAAGAACTGTGGGTGACGAACATCGGTGCGGACTACGTTTCGATCATCGACCTGGAAGCAGGGGAGGTCGTTGCGCGAGTGACCACCGGCCTGAGCCCTCACGGCATCGCCTTTACCCGGGATGGCCGTTGGGCCTTCGTGAGCAACATGAAGGAGGGGACGGTGGTGAAGATCGACACCCTCGCGCGGCGGGTGGTGGGGCGATTCTCCGTAGGTGGGGAGCTGCACAACCTGGTGGTTTTGGATTGAACGAGGAGGGATCATGCCGGACTTCGAACGTATAGTCGGACCGGTATTGTGCATCGCGGCCCACCCGGAGGACATCGAGATCCACGCCGGCGGCACGGTGGCCCGGCTGGTGCAGGCCGGCCACGAGGTGGCCTATGTCCTCTGCTCCAGTGGCAACCGGGGCACCGGCGACCCCACCCTGACGCCCGAAGAGGTGGCGGCCACCCGCGAGGCTGAGCAGCGCCGGGCGGCGGTGATCCTCGGGGTGCAGGACATCACGTTCCTGGGCCACGACGACGGCGACTTACAATATGTCGCCCGGGAGTTGCGGGAGCAGGTCGTGCGACTCATCCGCCAGAAGCGCCCCCGGACGATCATCACCCATGATCCCTTCCCCGGCGACGGCTCCCACGACAGTTGCGCCATCTACCCGGACCACCTGACCGTGGGCCGGGTTGTCTTCGAGGCAACCCTCGTCTGCGCGCCGGGACCCTTATTCTATCCCGAGCACCTGCGGGAGGGCCCTTCGACAAGCCGCCGTGGTGAGCTTGTCGAACCATCAGGACACCGCCTGTAGCCCCACAAGCCGGAGGTGCTGTACCTGATCATGAGCCAGCGGCCGGACACCTTCGTGGAGATCAGCGAGGTGTGGGAGACGAAGATGGCCGCCGTGCATGTGTACGAGAGCCAGGGCCGGCACTTGTCGGGGGTGCAGGAGTTCTTCCAGGGCATTGCTGAGAATCTGGGACAACAGGCCGGCCCTTCGACAGGCTCAGGACAGCGCCTGGAACTCGCCGAGGGATTTCGCCCCCAGCCGCGGGTTAGCGTCGATGTAGTCTGGGGTCCGGAGGTGGCGACAGACTGTTACAGTGCGGTCACATCGCCTTGCGGAGATGGGCCAGGAAGGCCAGGGCCGCCGCTGATGGCCGCACATCCTTGTGAGACACGATACTCAGCTCCTGGGTGGCACGCAGGCTTGTACTGAGCCCTTCGACGCGGCTCAGGCCTGTACTGAGCAAGGCCGAAGTAACAGGCGTAGCCGAAGTATCGGGACCTTCCAGCACGG
Source organism: Anaerolineae bacterium (assembly GCA_046758565.1). Lineage (GTDB taxonomy): Bacteria > Chloroflexota > Anaerolineae > Epilineales > JAANWY01 > JBHIAO01. The sequence continues at coordinate 10,476 of JBHIAO010000163.1, forward strand.
TCAGCAGTCCCTGGGCCAGCTCCAGCTCCACGGCATGTTTTGAAACAAAGGAGATCCCCAGGCCGGCAGCTACCGCCCGCTTCACGCCCTCGCAGCCCCGCAGCTCCAGCGAGCGGGCCGGCTGGATACCCAACCGGCTCAGCACCGCTTCCATCGCCTCTCGGGTGCCCGACCCCTGTTCCCGCCAGATGAGTGTTTCGTCCGCCAGATTCTGGGGCTCTAGCTCCGCCTGCCCGGCCAGCCTGTGTCCCATCGGGGCGATGAACACCAGTTCATCGGTCGCAAAAGGCCGCACCTGGAGGCCGGCTACCCTCGTATGCCCTTCACTTCGACCATGCCTGTCCTGAGCCGCGTCGAAGGGCTCAGTGACAGCTACGAACCCCAGGTCCAGCGCGTGGGAGAGCACCCGCGCCACGATTTCCCGGCTGTTGCCCAGGTGCAGCGTCACCTCCAGGCCCGGATAGCGAGCCCGGAAGCTGGCCAGGTGCGGGGGCAGTAAGTAGAGCCCTGGCGTGCTGCTGGCGCCCAGCCGCAGATAGCCTCGTTCCAGGCCCTTTTGCTCATTCAACGCTCGTTGCAACCCCTCTGTAAGCTCGAACACCCGCTGCGCGTAGTCGTAGACCATCCGGCCAGCGTCAGTCAGCGCCACTTGTGTACCCAACCGATGAAAAAGCGACACTCCTAGCTCTGTCTCCAGCTTGGCGATGTGACGCGAGACGTTGGGCTGACTGGTGTAAAGTTCCTCCGCCGCGCGGGAGAAGCTGAGGTGCCGGGCGACAGTGTAGAAGACGCGGAGACGATGGAAGTTCATGGATATTGCGTACTGCGTGTTGCGTATTGCGTGATCGAAAGGGAAGATAACCAATAGGTTATGGGATCAATAAAACATTGCACATTGAATTATAGGTCCTTTTGTGTTATAC
>JBHIAO010000164.1:0-11397 GCA_046758565.1 Anaerolineae bacterium
TGAGGGATTCTTCATGGCTGTTGGCACTGCCATTCCAATGATCGATGCCCGGGAGCGCGTCACCGGCACAGTACCCTACACCGATAACCGGGAAGTGCCGGCTGGAGGGCTGTACGGAAAGATCATTCGTAGCACGTACCCACATGCCCGCATCGCGTCTATTGATACCTCAGATGCAGAGGCGCTTCCAGGGGTTCGTGCCGTCGTCACTGGCGGTGATCTGGTAGCCATTGAGGAGCTCAACCCTTACTATGGAGTAGCCGAGCAAGATCAGCCGGTCTACGCTGTGGATAGAGTCCGCTACGTGGGTGAACCGGTGGCGGCGGTATCTGCCGACGATCCGGAGATTGCGGCCGAAGCAGCCAGCTTGGTCTGGGTCGAGTACCAGGAGCTGCCCGAGGTGTTAGATGAAGAGGAGGCCATGCGTACCGATTCCCCTCTCATCCACAAGAACAAGGGAACAAACGTCTTCGCCCATTGGAAACTGCGCTGCGGAGATATCGAGCAGGGGTTTGCCGAGGCCGACCGCATCTTCGATGACGTTTTTACCAGCCCCGCTGCCCAGCACGTCCCACTGGAACCCCACGTCACCATTGCTGAGGTGACCGATGGGCATGTCCGGGTCTGGACGGCAGCACAGGCGCCGTGGATCGTTCATCGCGTCTTGGCAGGGATATTTAAGTTGCCTGGAGATCGGGTTCAGGTAATGGTCGACACGCTGGGAGGTGGCTACGGTTCCAAGGGACAGGTGCGTATCGAGCCACAAGTGGCATGCCTGGCCTGGAAGGCCGGCCAGCCAGTGAAAGTGGTCCTGGACCGCGCGGAAGTGTTCGTGACAGTGATTAAGCACGCCGCCACCGTGAGGATCAAGACAGGCGTGAAGGCCGATGGGACGATCACTGCTCGACAGGTGCGGGTGGCGTACAACGCCGGCGCGTACGCCGACGCCAGTCCCTTCCTGGTGCGCAACGGCGTCGTTCGGGCCCTGGGACCCTACCGTATCCCCCACGCGTGGGTGGACGCCTACGGGGTCTACACCAACCTTCCTCCGGCTGGTGCCTTTCGGGGGGCCATGACCTCGCAACTTACGTGGGCCTATGAGCAACAGATGGACATGATTGCCCGGGAGTTAAGTATGGATCCATTGGAGATTCGCTTGCGCAATCTCCTCGTGGATGGGGACCAATACGCTACCGGCGAGACGATGCACGATGTCTATTTCAAGGAACTTCTGACGGAATCGGCCGCGCGAATCGACTGGGGGGCTCCGCCGGAGCAGCCGGCAGAGCCGTGTAAGAAACGCGGGAAGGGCCTGGCGGTAATAATGAAGAGCACCCTCACCCCTTCCCGCTCCGATGTCGAGCTGCAGTTGGATGATGAAGGACGGCTTCACGTTCTAACCAGCACGGTAGAGATGGGACAGGGAGCCCGCACCGCCCTGGCCCAGATCACCGCTGAGCTGTTTGGCTTACCCGTGGGGCGGGTGATTATCCATGATCCTGACACCTACGAGACGCCTTACGACCAGACGACGAGCTCCAGCCGAAGTACATTCTCTATGGGAAACGCGATCCGGTTGGCAGCGGGGCGTCTGAAGGAGGAGCTCCGAGAACTGGCCGCCGACGAGCTCGAAGCCAGTCCTCAGGACGTGGAAATTCGGTCCGGTCAGGTTGAGGTGCGAGGTGCTCCAGGTCGTTCGATCGCCTTCGATGAGCTCCTACAACGGGTCGGGCAATCAGAGGTGGTCGCTGAGGCCGTATTTGAGACGGAGGGTGGCATCGATCCGGAGACAGGTCAGGGGGTGGCTTCAGTCCACTGGCACCAAGGCGTAGGCGCCTGTGAAATCGAGGTGGACACGGAGACGGGCAAGCTACAGGTGTTGCGCTACCATTCGGCCACGTACTCTGGTCGAACCGTCAACCCAACCCTCGTCCAGCTCCAGAATGACGGAAACGTGGTTATGGGACTCGGTCCAACGCTGCACGAGGAGCTCGCCTTCGACCGGGGCCAGGTGATGAATCCCAACCTATCGGATTACATGATCCCATCGTTCGTGGACATCCCGGACGACTTGACTAACCACACTATGGAAGACCCATCGGGGGACGGTGAATTCCATGGTGTGGGCGAGATGACGCTGCCGCCGGTGGCGCCGGCCATTGGTAATGCCGTTTTCGATGCAATTGGTGTGCGAATCAAAGACCTACCGATTACGGCCGAGCGAGTTCTGAGAGCAGTAACAGAGCAGACTGAAAAATGAGCTTCCAGAGAATTGTTGAGGCAAGCAGACATGGCCGATAAGATCGTGGTTGAGAAGGTCTGTAAAACCTTCGTGAAGGATGATCGCGGCGGCGCGCCCAAAAAGGTCGAGGCTCTCCGAAATGTCAGCGTAACGGTTAAGCAAGACGAGTTCCTGACCATCATCGGTCCTAGCGGTTGCGGCAAAACGACCCTGCTGCGGATTGTGGATGGTTTAACCCCTATCGACAGCGGACGCATCCTCATTGATGGGACACCCATCACCGGTCCCGGCCCGGATCGGGCGATGGTTTTTCAGAGCTTTGGCCTACTCCCCTGGAAGACAACGCTGGATAACATTGCGTTCGGCCTGCAGTTGCGGAAAGTTCCCGCGATTGAGCGCAAGGAGATCGCCCGAGAGTACATTAATCTGGTGGGGCTGGACGGCTTCGAGGATGCGTACCCCCATGAGCTTTCAGGCGGCATGCAGCAGCGGGTCGGCATCGCTCGCGCGCTGGCCACGGATCCAGAGATCCTCCTGATGGACGAGCCCTTCGGTGCCATCGACGCCCAGACGCGCGAACTCATGCAGGAGGAGCTGCTCCGCATCTGGAGCACGAAGCGTAAGACGGTGGTCTTCGTCACCCACAGCATTGATGAGGCCGTTTACCTGTCCGATCGCATTTTGGTTTTGTCGGCCCGTCCAGGCCAGGTGCGTGAGATTCTCGACGTGGACTTGCCGAGACCACGGTGGGACTACGATGTTCGGAGCCATCGGGACTTTGCGGCACTGCGCCGCCATATTTGGAGCATGTTGAAACACGATCTGATCGAGGGGGAGCAGCACGTGCGGGAGCGCGTACACGGGTGATGATAGACGTCACTGGTTTTGGATGCCGGAAGGTGTGACGTGAAGTGATTGACTACGTAATCCATCGGAAGAACCGAGTTGCCATGCATCTGGGGTTCTTCGCCCTACTACTCGTGGTGTGGCAGTGGCTTGCGGGGGTGCTCCCACCCTTCGTCTTGGCGCCGCCGACAGGGATCGTTGCCGCGTATGTGGACCTGATCCAGAGAGGGAAGCTGGCGGAGGCACTGGCCGAGAGCTTGCGCATCCTCATCGTGGGTTTTGTCCTGGCTTCGGCCGCCGGCTTGATCCTGGGCCTGCTCATCGGGCGCTATCGGGTCGTGCAGCGCAGCCTTGAGCCACTCTTGAATGCCCTCTACGCGACCCCTCTCATCGCGCTGGTGCCCGTTGTGATGATCTGGTTTGGAATGGGCTTTAAGGGCAAGATCGTCTTTGTTTGCATCTTCACAATTTTCCCCGTCCTCATCAATACCTACACCGGTGTGCGGGAGGCACCGCTCGATCTCCTGGAGATGGGTCGATCCTTCGGCGCGACGGAATTGGAGATGTTCCGCCACATCATCCTCCCTTCAGCCTTGCCTTACATTATGACCGGCCTGCGGCTTAGTGTCGGCCGTGCCATCGTGGGCATGGCCGTGGCTGAGGTCTTCCTACGTCTGGGCGGAGTGGGGGCGCTAATCATGGCATACGGCCGTAGCTTCGCTACCGAGCACCTTTACGCCACGATCATCGTGATTCCGCTTATGTCCATTCTGCTCTCCAAAGTCGTCGGCTACTTCGAGGTCCGCCTGGCACCGTGGAAGAGCGGTGGGTTCGAGGAAAGGGGGTGGTGAAGCAAGTCTAGTCATTATGGCAACAAGACATTGAGGCAAAAGTGGCACTAAATTCAACATACAAGAGGAGGAAGATTCCGATGCGTAGTTGTAACAAGCTGATGAAGGTTCCAGTCTGGATTGGGTTGGTCGTTGGGGTACTGCTGCTGGCGGCCGCGTGTGTCGCACCGCAGGCACCACCGCCGGCGGCGCCGGAACCAGCGGTCGTGGAAGAGGCAGGGATGAAACTCGACCTATCGGGTCAGTCGGTGAAGTTCAGTTCAGAGCAGCCTCACACGATCAACACCACCTTCTTCAAGATGACGGACTTGCTGAAGGAGTGGGGTGCCGATGTGGAACTCATCTTCCACGCCGGTGGGACGTTTGGGATTGCGACCGTATTGGCCGGTGAGGTCGACGTCGCTGAGAACGACACCGATGAGCTATTACTCGGCATCGCCCAAGGGGCCGAAGTGAGGGCATTCATGACCAATACGGCCCACATGGACTATGTCCTTATCACCACGGAGGATATTGCTGGGGTCGCGGACCTGAAGGGAAAGGATATTGGCATGTCAGGGCCAGCCGGCTTCGATGCTTTGCTGAGCCGTGTGACCCTGGAGAGGGAAGGCCTCGACGCCACCGATGCCAACTTCGTTCAGATCGGCGGCAGTGGTGATCGAGCTACCGCTCTGGGTGCCGGGCGGATCGATGCCGCAACCATCTTCGTCGACGACTGGCTGGAGCTGGAGAAGAAAGCCGAGAATCTCCACGCCTTGGTCTACATGGCCGACATCGTCCCAACCATCACCAAGGGGGTCTATTACGCCAAGACCGGGTGGCTGGAGAACAACCATGACATGGCCGTGGGCATCGCCTGTGCCCAGTTAGAGGCCAATAAGTGGTTTCACAACAACAAGCAGGAGTGGATCAATTCCGCCCTGGAGGATGTAGAAGGCGCAACCGAAGAGGCCGTCACAGAAACCTACGAGATCCTGCTAAATATCGACATGTTTCCCAGAGACGGTGGCTTCGATCCTGCGGGCGTCGAGAGGCTTATGGACATCATGGTGGAGACGGGGGATCTCGAGGAACCGTTGCCGGTGGAACAAGCGCTGGATCGATCCTTCCTGGACGAGGCATTGGAGATGGGCTGTGGGCAATAGTGGAGGGCAGATGCAACGCCAAACTACTTCCACGCAGAGGTAGGTTGTCCCACTCTGCAACGGGGGTTGCTGAGCCGGCATCTGTCTTGGCTCAGCAACCCTGATATGAAGACATGCGAGGGAACGGGTATATGGCCGGCGTGGATCGAACCGAAGTGGTTACAGCACAGGTTGGGCTCCGAAGGAAACGGCTGGATGTTAGGAGGTGGGTTGGCCGACTCACTGACCAGGACCTCCTCCCGCCTCTGGGGTTCGCCGCGTTTCTATTTGCCTGGGAGGTCGTAGGACAGACGATCGACCCTATCCTATTTGCCACCCCAACGCGTGTTCTGGCGTCCTATCCTGATCTCATTCTCTCAGGCGAGCTTTCACGTGCTTTCTGGGTCACCCTCCACACTCTCACAGCGGGGTACACAGTCGCAGCCATCTTCGGGATCACTCTGGGACTGCTCATTGGCCGCTTTGAGCTTATGCGGTCTCTGCTAGATCCGTACATTGAAGCTATTTATGCCACCCCGCGGGTGGTCTTGGTTCCCTTGACAATTGTGTGGTTTGGCATTGGTTTCTCCGCTCGCGCCTTCCTCGTATTTGTTGGCACCTTTGTCCCAATCTTGATAAACACTGCCGCTGGCGTACGGAACACTGATCCGGCTCTATTGGAGGTAGGCCACTCCTTTAGCGCAAATGGCCGGGACATGTTCCGTCATATTATCCTGCCGAGCTCCATTCCCTACATCGTGGCCGGCTTGCGCATCGGGATCGGCCGTGCTCTGGTCGGGGTGGTTGTTGCAGAGATGTTCTTGGAACTGACAGGCTTGGGAGGGCTGATCATTACCTATGGGACGTACTTTAAGACCGATAAGATGATCGCGGCAGTGCTGGTTCTATCGGTCATGGGGATCCTACTGATGAGAATCGCGGGTTGGCTTGAGCGTAAGACCTCGCCGTGGAAGGTATCGGTTGCGGAGTAACTGCTATTAAGGAGGGCGCATGAGGGACAAGCTGGTGAGCTTTGGACTGGCGGATCAGATTGCTGTTGTGACCGGGCCCTCGCAAGGCATTGGTCGAACTTTGGCAGTGGGGTTGGCACGGGCTGGGGCTCACGTGGCCCTTGCCAGTCGCAACCAGCCGGCACTGGAAGAGGTAGCTGTCGAGATCGAAGCCCTTGGGCGCAAGGCCCTGGTAGTGCCAACGGATATAACCGACATCACCCAGGTGCGAGCTATGGTCAGTCAGGTGCAGGCAGCCTTTGACCGGATCGATATTCTGGTTAACAACGCTGCCTGGACCGACACGGTGCCGGCGCTGGAGGTGACTGAAGAGGAATGGGACCGAACTTTGGATACAACACTCAAAGGCACCTTCTTTACATGTCAGGCAATAGGGCGAATCATGGTCGAGCAAGGCCGCGGCAAGATCATCAACCTGGGCTCCACCCTGGGAGAGGTGGCCCTTGCCGGTCGCCCGGTTTATGCTGCCGCCAAGGGCGGCGTACATCAACTGACTCGAGCTCTGGCCTATGAGTGGGCTCCCCACGGCGTCTACGTCAACGCCGTGGCTCCCTGTATCACGGAGACACCCACCCGCCGCCACCTGTTGGAGCGGCCCAGCTTCAAGGAATGGATCACAGGACAGATGCTCCCCATCAGGCGATGGGCACAGCCGGACGATTTACTGGGCGCTGTCTTGTTTCTGGCCAGTCCCCTATCCGACATGGTGGTGGGACACGTGCTGTTGGTGGATGGCGGGTGGACTATTCACTAACCTGGGGGACAACTAACATGAGGATTGACATTCACACACATTTCATTCCCCGCGACTTCATCGACGAGGCACGGCGCGAACGTGCTCTCGACAACGTCGTCGTACAACGACAGGGAGACCAGGAGTGGCTAATCCACCCCCAGGGATATCGCTATCCGGTGGTGGCGGAGTTCTGGGACCTGGAAGCCAAACTGCAGCACATGGATGGTTTGGGCATTGATGTGTCGGTGCTTTCGATTGCGCCAACGCTGTTCTTCTATTGGCTCGAGGCCGGCCCGGCCCTGGAATTCTGCCAACGAGCTAACGAAGCCCTGGCCGAATTCGTATCGCAGTCCGATGGCCGGCTGTACGGCATGGCAAGTGTCCCGCTCCAAAACCCCGAGGCGGCCGCGACCGAGCTCCGGCGAGCCGTGACAGAGCTGGACCTGCGAGGCACCTTGATCGGGACGACGATGGAGGATGTCCCACTGGACGACCAGCGGTTCGAGCCCTTCTTCAGGGCAGCCGAAGAGCTGGGTGTTCCCGTGGTTTTGCATCCCTATTACGTCGGGCCACAACCTCAATTCGCTGATTTCTACATGACCAACCTGATCGGCAATCCGCTGGGGACGTGCGTCGCGGCGGCCCGGCTCATCCTTTCGGGATTTCTGGATCGCCACCCGGACCTCATCGTCGTGCTGGTGCACGCCGGCGGTTTTCTGCCCTACCAGATTGGCCGGCTGGACCACGGCTTCCGAATGCGGTCAGAAACCAGCGCCGCCATCGATTCGCCGCCCTCCGGCTACCTGCGGCGTTTCTACTTCGATACCATCACCCATGCGAGCCGGCCACTGGAGTTCCTGGTCAATCTGGCCGGCGCTGATCGGGTGGTTCTGGGGACCGACATCCCCTTCGACATGGCCGATACCCACTTTGCGGATTACCTCTCGGCTGCGGAGGTCGATGATCAGGCGGTGGAGGCGATCAACGCTGGAAACGCCATCCGCATCTTTGGTCTTGACAGAGGATCGATCAGAAGGAAGGAAAGGAGGTGGTGAGCTACGAGATTTCAGGACGGACAATAGTTGCAGCACAAAGCCCAGAAGCTCAAGTGAAGTAGAAAGGAGTGACACAATGGGAAGGTCGAATACAATTCGCATAATTGGACTGTTGGTGGTGGTCGCCCTTTTAGCCGCCGCCTGCGTAGCTGCACCTGCCCCTGCTCCCGCGGAGCCAGCGCCTGACACCGGACCAGACGGCATCATCCGGTTTACGTTTGCGCCCGACCCGGTCTGGGACTACCTGACCGACACGGGCATCCGTGAGGAGATGGAGATGGCATGCGATCTCCGAATCCTTGCAGCGCCAACCTGGGACGAGTTCGGGATCTACGCCGGCGGGCACGCCGACATCGTCTCGGTCGGTTCGTTCGAGGTACCGCCACTTGTAAGGGAATCAGGGCAGGAGAGCGTCATCTTCGGCAAGTACAACATCAGTCGAAGTGTAGTCGCTGTGCCTGCCGACTCCGACGCCCAGACCCTGGCGGATGTCAAGGGTGGCAAGGTGGCTGTCTGGGATACCGTGTCCGATACGATGATCTGGGGGATCTTGGCCGAGAAGCTCCATGGGCTGGATTTCCGTGTCGGTGGAGGCGACTTCGAGCTTGTCCTGGCAGACATCACCAACACGGCCGAGCTGGCTGCCAATGGCGAGGTGGACGCGGCCCTCGTCCTCCCAGACTTCTCCGTCTCGCCGCTGATGGAAGGCCGGATCCGCGTGATTTACGACGGTGCAACCGCGGCCGACAAGTATGGCGAGGTGGTCGGAGCACCCCACGAAGGGCCGATGATCAACATCTTCCTCGCCCGCAAGGCATGGTACGAGGCCCATCCAGACGAGATCGCCTGCTTCCTCTCCATCTGGGAACGTGGCATAAAAGAGTGGCTGGCGAACAAGGATACGATCATCGCCAGCTACCCACAGCACTTCGCTGTCGAGACAGAGGACGAGATCAAGTTTATGACGGACTACCTCAATGCGCATGACTGGTTCGTGACGAGCGTATACCTGGATGAGGGGTGGGTCAACCGCGAGTCGGAGCTGTTCGACTTGATGCGTGAAACGGGCTTCATGGAGGAAGGCGAGGAGAATCCCGAATTTGACATTGTGAGTCCATGAGGGTAGGAATGACTCAAATGGACGTCGCCGTACGCCAGGCTCAACGGGCCGAACGGTTCGCCGCCAGCAGACGCTGGCGGCGAACCGGAGCCCTCTTCCTGGGATGGATGGGATTCCTTGGTCTTTGGGCCCTCTTCTCCCGGTTTGTCGTTGGGCCCTACCTGCTTCCGGATCCGCTCAGGGTCGGTTCCCTTATGTGGGAGATCATCCGAACCGGTGTGTTCATCCGTCACTTTCAGAGCAGCATTCTGAAGGTGTTCGCAGGCTTCGGTGTGGCCGTTCTGATCGGCACGCCCGTCGGATACTTCATGGGAAGGGGCAAGTATTGGAAGGCTTTCTTCCACGATCCAGTTATTGTAGCCGGCAGCATTCCTGGGATCACCTATGCCGTCATGGCCCTTGTCATTTTTGGTATCTCGCTTCAAGGCCCCATCCTGGCGGTCGCCTTGATCTCCATGCCGTACGTGGCCATCAATGTCGCCGAGGGAATAGAGGGCGTCGATCGAAAGCTCATCGAGATGAGCCGGGCGTACCGTCGGAGTGAGCGTCACATCCTCCGCCACGTGCTGATTCCGTCCATCATGCCCTTCGCTTTCGCCGGGGTTCGATTGTCCTTCGCCCTTGCCTGGAAGGTGGAACAGTTAACCGAAGTGTTCGGATCATCGAGCGGGATCGGGTTCATGATCCGAAAGGAGTTTGAGGATTTCTCGATCACAGGTGTCCTCGCCTGGGTGCTCCTGTTCATTGGCTTCATGCTTCTCATCGAGCGCTTCGTCTTGGTCCGGCTGGAGCGCCGGCTGTTCCGTTGGCGCGGCCTGGAAGAGGCGGTGGAGGCGTGAGTAACTCGAAGGTGTTGGGGCGTACCCAGGCAGCGCCCCGATCTGGTGTGTTCCGCACGCTCCAAAGGATGCTCACCTCGGACTGGGGGGCGAGGATCACTGCCTACGTCGTTTTCCTGGTTGGGTGGCAACTTCTCTCCATGGTCGCCCGGAGAGCGCCGGGTCCGGGTCCGGTATTCGTTTTCCTTTGGACGGAGATCAGCGGTGGGTCTCACGGCGGAGTTGTGACTGGCCAGTTTGTGGGACACTTCGTTATAACACTGCAGAGATTCGGTATCGGCCTGGTGATGGCCGTCATCAGCGGAGCGTTGCTTGGCATACTGATCGGGTCAACGTCGTTGGCACGTGCTCTCCTTAACGACACACTCCTGGTCTTTCTGGCACTGCCGGCGATCATATGGGCCTTTCTAACGACCATGTGGTTCGGGATCGGCCCAAGGGCGCCTATTTTCACGACGGCCCTATCGGCAGCTCCGTTCGTTGCGGTCAATGTGGCCCAGGGAGTGAGAGCCATCACCCCCGACCTGCACAGGATGTCGGCGGCGTTTGGCGTTCCTTTGGCGAAGCGAATTCGCCACCTGGTGCTGCCGGCGGTTATGGGGTACTTGTTCGCCGGCATTCGCTTCGCCGTCATCATCGGCTGGAACGGTGTGTTGCTCTCGGAGTGGTTTGGCGCGGCAGAGGGCGTCGGGTGGCGGACCCGGTTCTGGTATGATGCAAACCGTTATCGGGGCTTCGTAGGGTGGGTTGTCCTGTTCATCGTGTTCATTGTGCTTCTCGATAGGCTGGTGCTGACTCGTCTCCAACAGCGTGCCTTCCGCTGGAGGGACGCGCAAGCTGAGTCGTCTGAGACGGTGGAGCTGAAAGCCACGAGTAGATAGAAGTTTGGGAGAGTTTATGGCCACGTTGCGCATTGAAAATGTGACCAAGGTGTTCCCGCCCCTCACTAAGGACGGGAGACCGGTCCGTGCTCTCGACAGGATCAGCTTCGAGATGTCGGGCCACGTCTTTGTGTCGTTGGTGGGCCCATCCGGCTGCGGAAAGAGCACCTTGCTGAATATCACTTCGGGAATCGATACGCCTACGTCCGGCAAGGTGACCCTTATCCACAACAGCGGCGAGGCCGGGATAGGCTATGTCTTCCAGGATCCGCGCCTGCTCCCATGGCGGACCGTTATGGACAACTTGCTGTACGTCGCGGACGAGGATAGGCAAACTGCGCGAAGCAAGGCTCAGACCTATCTGGAGATGGTTGGCCTTGGACACGCGGCTGACATGTACCCTGGCCAGCTCTCGGGTGGGATGCAGCAGCGGGTCGGCATCGCACGCGCTTTCTTCGTAGACCCGGACCTGTTGCTTATGGATGAGCCCTTCAGTCACCTCGATGCGATCACCGCGCGAGGGCTCCACGAGCAACTCCAGGAAATCTGGAACAAGACACGTAAAATGGTGTTGTTTGTCACCCATGACGTAAGGGAAGCCGTGGAACTCTCAAATCGTGTCATCTTGATGGCCCATGGAGGGCGCATTTACGCTGACATCGATATCGATCT
>JBHIAO010000165.1:0-11386 GCA_046758565.1 Anaerolineae bacterium
GGGAACCAGGGGAACAGAAGAGACAGAAGAGACAGAGGGGTCAAAGGAGCCAGAGGAGCCAGAGGGGAATCCCATTTGGCTCCTCTGGCTCATCTGACCTCTTTGGCTCCTCTTCATTAGACGTCGTAGTACATCACGAATTCGTATGGGTGTGGGCGCAGGCGCAGCGGATCGGCCTCGTGCGTGATCTTCCAGTCGATCCAGGCTTCGATCAGATCCTTTGTGAATACGCCGCCTCGCATCAGGAACTCGTTATCCTCTTCCAGGCACTTCAGTACCGCTTCCAACGAGCCCGGGACCTGGGGCACGTCCGGTGCCTCCTCTTCGTAGAGGTCCACGTCCATGGGCATGCCCGGGTCGATCTTGTTGATGATGCCGTCGATGCCGGCCATGAGCATGGCGGCGAAGGCCAGGTAGGGGTTGCAGCTTGGGTCCGGAGGACGGTACTCGGCGCGTATCGCCTTGGGCTCGGCGCTGTAGGCCGGGATTCGGATGCAGGCCGACCGGTTGCGCATGCTGTAGGCCATCATCACCGGGGCTTCGTAACCTGGAACCAGCCGCTTGAAACTGTTGGTAGTGGGGGCCACCAGGGCCAGCAGGGCCGGCGTGTGTTTGATCAGGCCACCGATGTAGTGCAGCGCCAGTTCGCTCAGGCCGGCATAGCCGTTCTCGTCGTAGAACAGCGGTATGCCGTTCTTCCACAGGCTCTGGTGGCAGTGCATCCCGCTGCCGTTATCGCCGTACATCGGCTTGGGCATGAAGGTGATGGTCTTGCCATAGGCTACGGCTACGTTCTTCAGGATGTACTTGTAGAGCTGCAACGAGTCGGCGGCCTGCAGGATGGGCATGTACTTCAGGTCGATTTCCTGCTGGCCGGCGCTGGCCACCTCGCCGTGGTGTACCTCCACGTCGAGGCCGGCGGCGACCATGCGCAGAATGGCCTCGCTCCGGAAGTCCTGCATGGCATCCACCGGTGGCACCCGAAAGTAACCGCGCTTGGCTTCGGGTCGGTAGCCCAGGTTGGGGCCATATCGGGGATCGTGCCCACGGCCCATCTCCCAGGCCGCCATGTCGCTTTCGATCTCGTAGTAGCCACCCCGCGTCTGGTAGTCAAAACGGACGCCGTCGAAGACAAAGAACTCGGCCTCGGGGCCCCAGAAACTGGTGTCGGCGATGCCCATCTCGCGGAGACACCGCTCGGCCTTGCGAGCCACATAGCGGGCGTCCTTGGTATAGGGTTCGTGGGTGATGGGGTCGTAGATGTCACACACCAGGCTGAGGGTCGGCAGTTGGGTGATGGGATCCACAATGGCCGTAGTCGGATCCGGCATCAGGATCATGTCCGACTCGTGGATGTCCTGAAAGGCGCGGATGCTAGAGCCATCGAAGCCCAGGCCCTCTTTGAAGACGTCCTCGGCGAGCTGGTGGATGGGCATGCTGAAATGGTGCCAGCGCCCCAGCATGTCGGTGAACTTGTAGTCGACGATCATGAGGTTACGCTTGCGCGCGTACTCAAGAACGTCCTTCGGCATCTGGCACCTCTCGATGTCGGGTGAGATGATCCCGCCGTTCTTGCGGATGTCCAGCCAGCCGGCACGGCCGTAGCTGAGTTCGGTTATCTCTTCGATGGGTCGAAGTTTCGCTGTGTTTAGTGTCATGTTGTCTCCTTGAGCAAGTTCGAAAGTAACTTCCACACACGTGCAACGTAAGACGTGAAGGATCTCCGCAACACGCAACACGCATCACGTTTCACGCATCCCGTATCCCGCATCACGCGTCACGTCATGTCTTCGTCTGTAGCCGGCTCAACGCCTTCGACGGCCAGCCCCGGCACCGCGTTCACCAACTGTCGCAACTGCACGCCGGTCAGCCCTTCGACGACGGTGGGGATCTGGGCGATGATCTCGGCCACATCCTGAGTGATCCTGGATACACCGGTCCCGTTGTGCCCGTTGCCACCCACAACCACGATCTTCTCTGTTTTGCTGAGGGGCTCAGCCACGGCGCTGGCCAGTTGCGGCAGAATGTTGACGAACATCTGAGTGACGGCGGCCTGGTTGTACTCCTTCCAGGAGCCGGCCTTCTCGTGCATGGCTTCGGCTTCGGCGGTCCCCTTGACCTTCAGAGCATCGGCCTCGGCGAAGCCCTCGGCCCGGATAGCCTCAGCCTTGCCGGCGGCTTCGGTCTCCAGGCGAACCTTCTCTGCCTGGGCCAGGGTTTCGATGCGGTAGCGCTCGGCGTCGGCCGGCTGCTTGACGGTGGCGTCAAGTTCCTTCTCGCGGCGCAGAATCTCCCTCTCCTCCAGCGCCGTGAGCTGCTCTTTCTCCACCAGTTGGACGGCGATTTCTTCGCGCTTCACCTCCTGCTGGCGCTTGAACTTCTGGAGATCGTATGCCAAGTCGCTCTCGGCTGTGGTGGCAGCTACGTCGGCCGCGTACTGGGCTTCCTTGATCTCCTTGTCCCGGCGTGCTCTGGCGATGTTGGTGTCAGCGGCATAGCGAGCTGCCATGGCCGCTTCGTCAGCCTTGGCCTCGCCCACGACAGCGTCGCGCTTGACCTCCGCGACGCGTGGCTTACCCAGCGCGTCCAGATAGCCTTCCTCATCCGCGACGTGCCGGATCGTCAGGGAAACAATCTGCAGACCCATCTGCTCCAGATCGTGCTGGGAGCTTTCGCGGATCTGGCGGGCGAATTCTTCGCGAGTCAGATACACGTCTTCGACGGACATGGTGCCAAGGAGGGCGCGCACGTAGCCGTCAATCACCTGCAGGGCCACCCGCTTGACTTCATCGGCCGGCTTGCCCAGGAACTGCTCGGCTGCTAGCCGGATGCTCTCTTCGTCACTTCTGACCTTCACCTGAGCTACGCCGTCAACCATGAGCTTGACGCCTTGCTTGGTGTATGCGTCGGCGGCGTGTACATCCAAGGTGAGCAGGGCCAGACTCAGGCTCTGGACCCGCTCCAGGATGGGCCACACGAAGGTGCCGCCCCGCACGAACCGGTACCGCCCGCGGCCTGAGACCACCAGAACTTCGTTGGGGCCGGCCTTGGTGTACCGCCAGTACCACAGGGCGATGAGGCCGGCGATGATGGCAATGCCAAGGACAATGAGGGTTGCAACAACTGCTGTTGTCATGGGAATCTCCTTTCGTGTATTGCGTACTGCGTACTGCGTATTGCGTGTTGCGTCACGAGTAGGCTGGGGCATGCAACACGCGATCCAGCATGGATACCCGCGCCTCCTTCCGCTGCGCCGGCACGATCCGCACGGAGTCCAGGCTGCCGATAAGGCCGCGACGCAGGTAGTCCTGAGCCAGGTGATCGCGGACGTCAGTGATATTCCTTCCAATGAACAGGCCGAAACGATTCTCGGCGCTGCGCACTTCGACGGCGACGAGAAGCTCCCCGTTGTTGTACAAGGCGATCTCGCTGCCGTTGGTGGTTGTGTTGTTGTCAAACACGGCCAATTTGAGCCGGTCTTTTTCCAACGTGGCCTCCAGACGTGCCCAGTAGTCAGGCATCAAGCGGTCTGGGCGCAGATCGTAGCTGTCGAGCAGCCGTTTGTCGGCGATCAGCGCCTCGGCGCAGATCTCACGGAAGGCCAGGACCTCCTGGCCGCCGTCAATGGGCGCCTCCCGTTTAGCGCTGGCCACGTAGGCGTAGATACTGCGCTCATCTTCGGCCTCGAACACCGGTGCCCAGAACTCGGTCTGACCGGGGATGCGCTTTTTCAAGTAGAAGACTGGGCGCAGCAGCGCCAGCGTCTGCCGGCTGACGCCACGCACGTGTAACTTCTCGCTCTTCCCCGGCACGCCCAGTTCACCTATTTCCACCATGTAATCGGTCAGGTAGGCGCGCACTTTGGCCAACTCCACGTGGCGAAACGCGGGCCCACCCGGCGTGGTGGCCACGACTTCGTCGCCGATGGTGTAGACCGGATAGATGCGCTGAGCGCGTCGGGCGATGAAAACGTAGTCAGGCAAGCGGGCGTAGTTGACCAACGCGGGCAACAACTTCTGCGTCATCTGCACGATGTTGTTGACGTTGCCGGCCTCCAGGCGGAAGCCGGCCAGGTCGGCGGTGTAAAGTTCACGTACGATGCCCTGGGGCGCTGTCACCGGGTGATGGTGGACCGCAATCGTCACCTGCTGGGGCCTGACCACGAACCGGCTCAGGTCTGCGTCAATGAAATACCTGAGAGTCGGGTGCGGTTGGATGTTGCGACGTAGCGAAATCTGCATCATTCGTCCTTTCAGTAGTCGGTAGTCATCGGCATCATTTCTTTGCGCTCTCTGCGCTCTCTGCGGTTAATTGCAGTGGCACCGCATAAGTCCTGTTGCTGACTACTGATCTAACCATGTGCACTGGCGGAGCCAGGAGCCATAGCCACCTCACCCGTCACGGTGTGGACAATGGTGGTTCCGAACTCGGGATAGCTGATCACGCCGTGCTCGGTGATGTCGAGGCCGGCTACCTCGCCTTCACGATGGATACGCAGGCCGATGGTGGCCTTGATGACCTGGAAGGCCAATCCCATGCTGATGGTCACAAAAATGAAAACGGCGACCGCCCCCAGGAGTTGAATACCGATCTGGGTGACGCCACCACCATACAACAGGCCATCGGTGACATCGAACAGACCGATGGACAGCGTGCCCCACACGCCGCAAATCCCGTGCACCGCCACGGCACCCACAGGATCGTCGATGCGCAGCTTCTCCAGGAGAGCCATACCGTACACCACAAGGATGCCGCCCATCACGCCGATGATGACAGCGGCCAGCGGACTGACCCAGGCACACGGGGCGGTGACCGATACCAGGCCGGCCAGCGCACCGTTGAGCGACATACCCACGTCCGGCCAGCCGGTACGCCACCATTGCAGAAACAGGGCGGCGAAGGCCCCGGCGGCTGCGGCCAGCGTGGTGTTGACGGTGATCAGGGCGATATCATTAGCAGCCCCTGGGTACGTGGCGCCCAGGGTGCTGCCGGGATTGAAGCCGTACCAGCCAAACCACAGCACGAAAGTCCCCAACGCAGCCAGGCTGATGTTGTGGCCTGGGATTTCGTTGGCCGTGCCATCCGCGTTGAACCGGCCGAGCCGCGCCCCCAGGCCCAACGCGCCCATGAGGCCGGCCCAGCCGCCCACGGAGTGAACCACAGTGGAGCCGGCGAAGTCCTTGAAGCCCAACTGGCCCAGCCAGCCGCCGCCCCAGATCCAGTGACCCACGATGGCATAGATGATGCCGCTCAGGAACGCGCTGTAAACGAGGTCGGCCACGAACTTGGTGCGGCCGGCCATCGCACCAGAGGTGATGGTGGATGCGGCAGCGCTGAAAGCAAACTGGAAGAACCAGAACGCGTAGCCGGGAATGCCAAAAGCATCCGTCCCCCCCAGCCCGCGCATGAAGAAGAACTGGTGCCCGAAGAACAGGTTGCCGGCGCCAAACATCAGGGCGAACCCAAAGGCCCAGAAGGTCAGCCCGGTAACGCACGTGTCGATGAAGTTTTCCATCAGGATGTTGGCCACGTGTTTCGACGGGACGAAGCCGGCTTCCAGGAAGCCGAAGCCGGCCTGCATGAAGAACACCAGGACGCCGGCCAGCAGGACCCACACCGTGTCGATGGCGACTCCCAGTTCGGCCGCCGTTGGCCCTTCTTCTTGCGCCAAGGCCGGGCCGGCGATGGTTGCCAGCGCGATGAGCGCCAGCAAGAGAGCGACGGTCCATTTTCTGTGTTTGATCAAAACGACACCTCCTTCATTATCAGTGACCAGTGACCAGTGACCAGTAATCAGTAACCAGTCGTCAGAATCTGATCACTGATCACTGGTTACTGATCACCAACCGGCTCGCAGGCCCGTCCCTTCGACAGCCCTTCGACGGGGCTCAGGACACCGCTCGGGACGTCTCACAGGTGGCTCTTGCTCCACTCCGCAACCTGTGTCAGACAGACGGGCGACTACAAAACAAAAAAGCCCTCAAACGCATCAACGTGCGTTTGAGGGCTTCGCGGCCTTATAGAAAGTTCGGCGCTACTCTACGCCGATTGGTGTGGTCGGCACACCGCCGATTCAATTGTGTGTGGAGCGTGGCTCCATCAACACGAAACAGTATAGCACATCTTCCGGGTCTTGTCAACCCCGGTTTTCCGTTTCCGTCCGCTCTAAGGGTAATGGCATACTAGGCAGATGTGAAGCTTTCCTCCCACCGAGGCCCCACCTCCGCGATTGTGGCGGCGCGATGACTCGACTTTGATCGAGCAGTTATCCTGTTATGTTGATGCAAGCGGCAACCACTGAGCGCATCGAACGCCGGCTGTCCCGGGCCTGACGATGGATGCGCTGGAACGCATCGGTCTCCCCGGTGCCGAGTTCGACCATCAGCAGATGGGTGCAGGTTACCCTTCAGCTCAACAACTGTGCACTGAGTTCTTGCACCTGCGTGGTGTGGTGGGTGAGGTCGTGGTGCAACTGCGCGACATCACTGCCGTAGCCCAGCCGGCGGGCCAGGAACGCGAACTCTTCGCTGTCCGAAGCAGGAACCGTCAGGTCTTTGGCATGGCCGCGCACCATACGCAAGGCGTCGATCAGCCGCCGTAGAAACCTGTGCGCTTCGTGCAGACGCGTGTAGTCGTCAGGCGACAGGATGCCGGCCGCCGCCAGCGCCCCCGTCGCTTCGTTGGTGTTGGTCAAACGCAGGCCGGCGTCTCGGTGTCCATGCGTGATCTGTAATCCCTGCACAAGGTACTCCACGTCCACTAACCCGCCATGACTATACTTCGCGTTGATCGTGCCACCTTTGACAAGATGCCTGAGTTGCCGCTCTCGCATCGCACGCATGGCAGCAACATCGAACGGCTCGCCGCTGTACACGAACTCGTCGCGTAGAGCCACCACCTGCTCGCCGAACTCGAAGTCGCCGGCAATGGGGCGTAACTTGACCAGCGCCTGCCGTTCATAATCCCATGCCGGCCCGTCCGGATCGAAGTAGCGGCGGAAGGCCTCCAGCGATACTGCCATGCTGCCGGCGCTGCCGTAAGGTCGAAGCTGGAGGTCGACCTCAAAAATGCCTTCTCGTTTCGCCCGGATAGCGCCGAGCATCGCTTGTACCAGCTTTTCGAAGTACTCGCTCGTGCTGATGACCCGGGGTCCAGTGGTTTCACCGTTGCCGGCATAGACAAACATCAACTCGATGTCTGAGGCGAAGCCCAGCTCCCGCCCGCCGAGTTTGCCCAGTGCGCAGACAGTCAGCGCGGAAGGGCTATCGTCCTCAAGGCATGGCTCGCCGAACCGGGCGCGCAATTCTTCATCGCACAACCGATAGGCAGCCTCTATGACGACCTCGGCCAGTTCCGTAAGTTCTTCGGAAAACTGTCCGAGCTCGGTGGTGTGCCCCAAAATGTGCCGCATGTCGATGCGGAACATCTCGCGATCTTTGAAGGCATTCAGTGCGGCCCGACGCCCGGCACCGTCGGGGGCTTCCTGTAAAGTAGATCGCAGTTCCGTCTGTAATTCCGCCCTGGATTTGGCGGTGGCCAGTGCGTCTACGTCGCGCACGACGGGGAACAGATTGGCGTACTGCATTCGCAGGAAATCCGCCCACAGAAAATCGCTGACCCCTAGAAGCCGCGCCAGCGCCTCCAGCACCTCGGGGTGTTCCAGGGAGGCGAGTTCGTCGGGCCAATCGGGGCGTGTGAATAGTTGCCCGACGAACTCGCGGAAATGTAGCAGGGCAGACTTCGGGTTGGGCGAGCGCGGGAGCAAATGCGTGAAGTGTTTGACCAGGACTGTGGCGGCGCGCAGCTCTCGCTGCTTGTCGGGTTCTGTGATCTTTTGCCCATGGGCGTCGGTAACGTAGAGAGTGTCGTGGACCCGGTCTCCCACGGAGTCGATCGTCACGCGGGCAATGTGGATGCCGTTGAGGGCGAGCGCATTGGCAAATTCGTAGAGGAACCCGGCTGTGTCAGGTGCTCCAATGTGGAGGACGGTATAGCGATCGGAGGTTGTGTTGTCAATTTCGACGTCAATCGGATAGAGCGTGGCGGTGGGGTCTAATGTCTCCGGCAGGATGACTGCGACGCGCTTGGCCAGTTCACCCTGTGCCTTGCGCTGTCTTCCCGCTTGCAGCGGACGCAACAGGGCGCTCAGTTCATCGGCGTAGCGCGACCACACGTCCGGGCTGGCTCCTCCGAACACCGGCTGGACCGTGAAGACATCGACGATTTTCCGCGGCGAAGCTCTGTGCATCGTCCTGGACGACCGCCGTCGTCGATGCTTTGGCCGGCGACGTATAGCTGTCGGTGCAGTCGGTGGGCGAACCGGCGGTTCGTAGGTGAAGACGTGCCCGTCAAGGATGCTGAACCCGTAGACGAACAGCAACCCACAGATCAGCGAAAGTTCGCCGAGATAGTCGTAACCGACGACGGTAACACGCCAGCATCCGTTGTCCAGGGGCACAGCATCGACTTCGACCAGGTTGTGCTCATTAAGGCGTGACGCGAGTTCGGCGTGACGCCTGATCTCGGCGTCGCTGAAGGTCGCCGTGTACGACGGGTCCATGCGTTCGACGTGCCGGCGGATGTCGCGGGGTGCGGTCTGGGGGTAAGCAGGTTTTTCCACGTTATCACTCCCAAGATGTCGCTGGTAGACGGTGCGAACGGCCTTGCAATGCTGTTCATAGCGCCTGAGAAATTGCGTGCCGGCGTCACTGCCCTGGAAGCCCAATCGCCGCGCAAGGTTGGTGAGTTCGTCGCTGTTGTCGGGCAATCTGGATGTCTGCCGATGATGCATCAGTTGCAGGTGGTGCTCAACGGTGCGCAGGAAGGTGTAGCCATCCGCCAGCACGCGGTATTCGCTGGCCGGCAGGAATCCGCCGGCAGACAGTTGCGCCAGCGCGTCGAGCGTTCTGCGCGGGCGGACCTCGGGATGGTCCGCACCATGCACAAGTTGCAGATACTGGGTGACGAATTCGACATCGCGGATGGAGCCTTGGCCCAACTTGACCTGGCCCCATTCTCGCTTGTGCCGGCGAAGGTGAGCTTCAGTGCGCTGTTTCATCTCATGTACGTGGGCGCGCACCGCCTCGCCCTTCGAGTCGAACAGCAAAGGCGCCGCTCGGTGCAGGAATTCGTCCCCCGTGGCGTCATCGCCGGCAATTACCCGGGCTTTGAGCAGCGCCTGTTTTTCCCACAGCCGGGCATGCTCGCGCAGGTAGGCGATATGGCCATCTAGCGAAGACACCAACGCGCCGGTCCGTCCCCACGGGCGCAGCCGCATGTCCACGCGATAGAGGAACCCCTCTGCTGTCACGCGCGCCAACGCCTCGATCAATCGCTGGCCGAGCTGCTGGTAGTCTGTGACATTCGACTCGGCCAGGAACAGCAGATCAATGTCGGAGCTGTAGTTGAGTTCCTCGCCACCCAGTTTGCCCAGCGCTAGCACAGCAAACCCATCCGTTGTGACGCCCAACTCCGTGGCAGCGATGTCGAGACCCACACGCACGAGGCTGTCCGCAAGGCGTGACAGTTGCGCCGTTGCGGTTTGCATATCGCATAAACCGAAAAAGTCGCACGCGCCGATGCGCAGCAGTTCCCATCGCTGGTAGCGTCTGAGGGCATCGAACTGGCTGTCAGTTGTTGTAAACGGTGCGACCGCAGTCTGGGCCTCCGCGCACAGTTGTCCTACGCTCTTCGGATGCGCCAGACCCTTACGCTCCATCAGTCGCTCAAAGTATTCAGGATTCCGCAGCAGAATCTCGGTGAGGAACTGGCTGCCGGCGAAGAGTGTCACCAGCATCTCGACTGCACGTGGGTTGCCGGCCAGGTAGTGGAACAGTGCGAGGGGGTCGGCGACGCTCCGTCCAAAGCGCTCAAAGTTCACCAGCACCCGATCAGGACTTGCAGCCGCAGACAGGGCCATCACCAGATGGGGAAGGCAGTCAGCCAGCGCCAGCCGCACTTCCGAGTCGCGTGCCATGCGCTGCAGGGTGTGGTGAGCTGCACGCCAGTCGGCAAACCCGACAGGCGTCAGCAAACTGTCGACTGCGTCATCGCTCAACCGTTCCCGCAGCACCAAGTTGCGGTATTGATTGCCGGTGTTCATACTGTGTTGCCGTGTTTCGGGGTCTGCCCGGGTGACTTGTTCCAGTCAAACCGACAAGCGATCAACAACTTCTCACGGATGGAAAAAACACGGATAAAACAGGAAAAATGCATTCTATCCGTGAGGAAAACTTGCCCTGTTTGTAAAGAATTGCCTGCCTCAAGGAATATGACACCCTCTGAACGCTTACTCAACATTATCGGTGTTGATCGATGATGTTCTGGGCCACGGATTGCATGGAGCGTCGGCTGTCTCGCGCCTGGCGATGGATGCGCTGGAACGCCTCGGCCTCTTCGATACCGAGCTCGTCCATGAGCAACCGCTTGGCCTGATCCAGCAAATCGCGGGTTTCCAGCGCCTCTTCCAGGCTTTGCGCTTCCTCGGCCAGGGTCTGTTGTTCCAAGAAGCGCGCCTGAGCCAGCTCGATGGCCGGCATCAGCTTTTCTTCTCTGACCGGCTTGATCAGATAAGCGTGAACGGCGGTCGATTTGGCGCGCTCCACGTATTCGCGATCGCTGAAGGCGGTGAGGATGATGATGGGGATCGGCCGCTCCCGGCTGATGGCCTCGGCGGCCTCCAGGCCGTCCATCCGAGGCATCTTGATGTCCAGGATGGCCAGATCGGGTGGCTTTTCACGGACCATGTCCAGAGCCTCAATCCCGTCGCGAGCAGTGCCGGCAACCTGATAGCCCAGGTCACGCAGCATCACCTGCAGCCCCATGCGGATGATGGACTCGTCGTCAGCAATCAGAATGCGCGTTTTCTGCGACATGTCTCTCCTGCCGGCTGAAGGTCGCGGGGTCGTGTGTGAATCATTTGACGAATTGTGTTTTCCATGGTACAATGTTCTTGAGCAGACCGGGTGGCTTAGTGACGTCGGCGGTAACCAGTCCGTGGCTGTAGCTAGGCATCAGCTCCCGCAACGAAAGGGACCCCCCGGTCGCTTTTTGTTTTCCTCGTCAGCTTACCCCACTACCTCTAGGAGTTCCCGTGACGTGATTGTTCGGTTGATGGTCTCTCTTTGTTTTCGTGCTGACCACGCTCTGTTATGTGCCCGCGAGCCCTTCCCAATTGAACTTATTTCGATCTTCCACGGCTCAAAATCGGGCTCCATCTTCCAGATATGTCGCAACAGGAGCGCTTTGATGTCAGCGCCATGCCCATCATATTCGTTGTCAATGGTAATGCGGATCAGATGGTCGAGGTGGTCTTGCAAGAGCAAGAACACGCAAGCAGCGAAAACCGTCAGCGTAGCCCCTGTTTTCGATTTCCCTTTGCTTCTCA
>JBHIAO010000166.1:0-11331 GCA_046758565.1 Anaerolineae bacterium
CAATTTACCAGGTTTTCCTGGACGGCATTGACAAGACGGAGTATTTCCTCATTGAGAACCGCCAGCCAGGCTTCGTGCCATCGAACCGGACCAACTACGATCAGCGCCTACCTGGAGCCGGCCTGCTGATCTATCACGTTGATGAACGGATCGCGGCAGAGCATGAAAACTTCGGTGTTAGCCTCCTGACCAGATGGGACGAGAGCACGTTAGAGTCGCCTAAGGGGCCACCGGAGCAAGGGTCTCCAGACCAACTCAAGTTCATCGAGCTGGAAGCGGCAGACGGCCACGCCGACCTGGACCAGGCCCACTTGCTGAACCAGGGCGACAAGGGCGACCCGTACGACGGGGATCCCTCCACCGAACGGTTCTCGCCCGCCCGCAGCACGAAGAACTGTCTGGGCTGCCCGGGCGATTTTACGGGCATTGCCATCACCGACATCGCCCAGAATGCCGATGACAGCGTGAGTTTTGACCTGGATGTTGGATTCCGTGTTGAGGAGGTCACCCTGACCAACAACACCACGGTGCTAGTGACCTTCAACAAACCGGTGCAGCGCGCTTCTGTCGCCATCTACAACTTCAATCTGGTTGAGTCGTGGGCGAACGGGTTCTTGGCATTTCGACCAAGCCAGGTAATGGGCTACCAGGACAATGATCGAACTGTCATCCTCTCTTTCGCTGGGAACCTGACTATCCGTCGAAATCATATTTACCGTCTTGACATAAACGATGTCCAGGATATGAGCGACAATGCCCTGGTTAAGAACCCAACCCAAATCGAGAACCCCTTCGGTACGACCGTCCAGGGGTACGTCTTTCGGGATACCACCTGGACCAAAGACAACAACCCTTACTACATCGTGGAAGACCTGATAGTTGACAAGAGCGCTACCCTGACTATCGAGCCTGGCACAGTCGTGCTATTCAAGCTGACACCCGGCATCTCCACAGACCTGCCCACGGGCCAGAACGACATCACCGTTTGGGGCTGTCTGGTGGTGAGAGGCACCCCGACTGACCCGGTAATCTTCACATCTTCTGCCGAATTCCCTGCGCGGTCAGATTGGGGCAGCATCCAGCTCATCGAGAGTCCCAGCGAGCGGCCACATAGCATCATCACCGAGAAACGCACCTGCCAGAACCAGATTGCTTATGCTGACATCTCGTACGGTACCGAGGCCGTTGTGGGGAGCCCCGCGTCTTTCAGCCTGACCCACTCGAACCTGCATGACAATGCGACGGCGCTTGCCCTCTTCGACAACCCCGACCTGGCCGATGTGGGGGATCAACGCGGTGATGTGGACTTCTCTCGATCTGTCCCCACTGTCTACAACAATAACTTCCAGAATAACTTCAGTGACATTCTGGTGGGAAGCCAGCGGCCGGTCACCGGAGAGCGGCCGGTCACCGGAGCGGTGAATGGAGGTCCGGGAGCTTCCATTGCGGTCTGGCATAACTGGTTTATGACCATGACGATCAGAACCGATGGATCGCTCGGTGCCTCGGCAGAGAGTACTCCACCGTTGCCTGCGCCGGTGGATCAGGGCTTCGGTGCCATGGACATGACCCTCGATGATGCTCCTGTTACGATTGTCCGGCCCGGCAGCACGATCGATATTCGCGCGACCGGTACAGATGTGGATTCCAGCCAGCCAAACGCATATGCACTCACGGCGGTCTCGCCCAGTGCTGCGGCTATGGTTGCCATGCAGGAGACGGCTAACAGCAGCGGGGTCTACAATGGCGCATTGACTGTGGGGAGCCTCACGGCAACGCCCTTCGGCACCATCGGGAGCCAGGGTGGGGAGTGGATCGTGCTCACAGCCGGCCGGCGCACGGACAACCCTTCGCAGCCTCTCACGACGAGGCTCGGCGTCTGCCGCGACGAGGACATTGACTGCGACTGTGACGTGCGCGTGGACGACATCCAGGCCGTCGTGAGCCGGTTGGGACAGCCGGCCGCCGCTCCCTTCGACGTCAACAAGGACGGAGTCCAAAACCTCCTGGACGTCACACAGGTGGCCATGCGGTGGCGCGATGTCTGCCAGATGCCGGCGTCGCACGTGTTCTCCATGCAATCCCAACCGTAGGCTGCCGGCTGCCACCCCTACTTCGATTCGCCCGCGGAACGTACAGAACGGAGCAGTGAGAGCGCAATTGCTTGCGGTGTTCATTCTCTTGATAGTGAGCCGTGGCCCTTCGATCGCTCCGGCTGGGGCGACGCAGAAGCTGGAGCTCAGACCGGCTGACATCGTCACCCCCCAGCAGCCGGCGAAGAACGTGGCGTCTCCAACCCGTCGAGAGATCGAACTCATCGGCCAAATTGGTGGCCCGACCAACGCCGTGGCGGTGCAAGGGAACTACGCCTACATCGGCCTGGGGCCCCGCCTGGTGGTGCTGCATCTGTTCAATCCGGCCGGCCTCACCTTCGTGGGCCAGTCAGCGGTGCTGCCTTCTATCGTGCATGACGTCTACGTCGTCGGCTACGCCTACGCAGCCGCTGGGGGAGGCGGCCTGCGCGTGGTGGATATCTCCGACCCCGCAGCACCGATGGAGGTGGGAGGTTACGACACGCCTGGGGTTGCCTGGGACGTCTCTGTCGCCGGACGTCACGCCGCCTACGTGGCCGATGGAAATGGAGGACTGGTCATCCTGAAGTTGGGTCCCTCGCCGCCGCCTGCCCTGGAACTTGTCGGCAGATGGACGGATGCCCCGGTTGTGGACATGGCTGCCGTGGGACATCGCCTATACGTCGCCCAGCGCCACTCCTTGGGCGACGTGCATATCCTGGACGTCTCTGACCCCGCCCAACCGATGGAGATTGGCACCATCAGTGACGGCGGCGGTGCACCGATCGCTGCGACGGACAACTTGTTACTCACAAGTGTCGGCCAGACACTGTACGTCTTTGATACGCGGGACCCGCGTCAACCAACACAGATGACGGCGGTCTCCCTCCGAACTGAGGTCGAGGGGGCGCGCATCCGAGCGGTCGATGTCGAAGGCGATCACGCCTACGCCGGCCTGCTCGATTCCGACACGAATTTCTACGCCCTCGGTGGCGTGTCGATTGTCGATCTCTCCGATCCGGCCTACGCTCGGGAGATTGCCGGGTACGACGACGGGCGCGTGTTCGCGGTTCTGGCAACGGGCAGCCGGGTGTACTCCGCATCAAGCGGTGTCGTGCCGGGCCAGAGGAGCGGGGTTCAGATCACCGACGTGGGCGATCCGGCCCGCCCACAGCCCCGAGGTTTCATCGACGGCACGTCTGGGCGTCTGGCCGCCCGTGACAACGCGCTGTACATCGCCGCCGGGGGCACCCTCTACGTCTACGACGTCACGGATCCCGACGCACCGCAGCGGCGTACCACCCTGGAGTTGGGAGTTGAGAGCAGTGCCGTATCGTTGGCCGGCGATTACCTCTTCCTCAGGTGCGGTGAGAACAGGCTGTGCGTCCTGTCCATCGCCAACCGGTGGTACCCCAAACTTCGCGCCAGCACCATCGTTCCGGCCGCCGACATTTCGAAGCTTGTAGCGGTTGGCGACAAGCTGTACGTGGGGTCAAGCGACGGCCTGTTGATCTACCGGCACTGCTTCGTGGACAACGGGCCGTGCGGTGTGCCGGCGACCTATTTTCCCCTGATTGCCCGCTAGCTTCACACAGCCGTTCCACACAGAAACGGGTACAGAGACAGAGACCGTAGCACGGGGAGGTCATTGACCTCCCCGTTTTGCTGTCCTCACACTGTCTGTGAGCCAAATGTGAGCCTGCTGATCTATTTGTGAGCCAACCGCAAGCCAAGGATCAGGCAGAGCGCGAACAGCCGTGGTATGATGTGTGCAGAGAATTCGAGGGGTTAAAGCCCTCAAGACCAACAGGAGATAAACACGATGAAGCGCTTGTTCAACACAGACTTTACGCGAGGGTTCGAATCGATCACACGAGAGGAGGCAAGCCTCATGAGAAAGTTGGTGATGCTTTCTTTGCTGGTTATGTTGTTGGGCAGCATTGTCCCCACCCCTGCCCTGGCCGGCGAGCCTTACCAGACCGACGAGCCGGTGGAGCTGATTGGCGTTCGTCTTGACATCGGCGAGCCGGAGGTCCCGTCCGAAGGTGGGATTGTCGCCGGCATGCCCGAAGAGGACCTGGTTGGCGCTGAGCTTCACGAGCTGACGCCCAACGTCATTGTCGGCGGTGACAACCGGGAGCGGGTTTGGACCACTACCACTGATCCCTATCGCGCGGTTGTGCACCTGGAAATCGTCGCGGCCGATGACAAGCTTGGCGTATGCACCGGATTCTTCATCCGGCCGCGAACCATCATGACAGCCGGGCACTGTATCTATGGTTACGACTCGTCAGGCAATCCGGTCGGCGGGCGAGGCTGGGTGAAGACAGTTAAGGTTATCCCGGCGCGCAGTTGGGAGCGGCAGAACGGGAAGCATGTCGAACTGAAGCCCTTCGGCGAGGACGACGCGTTCTACCTCTATACCACTACCGCCTGGGCACAGTCCTCCCAGCCGGTTGATGAGAATGGTAATTACACATACGACAACGACTATGGTTTCGTTCTCCTGCCCGACCAGACGCTCTTCAACCGGATCAACACCCTGTTCGGTGTGCAGAGTTTTGCTCGGAACGTAGATGACCAGATCACGATTAGCGGCTACCCTGTTGACAAGTCGTGGTGTAGTCCACTTGGGGGTACACAATACCCCCCAGACACGGATCGTGACGGCAGTCCAGATTGTCCCAAGGACGCGAGTGGTAAACTGCTCTTCCCAGAGGGTCTGTGGGAGATGTGGACGCACAGCGGTCGCATCAGTGAGATCCTCCCCCTCCAATTCCGGACGGATATGGTAGACACCAATAACGGCCAAAGCGGATCGCCGTGCTGGTACACATACCAGGGCGAGCAGTGGAGCACTTCCGTCGCGGTCGGTGTTTGGTCAAACTACAACTACTGGGATGACGATGGCGACGGTAGCTACGATAAGGACAAGGACCGGGGGCGGTGGAACGCCTGTGTTGCCCTCCGGCCGCAGATAGTGAATATGATCGGCCAGCTTCCGTAGGATGGCGGTGGCTCACACATTGGATCGATCACAGGAAAGGAGACAACGGTCATGAGGAAGCTAGTAGTGGTTTGTCTGCTGGTCATGCTCCTGGGCGGCGTGGTCCCTGTCCCTGGCACCCTGGCCGGCGAGCCCGACCAGGCATCCGAGCCCATAATGCTCATCGGCGCGAGCCCGAACGGCAGCGAGCCTTTGGCTAGCACCGGGGAAGCCCTGGTCGAGAACGGTGCTCCGGCCCACGCGCTCGGTGAGGGCCTGCTGGGCGAGAGAAGCGGCGGCCCGGTGCCCAACGACATTCGCGGGGCGGACAACCGCCGGCGAGTTTGGACCACCACCGAAGACCCGTATCGTGCCATCGTGCATCTGGAAATTACCAGGGCTGATGGCAAGCCAGACTTCTGCACCGGGTTCTTCGTCCGGCCTGACAGGATCATGACGGCTGGGCACTGTGTCTACCAGTACGACAGCGCAGGGCGCCCGCTGGCCAGGCGTGGCTGGGTAAATACCGTCAAGGTCATCCCGGCGCGCAGTTGGCAATGGGAAAACGGACAGCGCGTCGTAAAGAAGCCCTTCGGCGAGGCCTTGACCGTCTATCTGGAAACCAACACGGCCTGGGCCGGCGACCGATTCCCGGGTACGCACGATCACGACTATGGGTTCGTCCTCCTGCCCGACCAGACGCTCTTCAACCGGATTAACACCCTGTTCGCGGTGCAGAACTTCGTCCCGCAGATCCACGCGAATTGGAACATCACGATTAGTGGCTACCCTTGTGACAAGTCGTGGTTTGTCGGGTTTGTTCGGAACCCGAATTGCGGACACCCTGAGAATCCGCCCGAGGACGTGCAGCGTAACCTACTCTATCCCACCGGTCTTTGGGAACTGTGGACAGATGCAGCAGCCATCAGCAGCATAGTCCCCAGCACCGCCAACCCGTTGCAGTTCAACACGTTAGTTGGCACGGTTGATGGCCAGGATGGTGCACCGTGCTGGTATACACACCAGGATGCCGACTGGCAGGTCGCCGTCGCGATCGGTGTCTTCGTGGACGGGTCGCCAGGTCACAACGCCTGCGTCGCCTTCCGGCCGCAGATCGTGGATATGATCGGCCAGACGGCTACCATACGGGGCACGGTGAAAGATGGCCGGCAGAGCAATCACATTGAGTACGGCCACGATGATCCACTGGAGGACGTGGCGGTGATGTTGTACGACGACGAGACTGGCAATCTCCTCGACGCAGTGGCCACAGATGAGAATGGAGAGTACATGTTCCTCAATGTCGCGGCCGGCAAGACCTACCGCCTGCGCGTGTACCTCACCGATGGTTGGGGCCTCGTCGAGCCATTGCCGTCGGGTCGGGGCCCCCGAAGAACCACTCTGCGCATCACCGACGGCGCCAACGACCCCAACAAGAGGGGGCGAGAAGTGTATTTGGAAGCGCCAGTGACTGTGCCGGCGGATCAGCCGGACGACCAACCCCTGGTCCAGACCGTTAACCTCGACTTCAGCCAACACCAGACGGGAGTCGCATCCCCATGGGCAGGAGATTCCCGGTTGAGCGATTTTGGGTTGATGTACACCGAGGGGCATAAGGCTATGCGCTACATCCAGGCGATTGGCATCCAGCTCCCGGGTGTGCTTACCATCCAGGGCTACAGCATGGCCGCGACCATGCCCGCGAATTGCGTGGACACGTCCGCCGCGGGAGTCTCGTGCTACAATCCCGACGACGCGACGCTATATCTTTCGGCCGATGGGCAGAACAACCGATCGAACTATAGTCAGCGGGGGGACAAGACCAACATGCGCTTCACCATTTACCACGAGGTGGGCCACTATCTGCTTGACCAGACCAGGGGTCTGCCATCGGTCTCGGGCATTTGGTCAGACGACGCCGCCTGTAGCCAGGCACAGGGGAACTTCTTCCATGCCGGCTTCTGCGACAGCACCACGGCTGCCTCTCTGCTGGAAGGCTTTGCCGACTTCTTCGTGTCGGTAATGAAGAATGACCCAAAGCCATGGGATGCCACGCTCAGCGGCTGGACGATCATCGATCTTGAGCTTAAGAACTATCAGACCGCGCCGCATCGGGGTCCAGGCTTGCCACCTGAGCCAGAGGTGTCGGGTGGTGCCCATGAGGAGATGAAGGCCTGGGACTACCTGGTAGGGGGTGGCAACACGCGTGCTATCGAGTATGAGGAATGGGCCGTCGCCGGATTGCTGTGGGACCTGATTGACGACGGCGAGCGAGCGTATCCGGTGCCGTGCCCGGCCGGCGAGCAGACGGTGGAGTGTAGCGACAACCTGGCGATCCGGGAGGCTGCGTTGCTGAGGACTATCCTGGTGGACAACATCGGTGATCCCCTCGATGATGTGCCTGACCTGTACGCTCTCCTGCTTGGGGACGATAGCCTCAGGTCGGTTTTCCAGGGCGATGTCGACCATGATGGTGTGTCGGACTTGGCTGAGATCTTCGTAGCTCACGGTTTCTTCGATGCACCCGGTACGACGGTAAAAAGCACCATGAGTAATGAACCGATTTGGGATGGCGACCTCGATAAGATAGGGTACGGGGGGCGCCGGGTAAGTCCGGAAGAGAACCGACAGCTTCCCACACCTGACCCGGAACTGAAGCGCTGGTAATTGACGTGTGTCCCATAAGAGGGGCACCGGCCACACCTGGCCCCGGTTCCGCCAGATTTCGCCACGGGATCGGGGCTTTCAGCTGCCTTGGTTAGCCAGCACCGGACCCTTCGGGCTGAGCCTCAGGACGGGGCCTGATGGCTAAAACGCCGCAGGTTTGATCGTTACTCAGACCCGAGCACCGAATCTGGTCTGTCTGTCAAGGCGAGGGGATCAAACCTTCGATTTCGGCGACCTCACCGGGGAGCACGTTCACCAGTACGATGTTCCCGTCTGCATCGAGCACCGGTGCCTCCTGTCGCGTGTAGAAGACGCCGTACAGTTGTGCCTCGACGTCAGCGATTTCGAACCGTCCCCCGGCGTCCGTCGTGCCGGCCGGCAGGTGAGCCAGGTAGCTGAAGGTCAGTGATCCGTCGGCTTTCTCAGCCACCGGTACGACGTAGATCTGCTCGTCAGCGGCCGGCCGGCCGGTACCGCCGTACACGATGGTGCCTCGTATCGTCCCGATGCCGGTTTCTGGTGTCACGTTGGCCAGGACCGAGGGTACTGGCTCCTGTGGTGTAGGCAACGTGTGCAAATACGCGTAGATGTCAGCGATATCTGATTCGCTGACCTGATCCGGGCCAAACCGTGGCATGCTCTGGTAGGGGGCGCGATACTGACGGATCACTCTTGCCAGCGGTAGCTCAGTCTGTGCAATCGTGGGGCCAATCGCACCCTCGCCCTGCGGTCCGTGACAGGCGATGCACCCCAGGCTGTTGAAGAGCTCCTGGCCGTGTTGGGCGTTTGCCATCATGCTGCCTGCCTCGCCTTCTTGGGTTTGGGCCGTTGGTGGACGTGTCGGGGTGTCCGCCGGCGGAGTCGTGGTGTGAGTCGGGGTCGGTGGCGGAGGTTGTGGCGTACTTGTGGGTGCCACCGTGGGCGTGAGTGGCGGGGGCTGTGGTGTGTCGGTGGCCGCCGACGCCGGCGTGGGAGCCTGGCTTCGGGCGGCAACGTCGGCCGGCGGTGTTGGGGCCGGCGGCGTCAAGAAGGTTCCGCAGGCAACCGCCATGCTGGCAACGATCGGGATTGCCAGCACGACCAGCAGAAATGATCTCGAGTGTGACTTCTCAGTGTTCATATGTTAGTTTCCTCACTACGTAAAAGACCTGGTTTCTGGTAGCGTCAGAGGAGAATATACACGGGAATTCCTCGCGCGGCAGTAAACTGCGATACATGGCGGGATGCGGGATGCGGAATGCGGGATGCGTAACGATCACGCATCGCGCATTATGTGGTCTGGTACCGTGTTGACCTCACTCCGCGCTTGCCACTTGACAGGGTGCTTGCTTTGTGGTACCATTGCAGCGGATTGACCCCACCCCCCAGGGGGAGGGGGTAAGGGAGCCAGGAGCATGCAAATGCCTGAACTGGAGAAGCGTAAGATGCTAGCCCGACTCAAGAGTATCGAGGGTCATGTGCGTGGGATTCAACGTATGGTGGAAGAGGACCAATATTGTATTGACATAATCCAGCAGGCCCAAGCTGTGCAGCGAGCCCTGGACAAGTTTAATGCTTTGATTCTGGAGAATCATCTCAACACCTGCGTGACGACCGCGATCCGCGGCGAGGACGCTGAGGAGCGTGAACGCGTCGTCACCGAAATCATGGACGTGTTTGAGACGGCAAGCAAAATCTAGGTCGTTTGGTCGCGTAGTCAAATAGTCGGGTGGTCGAGTGGTCAAATAGTCGAATGGTCTAGTGGTCAGATAATCGTTTTCACCCGACGAATCGACCACCTGACCAAGCGACCACACGACCAAGCGACCACCTGACCAAGCGACCAAGCAAAGGAGGTTCAATCATGGCTTCTGAGACACTGAAGGTTCCAAACATCTCGTGCGGACACTGTGTGACGACCATCAAGCGCGAGCTGGAGATGCTCGACTCAGTCGCCGGCGTGACCGGGGATGTAGACACCAAGCTGGTGACCATCGAGTATGCCGATGGTGGTAACCCTGACGCGGTTCGGAAGACGCTGGAGGAGATTGGGTATCCGGCTGTCAGTGATCAGTAATCAGTAATCAGTGGTCAGTAGTCAGAAACTGTTCACTGTTCACTGATTACTGATCACTGATCACTGTGTTAAGTAGGGACTGATCAAACTATGAGCACTCGAAAACTAAGTCTACCTGTCACCGGCATGACGTGTGCTAATTGTGCCATGACCATCGAGCGCAATTTGAAGCGGCAGGCCGGCGTTCAGGATGCCAATGTGAACTTCGCCAACGAACAGGCGATGGTCGAATACGATCCGGGCGCGGTCTCGGCGAGCGACCTGGTGCATGTGGTTGAAGACATCGGCTACGGCGTGGCATCCGCGCGCATCGATCTGCCCATTGCGGGCATGACGTGTGCCAACTGTGCCATGACCATCGAGCGGTCCTTGAATCGGCTTGGCGGCGTTATCAGCGCCAACGTGAATTTCGCCAACGAAAAGACCAGCGTCACGTATCTGCCGGGCGTGGTCGGCCGCGCCGATTTGATCCACGCCGTGGAAGAGGCCGGCTACGAGGTCATCCAGGTTGAGGGCGCGGAGCAGACGCTCGAGGATGCCGAGCAATTGGCGCGTGAGGCCGAAATCCGCGACAAGCGCAACAAGGTGATTGTGGGTGCCGTCCTTGGCGTGCTGGTCATGCTGGTCAGCATGGGGCCTGAGCTGGGGTTGATACCGCATCTTCCTTTCAGCGCCTGGATTGCCTTTGCCCTGGCGACGCCGGTTCAGTTCTACCTGGGTCGCGACTTCTACGTCAGCGCCTGGAAGGCGACGAAAAACAAGACAGCTAACATGGACACGTTGGTCGCTCTGGGCTCGTCCGCCGCCTATTTCTACAGCGCCGCCGTCTTAGTCTTCGGCATCGTCAGCCCCGTCTACTTCGAGACCGCGGCCATGATCCTGACGTTCATCATCCTCGGCAAGTATCTTGAAGCCCGCGCGAAGGGGCAGGCCTCGGCGGCGATCCGTAAACTGATGGACTTGCAGCCCGATACGGCTATTGTCCTGCGGGCCGGCAAGGAGCAGGAAATGCCGGTGTCCGAGGTGCAGGTGGACGACATCGTCGTCGTTCGGCCGGGCGGCCGGGTGCCGGTGGATGGCATTGTTCTGTCCGGGTACTCGGCGGTGGACGAGTCCATGGTGACGGGTGAATCCATCCCGGTGGAGAAAACCGAGGGCGACGAAGTTATCGGCGGTACGATCAACAAGACGGGCACTTTCCAATTCAGGGCGACGAAGGTCGGGTCGGAGACGGCGCTGGCGCAAATCGTCCGGCTGGTGCAGGAGGCCCAGGGCTCCAAGGCGCCGGTCCAACGCCTGGCTGACCGGGTGGCCGGCGTGTTTGTGCCCATTGTCATTGTGCTGGCACTGCTGACCTTCGCGGCCTGGTACTTCGTGGGCGCCGCCGGCTTCACCCAGGCGTTGATCTTCATGACAGCCGTTCTGTTGATCGCTTGCCCATGTGCGATGGGGTTGGCGACGCCGACGGCGGTCATGGCCGGCACCGGTATGGGGGCCGAAAACGGGATTCTGATCAAGACCGCCGAGAGCCTCGAGCGGGCCGGCAAGCT
>JBHIAO010000167.1:0-11309 GCA_046758565.1 Anaerolineae bacterium
AATGAGGAATTCTGGAACGAATCGGGATCGAGGTAATCACGTCCATCTCGACATCGAACTCCTGTCGGCGTACATCGATGGCGAAGTAACGCCAAACGAGGCAACTCGCGTCGAGCAGCATCTGCCGGTTTGCCGGCGGTGTACCGAAGAGCTGGAGTCGTTGCGCTGGACGGTCAGCCTGCTGCGAGAGGTTCCGTCTGTTCCCGTACCGCGCTCCTTCGCCATTCGCCAGATCGATATCGAACGCGAACCCACCCGCCGGCGCTTCATCTTGCCAGACTGGATCCCCAACAGTCTGCAGTGGGCCACCGTCGCGACGGCGGTTTTGGCCGTCCTCGTATTCTCAGTCGACTTCCTTGGCACGAGCCGGCTCCCCACACCAACACGACTTATGCAGGCCCCACAGGCCGAAGAGGCTGCACCGAAGATGGTCCAAGAGACTCGCGAGCTAGAAATCGTGAAGGAGGGTGCTCCACTGGCGATGACTGTCCAGGTTGAGCGCGATAAATTCCTTGAGCCGGCAAGTGGACCGCAAGAGGTGCCGGCAGCGACCCTTGCTCCCAGGCAAGTTGCCCCTCAACTGCGCAACCAGCCCCCCGCCGAGGAGCCGGCCGCCGCTGCAAAGAGCGCAGCACCTGCTCAGCCGGCCGAGGAGCAGGCGCAAGACGCCGTTGTGCCCGAGCCGACGCCGGCCCCCGAGCTATTGGAGCAAGCGCAGCCGGCAACTCGGTTCCCCAACCCGCTCCGGACGATCGAGATCGGGCTAGTGGGACTGTTCATTATTCTGCTCAGCCTTACCCTCGGGGCACGCCGGCGACGAGCCGCATAGCCATCTGTAAACCATGAGAAACAAAGCTGACTCCACTGAAAAAATGGGTCAGGGGACCCGTGCTGTCCTTATTTTGTGGTGAGCTCGGGTCCCCTGACCCCGATATCTGGAACCTCGCCATGCCAAGAGGGTGTTTTTTCAGTGGAGTCAAAGCTGATTGCAAGCTAGTCCGTCAGAGTCTCCTGTGTCTGCGGATCGAAGAGGTGCATGTTCTCCATGTTCATCACCACCGGAATGGTTTTGCCAACAGGCGCACTGGTCCGAGGATCGACACGAGCAATAAACAGTTTGTTCCCCGTGAGAAGATACAGGAAAATCTCGTTACCCATTAACTCCTTCACATCCACCTGCGCCTCCACCGGTGACGCAACGATACCGGGCGGGGCATACTCAGGATCATGGATATCCTCGGGCCGAATGCCGAATACAACCTCTCTCCCCAGATGTGACTTGACCCTGGGTTCATCCGCAATCGTCTCCGGTACTCTGACCCGAAACGTACCGCTGTCCACCCAGGTGCCCCTGTCGTCCTTCACCAGGGTGGCATCAAAGAAGTTCATGGCCGGGCTGCCAATAAAGCCGGCGACGAATATATTGCCCGGGTGGTCGTACAACATCTGCGGAGTGTCCAACTGCTGCAAAATGCCATCCTTGATAACCGCAATCCGGGACCCCATGGTCATGGCCTCAACCTGGTCGTGGGTGACGTAAATGAAGGTCGTCTCCAAGCGCTGATGCAGCTTGCTGATCTCCGCTCGGGTCTGTACTCGCAGCTTGGCGTCAAGGTTTGACAACGGCTCGTCCAGCAGGAACACGGCCGGCTCACGCACAATCGCCCGCCCCAGGGCGACGCGCTGCCGCTGACCACCCGACAATTGCTTGGGCTTGCGATCGAGCAACTGCTCGATACCCAGGATACGGGCAGCTTCGTGGACGTGCTCGTCAATGACGTTGGACGGGGTTTTGCGTAGCTTGAGGCCAAACGCCATGTTGTCATACACACTCATGTGGGGATAGAGGGCGTAGCTTTGGAATACCATGGCAATATCACGATCCTTCGGAGGCACATCATTCACGACACGGTCCCCAATGAAGATTCTGCCTTCCGTGATCTCCTCTAAGCCGGCCAGACATCGCAGGGCTGTGCTCTTGCCACAGCCTGAGGGGCCAACCAATACCAGAAACTCACCATCATTGACATCAAGGGTCAAATCGTTGACTGCCACCACATCACCGAAGCGCTTGGTCACGTGGTCATACGCTACACTCGCCATGAAGTGTCCTCCTCGTTTCCCATTTTGGAGGAAATCATTCCTCCGCCTAAGCAAACTGCACTGTGGCTAGACCGGCACCGGCTCCGGCTCACCACTTTCCCCATAGGGCTCCTTGACCTCAAACGTGATCTCGTCGTCTACGGCATCGGCGACAACGACATCACCTTGATGGAATTGGCCGGAAAGTAAACCCTCTGACAGTGGGTCTTCCAGCAGGTTCATAATGGCGCGGCGCAGTGGGCGGGCGCCGTACTCAGGATCATAGCCTTCCCTGGCGAGAAGATCCTTCGCAGCCTGCGTGACTTCAAGCGTGATTTCCTGTTCATCAAGCCGCGGCGCCAGGAGCCTAATCTGGATATCCACAATCTCGCGCAAATCTTCCCTTGTCAGTGGCCGGAAGACAAGCACTTTATCAATTCGGTTCAGGAATTCTGGACGGAAGGTTCGCTTCAACTGATTCAGCACCTTCTCCTTCATTTCCTGATATTCCTGTTCCGCTTGCTTCTGCTCATCACGGGGTAGCGCGAAGCCCAAGGCAGCCTGGCGGTTCAACTGTTGCGCACCCACATTGCTGGTCATGATCAGGATTGTATTGCGGAAATCGACCTTCCGGCCTTTGGCATCGCTAAGATGCCCATCTTCCATGATCTGGAGGAGCATATTGAAGGCCTCAGGGTGGGCTTTTTCGACCTCGTCCAACAGGACCACCTGGTACGGCCGCCGTCGGATGGCTTCAGTCAACTGGCCACCCTCGTAGTAGCCGACGTAACCGGGCGGTGCGCCGACTAGCCGGCTCACTGTGTGGCGCTCCATGAACTCGGACATGTCGAGCTGCAGCAGGGCGTCCTCAGTGCCAAACATGAACTCTGCCAGGGCTTTTGCCAGTTCCGTCTTCCCCACCCCCGTAGGACCCAGGAAGGTGAACACACCAATGGGTCGGCGCGGATCCTTCAGGCCGGCGCGAGCCCGGCGGACGGCCTTGGCGATCGTCTCTATTGCCTCATCCTGACTGACGATCCGCTCGTGCAACGCCGCTTCCATTTGGAGCAGGCGCTCACTCTCCTCGCCGGCAATTCGCATGACTGGAACCCCAGTCCACATAGAGACGACTTCAGCGATATCTTCGTCAGTGACCTGCAAGCCGTGAGGCTCATCGTCGACACCCAAACGCAGTTGATCCAGTTGCTCCCGAAGCTGTTCTTCTTGATCGCGGAGGTGGGCTGCTTCCTCGAAATCCTCTCGAGTGTGAGCCTCATCACGCCGGCGTTTGATCTCTTTCAGCTTATCGAAGGTTTCCCGCATGCCGGGCACGGCCGGTAGCTTGTACATGCGAACTCGAGAGGCGGCCTCGTCAACAAGGTCGATCGCCTTGTCAGGCAGATACCGCTCAGTGACGTAGCGGGCTGCCAGGTGAGCCGCTGAGTACAGGGCCTCATCGGTGATGTCCAAGTTGTGGTGAGCCTCATAGCGACTTCGAATGCCCTTGAGGATCTCGATGGTCTCTTCAACCGTCGGCTCATCGACATAGACCGGTTGGAACCGGCGCTCGAGAGCGGCATCGCTCTCGATGTGACGCCGATACTCGTCGAGGGTTGTCGCACCGATGCATTGGAGCTCACCTCGGGACAGGGCCGGCTTCAGAATGTTTGCTGCGTCCACACTTGAGCCGGCTGCGCCAGCTCCTACCAGCATATGCACCTCATCGATGAACAAAATGGCTTCCGTGGACTTGATTTCATCGATGACGCGCTTCATCCGCTCCTCAAACTGACCACGATAGATAGTACCGGCGACCAGTGACCCGACGTCAAGCATCCACAGTCGCTTGTCCCGGATTTGTCGTGGTACATCCCCTTCGACTATACGCTGGGCCAGGCCCTCGACGATGGCTGTCTTGCCAACGCCCGGTTCGCCAATGAGAGCCGGATTATTCTTCGTACGCCGCGCAAGGATCTGGATGACACGCTCGATCTCCATCTGTCGCCCGATGACCGGGTCCAGCTTCTGTTCTTCCGCCTGTGCCGTCAGGTCTATTCCCAACTGATCCATCAGCGGCGTGTTCTGCTGACGCTTGCGCTCCCTGCGCGGGCCTCCAGATCCCTTCATGATTGCCCGGGTGGCTTCGATGCGGACGGCATCGAGGTCAACGCCTAAGTCACGCAATACGTTTACGGCCAAACCGTCCCCTTCGCGTATGAGGCCCAGCAACAGGTGTTCAGTTCCAATGTAGTGATGGCCCATGCGTCGAGCCTCTTCCACCGCCAGCTCGATGACCCGCTTGGTACGAGGGGTTAGTCCTGTCGTCTGCCCCAGTAACGTCCGCCGGCCTTGACCCACCGTTTCCTCAATGATTTTACGGACCTGGAAAGAATTCACACCGAGGTCCTTGAGGACACGAGCCGCGACGCCGCTTCCCTCTTTCACCAAGCCCAACAACAGATGCTCAGTGCCAATGTAGTTGTGATGCATGCGCTTGGCCTCTTCTTGAGCCAGTATCAGCACCTTGCGCGCCCGCTCGGTGAACCGGTCATCGAATTTATTGGCCATGGTATCTCCTTCTTCCCCAATACCATGCAGGGGATAACCCAGCTCCCAAACCCAACAGCACTACTTGAAAACTACGACTCTGACAGCTACGATCCAACGCTTCTATCTATTCGACGTCAGTTTCCATCGCTGGTTCGAGGACCGTATCTGTTTCCTGCCCTGGCGCCTGCCCGTCCAAGTGTCCCTGAGCGTCGAGCCCCGCCCCGACTTCGACCGCCTCGTCGTCGGTGGACCACACGTCGTCCTCTAGCTCGACTTCGCCGGCCTCCTCCTCGCTCAACCAGACTTCGCCCTCAATCACAGCCTCGCCGGCCTCAACCTCGTCCTCGTCGACCCCGGCTTCCTCCTCAAGTCCAGCCTCGCTAGCCTCATCCTCGACTGACCACCGTTCGTCATCGACCTGTCTCAGACTCAAGCCGATACGCCGACGGTCGGGCTCAATCCGGATAATCCGTAGCGTCACCTCATCGCCGCCGCGCACGACTTCGCTGGGGTGATTGATCAGCTGATCGGTTAGCTCTGAGATGTGAATCAGACCCTCGATGCCGCCGTCGATCTTGGCAAAGGCACCAAAACTCGTGAGCTTAGTGATGGTCCCCTGCACCAGATCGCCGACCTTAAAGCGCTGATCGATCACCTCCCACGGCTCTGGTTTCAGGCGCTTCATACTGAGGCCAATTCGCTTGCGTGTCTCGTCAATACTAATGACCTGAACTTCCACCTCGTCGCCAATATTCAGGATGTCACTGGGGTGGTTGACGCGATCCCACGACAACTCCGAGATGTGGATCAAGCCATCCGCCCCTCCTAGATCGACGAACGCACCGAAATCGGCCAGGCTGGTCACCTCACCGGTGAGAACGTCCCCTTCGCTCAACTTAGCCAGCAGCTCCTCGCGCATGCTCTTACGACGCTGGCGCAAAGCCGCTTGCTCTGATAGAATGAGCCGATTCTGGTTGACGTCGCACTCTATAACCTTGAGCCACAGCTCCTCACCAAGAAGCTGAGACCAGGGCTGATTCGCGTCTCCCCTCTGGTATTGAGCCTGGCGCCGGCGCGCCAACTGTGAAGCCGGCACAAAACCCCGGACTTTCCCCAGATAGACGATAACGCCGCCCTTATTGTGACCCCCCACCCTTGACTGGAACACCTCACCGGCATCGTACATCTCAAGTGCGCGTTCCCAGTCGCGGGCCACCTGCGCGCTGCTAACGGAAAGGAGAATGTTCCCGTCTCGATCCTGAGGGGTCACACAGTACACCAACACCTGCTCCCCCTCTTGGAGAGCGGCGACAGTCTCATCATCGAGTTGGTCCAGATCACTGGCCGGCACGATGCCTTCGGACTTGGCACCGACGTCCACCAAAAGGCCTTCCTCGCCGACATGGACAACCACTCCTCGCACAATGTCCCCGCGCCCTAGCGAGCGGTGTTCATGCCCGTCAAGCCACTCCTCCATCGAGACATCATCGCCGGGCGTTTCCGGCCTGTCGGCGTCAGTCTCATGGGGCATTTGTAGTTCCTCTCCGTGCATGTACCTCCCTCAGCTCGTGGATTTCAGTTTTTATTATAGCCAAGACCAATTCAAAACGCAAGCCCCCGAGTCTACAAGTGCAGACGCGAGGGCTTTTCTGGTCATTCGACGGTAGCAATCGCCTCGATCTCTATCAGCGCATCCAGGGGTAACCGCGCCACCTGAACCGCCGTGCGAGCGGGTGGACCACCCGGGAAATACTCAGCGTACACCTCATTCATGTCTCCGAAGTCATCCAGATCGGCGAGGAATACCGTCGTCTTCACAACGTTGTCGAGCGACGTTCCCGCAGCTTGCAGGACCGCCGACAGGTTCTCCAAGACCTGTCGGGTCTGCGCCCTGACGTCGCCATCCACAAGTTTACCAGTGGCCGGGTTCAGCCCGATTTGGCCGGCCGTGAAGACTGAATTGTCAACACGAATAGCCTGCGAGTACGGTCCGACGGGAGCCGGCGCTTGATCCGTGGTAATCACCTCGCGCTCCAGGCCGACGCCGAATGACTCGGCATTGCCACGCTGAGACAGCTGCGATGTACTATCTAATGCCATTTGACCTCCCTGGGAAAGTGCCCCAATTGTAGTGACATGGCCGAGCCCTGTCAAGCCCGAACTCGCAGGGGTGCACTAACAAGTTGTCACGTTGATGTCATTGCGAGCGCAAGCGAAGCAATCTCCTGCTTGCATGAGGGAGATTGCTTCGTCGCTGACGCTCCTCGCAATGACAAGTCGTTAGTACACCCCCTCGCAGCCCAGTCCGTCACTCTCTCTAGTGTACTGCCGCTCGAGCAACTGCTGGCCACAGACTGAAGGGAGAAGAAGTCCAGACAGTAGAACTGGGGCGTGTGAGGATCGGCTCGGTGTCTCAGTTCGTGAGTCCGCTCTACATCAGCCCTCTCTTATTGTACGATGTTACATTACTACAAATATTACTACACCCTGACTCTACTCAACACGATGTTGACCAGCCGGCCCGGCACGTAGATCACGCGATCGGGCTGCCCACCATCCAGGTGCCGCTGTACACTCTCAGAGCCCAAGGCCACTTCGGTGACCTGTTCCTCCGTGATGCCCACCGGCACGTCGATCTTATCGCGGGTCTTACCGTTGACCTGAATCACCAGCGTGAACGTCTCGTCAGCGGCAATCTCCTCGTCCCATGCAGGCCAGCCCTGGGTGTGAATGCTGTATTCGCCACCGATGCGTGTCCACAGCTCTTCCGCGATATGCGGCGTGAAGGGTGCCATCAACAGCAGCATATTCTCGACCGCCTCGTTCCAGGCCTCACTCCCGTACACCGACGTATTCTTCACCGCCTTCAGTTCGTTGCGCAGCGTCATCAACGCTGCGATGGCGGTGTTGAAGGCGAACTCGTCCAGATCCTCTGTGACTTTTCGGATCGTCTGATGCGTCACGCGACGCAGATGTTCAACCCCCTCTGGCTCCTCTGTCCCCTCTGGCTCCGCCACCACGAGGTCCCACACGTCGTTCAGCCAGCGCACGATGCCAGCAATTCGCTCTGCCGACCAGGGACCGCCCTGCTCCCACGGGCCGATGAACATCAGGTAGGCCCGCACCGTGTCGGCACCGTACTTCGCGACCAACTCGTCGGGATCAACCACGTTGCCTCGGGACTTGGACATCTTCTGTGAGTCCTCACCCAGGATCGTTCCCTGGTTGAACAGCCGCAGCATCGGCTCGTCGAATTCCACCAACCCGATGTCGTGCATCGCCTTGGTCCAAAACCGGGTATACAGCAGGTGCATGGTGGCATGCTCGACTCCGCCGGTGTACTGGTCGACAGGCAGCCAGTACTCACCGACTTCGGGATCGAACGGCGCCTCGTTGTAGTGCGGGCTCAGGTAGCGATACTGGTACCAGGACGAATCGACGAAGGTGTCCATGGTGTCGGTGTCGCGCTCGGCCTCGCCTCCGCACCGCGGGCAGGTTGTGTAGCGGAAGCCGGCATGGTACTTCAGCGGCGACTCACCCGTCGGCATGAAGTTCACATCATCGGGCAGCTCGACCGGCAGGTCCTCATACGGCACCGGCACCGTCCCGCAGTCAGTGCAGTAGACGATGGGAATCGGGGTGCCCCAATAGCGTTGCCGGCTGATCAGCCAATCACGCAGCCGATAGCCGATGGCGAAGTCACCGATGCTCTGTGCTTTCAGCATGTCGATAACAGCCTGCTTGCCCTCTGTCTCAATGTTGGCCGGCAGACCCCACTCCGCTGCAACCTCGGCTGTCCACTCGTCGGGCCAGTATTTGCCCATGGTAGGGGTGCCGTCGAAGGGGCCACTGTTGACCATGATGCCCGGTCCAGTGAAAGCCTCGTCCATCTCTGTCGGCGGATTGCCTGGCTCGTACTCATCGGCCGGGATGACCACGGGGACGATCGGCAGGTCGTACTTCCTGGCGAAAGCGAAGTCCCGCTGGTCGCCTGAAGGCACCGCCATGATCGCACCTGAGCCGTAGGTCATCAGCACGTAGTCAGCAATCCAGATGGGAATGCGCTCGCCATTGACGGGGTTGATGGCATACGCACCCGTGAAGACGCCGGTCTTTTCCTTGTCGACGGCCAGACGCTCGATCTCGGTCTCGCGCATCGCCCGGGCTTTGTAAGCCTCGACCTCGGCGCGGTACTCGTCGGTGGTCAGCTCGACGACCAGTGGGTGCTCGGGGGCCAGAACCATGAATGTGGCCCCGTAGACCGTGTCGGGCCGGGTGGTGAAGACAGGTATCTCGTCCCCACGCTCAGTCTGGAAGACGATGTCGGCACCCTTACTCTTGCCGATCCAGTTGCGCTGCATTGTCTTGACCCGTTCGGGCCAGTCGATCCGATCCAGGCCGTCCAACAGATCCTCAGCATAATGCGTGATCC
Organism: Anaerolineae bacterium; assembly: GCA_046758565.1. GTDB lineage: Bacteria > Chloroflexota > Anaerolineae > Epilineales > JAANWY01 > JBHIAO01. The sequence goes on from JBHIAO010000167.1 coordinate 9,065, forward strand.
GGAACAGCCACTGGTCCAACTCCTTCTTGATGACCGGAGTTTCACAACGTTCGCAGCGCCGATCCTCCCCCCAAACCTGCTCACGGGCCAGGGTGGTGTTACACTTGGGGCACCAGTCGACAGGTGCAAAGGTTTTGTAGGCCAGGCCCATCTCGTAGAACTTCAGGAAGAACCACTGATTCCACTTGAAGTACTCGGGATCGCAGGTCACCACCTCGCTCGACCAGTCGAACATCGCACCCATGGACCGCAACTGCCGGCGCATGTTGTCGATGTTCTTGTGCGTCCACTCGCGTGGGTGGATGTTGCGCTTGATGGCCGCGTTCTCCGCCGGCAGCCCGAAAGCGTCGAATCCGATGGGGAAGAAGACGTTATAGCCCCGCATGCGCCAATAGCGTGCCGCCGCATCGGATGGCGCCATGGCGTACCAGTGCCCGATATGCAAATCCCCAGAGGGATAGGGGTACATGGTTAGGAAGTACAATTTGCGCCGGTCAGAGTCATCGCTGACAGCGTACAGCCCATCCCCTTCCCAACGCTCCTGCCACTTAGGTTCGATTTGTTTTGGATCGTATCGATCAGCCATCTTAGTCGCTCCTTAGACGCACGCGTCCAGGTTTAAGAATATTGCGTACTGCGTACTGCGTTTCCGTCACGCATCACGTTTCACGTTTCACGTCTCCACATACGTCAGCCAATTATGGCGGTCCGGCAGCCGGCCTTCAGTGATGCCGAAGAAGTCATCCTGAATGGCCTTGGTGATCGGGCCACGGCTGCCCGTCCCGATTTCGACGCCATCGACCGACCGGATCGGTGTGACTTCGGCCGCCGTGCCCGTGAAAAACAGTTCGTCGGCGATGTACAACCACTCGCGGCTAATCGTCTGCTCGCGAACCTCGAAGCCAAGATCCTGGGCAAGGGTCATCGCCACTGAGCGGGTAACACCCATCAGGATCGAGGCGCTGGCCGGCGGTGTGTAGATCACCCCGTCCTGCACCAAGAACAGGTTCTCCCCGCTTCCCTCGCTGACGTAGCCGTAGACGTCCAGGGCAATACCCTCGACGTAGCCGTGGTCGTGGGCCTCCATCACGATAAACTGTGAGTTGACGTACTGCCCACCAATCTTGCTCATGGCCGGGAACGTGTCTGGCGCCATGCGACGCCAGGAACTCACACCCACATCCACACCCTGCTCGATGGCCTCGGGTCCCAGGTAGCGTCCCCACGGAATGGTCGCAACCATCGCCTCGACAGGGCAGTTGCGCGGGTTGACACCTAAGCTATCGTACCCACGCCATACCAGCGGTCGAATATAGCAGGCATCGTGCCCGTTCCTATGAACCGTCTCCAGAATGGCCCGGCTGATGTCGTTTTCGCTGTAGGGCACTGGCATGCGGGCGATTTTGCATGACCGAAACAGCCGTTTAACGTGCGGTTCCAGGCAGAAGATGGCCGGCCCGTCGTCAGTGGCGTAGGCCCGAAGTCCCTCAAAGACGCTAGATCCGTAGTGCAACACGTGGGACATAACGTGAACCTTGGCGTCGGCCCACGGCACGAACTCCCCGTTGAACCAGATGTAATCGCTCTCTTGCATTTTTCGTATCCTTTCACCAGGCTATGTCAGTGTGACTCCGGAGCCACCACGTCGGTACTATATTGCGTCGCACGAGACATGACATGCATTGGGGCAAGGCCACATATTGTCCGGTATTATACCGCAGGCCTCAGAAACAACAAAACCCTTCGCCCCATTAAGGACGAAGGGTTTCTCCGCGGTACCACCCTGCGTGATAGCTAATGGCTGATGGCTGACAGTCTATCTGCTATCCGCTATCCGCCATCTGCTACGAGGTGGACCTGAGGGGACTTGAACCCCTGACCTCTTGAATGCCATTCAAGCGCTCTCCCAACTGAGCTACAGGCCCATGCTGAATATCCACTCAGTGCCGATTAACGCCGGCTTATGTCCACAACTACGGGGCCAAGGGCTGATTGCCCATCTGCCATCCGCTATCTGCCATCGGCCATCTGCCACATGGTGGACCTGAGGGGACTCGAACCCCTGACCTCTACAGTGCGATTGTAGCGCTCTCCCAACTGAGCTACAGGCCCGTCTGAGCTCGAATAATGCTAGCACAGCCGGCCAGGATTGTCAAACTCTACACGTGATGCGTGAAACTTAAGGCGGCGCGGCCGCAACCAAACTGCGTAAAACGTGAAACGTAAAACGTGAGGATTTCCGGCG
>JBHIAO010000168.1:0-11281 GCA_046758565.1 Anaerolineae bacterium
GTGTACCCCTTCTTGATCAACTCCCCGACTAACGCGTCCACGGCGCTATCTTCCACAACGACAAGTCGGGAAGAGAACTGGTGGATCATGTGTTGACGTAGGCTGGTGTTGGCAAGAAGCTCATGCAAGGCTAAGTCATCGGCCAGCTCTAGCACGGTGAGCTTCTCGTAAAGATGAATGTGACCGAAGCGCGACCATAGATCTTCGATGTGATGGTGGGCCGCTGCGGGTAGGGATGCGCCAGCCTTCTCAAACGTCTTGGCGATAGCAGCCGGCTCGACACCCCGGGCAAAAACCTGCTGGACGCCTTCGTCCGACAACTCGTAGACGAAAGCATGTCGGGTGGGTGCCGCCAGGGTGCCGGCCAGGGAAAGGACATTGGCCGCCTCAGGACCGGGCCGCGCCCGAAACGTGCGATCGTCCAGCCAGGCGACGGGTACCTTGTCGACTTCCTCGGGGAACAGCGGGACTGGCCGGCCCTCACCACGCAGGAGCCAGGCGCCAGTCGGGGTCAGTCGAAAGGCCACCAAATTTGACCCCTTGTAGCCCACTTCGACCACGCCCAGCCACCGCAACGGGCCTTCAAGCATGGCGGCCAGCACCGGCCGATAACCCCGGTCCCAGTCGCCACGGCGAGACGGATCAAGCCGCTTATCGCCCTTGACCACGAAGCCCCAGAAATCTGTACCGTAGTAGTTGTGTAGGTAGTCGGGATCCATCTGCCGGGCCTCTTCGGCGAACGAGAACCAGTCATACCAGACGTTGGTGGGCAATCCCTGTAGCAGTCGCGTGACAAGGCCACGCGCCAGCGAAAATTCTCGCGCCAGGTCTGTGGGAGTGAACTGCTGCTGGTAGACGGACAGGGTTCGCTGAACTCGCAACCTGGGCTCGCGACGCTGAGCCAGACTCAACTCGGTCAGGCCCGTAGAGCGTTGCCACCAGATACTGAACAACGCATGCAACTGCATGTCAAGCGGCCGGCTGTACCACGCTTCCCACCGCTCATGCTGCACTGCCGGAGACGTCGTACTGCCGGTGGGTTCCGTCAGAATCCCGGCGGCGACGGCAAGCAAGACCAGCCAACTGGCGTATTCTCGCTCGCCATCGAGCCACTGGGCGAACTGATCCAGAATATCATCGGCCAGCAGTGGCTGTGGGGGCGGCACCGTCAAGACGGTGCCTTGCCCCGGAAACGGATACCCATAGCGGCCTTTGAAAAGGCGTTCGACCTCGTCTGGATCGTGATCCCACTCACCCAGCCAGGGGTAGAATCCGGCTTGCCGGTGGCGGGGACGCGGTTTTCGCAAGCGTAGCGGATGCTGCTCGGCGAACGCCACCAGCAAGGCCAAAGCTGCCGGCACCGGCGGTGTGTCTCCAGGGTGCGACAGCCGTCGGAGCTTTCTTTCAGGATAGCTTTTCACCTGCGGCACTACAACCGGAAGCCGAACCCCCATTAGATAGGGTAGCCAGTGGTAATGCTCTCCCCCGCCATGCGCCTTGCAGCGGTAAAGCAGACCGTATTCCTGCAATCCACTGAGTGCCTGCCGCAGTGCCTTTGCATCACCTTTCTGGCCCAACTGGTTCCACGCCCATTGGGCTTCATCCCACGTCAAGGAGTCACGTATGCCGTACATGGTATTGAGGGCACGCAGCGTCTCGTCCTCCTCGCGAGTCAGGCCGGCCAGGAAATCCGGCGTACCTGTCATATCACGCAAGGACGCAGCCAGTTGGTCTATGATGTCGGCCTTACGCGTACCCCTCAGCTCAAAACTGCGCCGCCGGCCGATGTCCCGCAACTCGGCCACAGTGAGGCCATCCAGAAATTGGCGCAGCATCGGGTCAGCCGCGACGGGATCCACGGGGGTCTGAACTGGCTGGTCCTGAGTCACCACCGACTCCCGAAACTCATCGAGGGTCAGATCGGCCAGATCACCAGGATCTAAGGCACCTGTGTCAAGCATCTTGCGTGCTCACAATCTCCATAGCGTGAGCAATCGCAGATGGTGGCGAACACATCCTCGCTCTCTACAAACATACCGACGAGGTATGACCGGCCTGCATCATCCACGACTGCTTCGATGCCATACCCTTCGAAGGTATCACTAACCAACCCCCGGTCGTGTACCTGGCCACCCTGGAAGAGCTGCCGGCCCCGGGCCACATCTGCCGGCCCAAACATCTCCTGGATATCCTCGTAAGTCAGCGTGGCGAGGATTTCGAGGGCATCTTCGAAGCCGAACACGATTTATGCCTCCGGGACCGGAAGCGCGCGGCGTCTCGGCTGCCGGGCGTGCGTCGCCAAAACGGCCGGCTCGAAGTCGGCAACTTCGTCGGCGTAGAGGATATCGTAGCGATAGCCCTGCTCGGTGAGGAACATCTGCCGTTTGGCCGCGAATTGCTGATCTACAGTATCATGCGTGACCAAGGCATAGAAGTGAGCCAGCAAGCCGTTTCGCTTGGGACGCAGGATTCGACCCAGCCGTTGGGCTTCCTCCTGTCGGGACCCGAAAGTGCCGGATACCTGAATCGCGACGTTCGCATCGGGCAGGTCGATGGAGAAATTGCCAACCTTGGACAGGACCAGCCGGCTAATCTCGCCGTCCCGCAACTTACCGAACAGCTTCTGACGTGCCCTAACCGGCGTCTTACCAGTGATAATCGGCGCATCGATGGTCTTGGCAATGGCTTCCAGTTGATCCAGGTACATGCCGATGATCAACACGGTATCATCGCGGTGCTTCCGCATGAGTTCCTGGAGTACCTCCATCTTTACCGGATTCTCGGCAGCGAAACGATACTTCTGGCGGTCCGGTGTCATGGCGTATTCCATGCGCAGCTCGTCTGGCAGGGAAATGCGAATCTCGTGGCATTCGGCGGTGGCGATCCAACCCTGCACCTCCAGTTCTTTCCACGGTACGTCGTAGCGTTTCGGCCCAACCAGCGAGAAGACGTCACCTTCCAGGCCATCCTCGCGGACCAGCGTGGCAGTCATGCCCAGCCGGCGTCGAGCCTGGATCTCGGCCGTGATGCGAAAGATGGGAGCTGGCAGCAGATGGACTTCATCGTAGATGATCAGTCCCCAGTCCAGTTGGTCGAACAAAGCAAAGTGTGGAAACTCGGAGCGTAGGGCAGTCCCACTTCGCTTGCGCGGCCTGTAGGTCAGAATCTGATAGGTGGTGATGGTCACCGGCTTGATGTCTTTTCGGTGACCGGTGTATTCGCCGATCTGATCTTCGGCTAGCGTGGTTTTGTCTAGCAGCTCATCAATCCACTGGCGCACGGCGACGGTGCTGGGCGTCACAATCAAAGTGGCACTCTGGAGTTTTTCCATGGCCGACATCCCGACCATGGTTTTGCCAGCCCCGCAGGGCAACACGATGACACCACTGCCGCCGTAGGCCGCACCGCCGGCATGAAACACGTCGGCCGCCTCCTGCTGGTAGCGGCGCAGGACAAAGGGCTCCCCCGTCGTCTGGCAAAAATCGCGCAGCCGAAACTCGAGCCGCACACCTTCGACGTAGCCGGCCAGGTCTTCGGCCGGGTAGCCCACCTGCAGCAGGAGTTGCTTGATGTGCCCCCGCTGCGCCGGATCGATGCGGAAACGTGTTGCACTCAGCCGGTCTTCGATAAGCGGGGCGATGAGCTTGTGCCGGCCCAATTCGGCCATCAGAGCCTGATCATCCGACACCAGCAAGAGCTTACCGTCTTCCAGAACCAGCCTAATCCGCCCATAGCGAGAGACGTAGTCCTCGATGTCGATGCAGACGTTATCCGGCACCGGGTATTTGGCGAAACGTTCCAGGTCCTCGTTGATGCGCTGGGCAGAGAGGCCGGCGGCCGCCGCGTTCCAGAGGGAGAGGGGCGTGATACGGTAGGTATGGACGTATTCGGGACTCTTCTCTAGCTCGGCAAAGCGGGCCAGCGCGTCCCGTGCATCCTCGTATAAGTCGTTGTCAACTTCCAACAAAACAGTTTTGTCGCTTTGGACAATAACCGGATTCTGCGGGTTGAAGGCCATGAGTCCTTTCACCTGCTCCAACCTACATACAGCGCCTGCAATCCGTTGCCAAGGCACCGTCGCGGATGGCGGATCTTGAACGCTAATTTTATACGATCTACACTAGATGAGCAAATTCACCTGGTTGATATTGCGTGTTTGCGTACTGATTCGTTGATTGACAGGCGCAACGAACTTTCGTATAATCCCCTTACTCTGAAAACCAAATCACAATCGTAGATGGGGCATCACGGCCTCATTGCAGATTCAACACACAACCAGCCGGCAAAGGTGCCCAGGCTGGTTTTTCGTTTTGCCGGCGCCAAACCCCTTGGTCGCGCTGATACCGCCGGCTTCCGTCACGGGTGCGACCGACGATGTGTGGGTAGGGAGGACACTGGAGGATGTCTGAGCCTATCGACGCGCGTATACAAGAGCTGGTGGCGACTCTGAACCAACTTCCAGGGATCACCACCTTTGGTAGCTGTGGCGGCCACCCCAATCCAGGCCCACGCCAATGGCCCGAGGGTACGTGCTACGTGAAGTTCACCGCTTCCGAGGCCGGCGGTGGGCTTGTCTCGGTCCAGTTTCTCAGTTGGGTCCTACGCGACCTCCGCCGCCAGGGCGTTCCGTGGCGGCTCGTCGGGCTCAGGCCCCCGGCGGACGTCGAAGCGCCACCAGATGAGCTGTTCTTCGCCCTGGAAGGGTACTGGGGGACGGACCCCGACCAACTGGCCGAGGTCCTCGAGCTTCAGCGAGGGCAAGTCCTGGGCCGGCTGCCGGCGTCGTAGCCGTCGAGCCGCGGTTCGCCGGACACTCCATCGGGCACCGATAGTCCTGATGGCATGCGCTGACGAGGTATCGACGCGGCACACCAGACGAGATAGAACGACCAGCTTAGTTGTTTGCCGGCGAATTCGCCGGGATCACCAAGACCTGGCCTGCGAGAATCAGATCGGGACTGACGATGTTGTTAGCCTGCGCGATGGCGCTAACGGTGGCACCGAACATCCGGGAGATTCTCCAAAGAGTGTCTCCCTCCCGCACAGTGTATTTTGTGACTTCGCCAATTGGCACCTTTCGACCGTAGTAGATAGCCACTCGGCTTTTGACCATCTCGGCCACCAGTGGCTGGTCGTCAACACCGATTCGGAACGGTCCGTTTCCGCCAAACTCCCATGGTCCGGTCATACGGGCATTGTCACCAATCTTTTCTATCAGAACCAATTGGATGCCCTTCTTGACCAGACCGCCGTAGACCGAGCCGTGCCACAGCAAGCTCGAGACAATCGGGGCCTTATCCGGTACGTTCCAAAAGGCCAAGCCAACACGCTCCTCGGAAAGCTTGCTGTCCTCCTTGAGCCAATCCCACAGAACGAAGTAGGCAAACGACTGGCTCGTCTCGCGCTTGCCGGGGATATTGGAACTGGCGCGGACCTCGACACCCACCTCACTGGGGCCTTCAATAAATGGAACACTACCTGCCCCCAAGGCTGCCAGGTCTTCGCCCACCGCCGAGAGGGGCTGCGTTCGGCTGCATAGCCAGACTACCAATCTATCTTCTGTTCCGTGGGCATACACAAGATATTCCTGGCCTCTTTGGAACTCGTAGCCACAACCGATGCCCCGACGCGCAGTGAGTATCACCAAGGTACTATGTGGTGGCCCTTTCCACACATTCGAAACTGCGAACGCGACTCTAACAGACTCTACATCCCCCCACACTGAGTCAGACGATGCCTCAATATTGGTCACCGTGCCCGAAAAAACGGCGGTTGACCTTGCGAGTTCTTCAGTGGGTGATCCAGACGGCACACAAAAGCACGCAAAAGCACGACAGGGACTGATCACCAACAAACCTCCGACAATAGCCAGCAAAAGGGCGACCCTTATCATTCTGAACATGGCGCTGAGCTCCCTTAGGGATAAAATGTGGTTATGTCATGATGATGACGAGATCATAGATCCAGCCGACGGCGGGTTCCCCCAAGCGCGCCGGCCGGCTCGAAGGGGGTTGCCTGGAATTATCTTCATCCCCTGTCACGGGTTAATCACCCGATAACCACAATCGCACCAGAAACGGCAAAAAGGCCGGCCACCGATGGGTGCCCTGCCCTGCACCCTCGGTGACCGACCTCGTAACTTAAGACGACCAGATGCTGGAAAAAGTGTCGCAAGCGGAAGAGATCTGCTCGCCCTCAGTCAACGACAAACGCTACCAGCGATTCGTTCTGCTCGGCCTCGCGGCCGGTCCAGGTGGGCAGGTCGGGGGGGAGGTGGAGGGGGGTCAGCGGTTCAGGAGAGGTTCATGTGTCATTGGGCGGTATCACGCGTCCTGCTCGCCACGCAGCCGCTCCAACTCGGCCGCGAGTGCTTCGGCCCGTGCTTCGGCTGCCTGGCGAGCAGCAGCCTCGTCCCGTGCCCGTCGCTCGGCCTCTCGCAAGGCTTCAGCCAGCTCGGGCGGTGGCAGAAGTCGCTCGCTCGTTGCGCGGTCCACTAGATGAAGTTCACCACCCTCAGCGCGCAGGAAGAGCCCCAACGCCTCGCTGATGAGCTGTAAAGCGCCCTCGGTCGCACTGGCCTCGATCTCACGATAGCCGTCGTCGGTGAGTCGGAAGCCGCGCAGCACCGGGCTGAGGTACTCGCCCAGTGGATCAAACAGAAAGTACTCGCGGACACCCAGCCATTCGTACAACCCCTTTTTCGTGCCCAGGTCTTCGCTCCGGGTGCCTTTCGACGTCAGTTCGAAAACAACAGCGGGCCCCGTGCCCTCTTCCCATATCTGCCAGGTGCGGCGCTCAGCTTTGGACGCGCCGAACACGACGAATACGTCCGGTGCGACGTTCTTGGTGGGATTGCCCTCCTCATAGTATACGAACATGTTGGCGCCAACGTAGACGTCAGCCCGATTCCGGAAAAACTCGCGGAGCATGGACAGGAGATATGTGATCAGCGTGATGTGGAAGCCTGTCTCACCCATAGGCTGGCCGTCGCTTTCGGGGTATTCGATTGTCTGGACCTGGAGTTCTGGAAGCATTTCGCTCACCTCGATTGTGCGGGGATTTGCATCCTGATAGGTAGGATTGTACACCGAAAGTGGGTAGCCGGCAAACGTGGCTAGACCCTAAAGGTTTCGGAAACCTTTAGGGTCTGATTCTCTACGCCAGCAGCGCAGCGAACATGCCGGACAGTACGATGCCGTCAAACGTGCCGGCCCCACCGATGCTGACCACGCCGGTCTGGAGACTCTCGATCTCCCGCAGGTGTAGCAGGTCTGCGCCGATCAGTGGGCCCAGGACCCCCGCCACGAAGGCGACGGGCGGCGCAAATTGCGGGACCAGCAGCAAGGCGGGTATGGCTGCCACCAGTGGCGGCACCAGGGAGGGCATGACGATGCCCACGGTCGGGACCGGCCGAGCAATGGCGTAGCAGACGGCGATGTTCAGGCCAGCGATCGTGATGAGAGGCAGGAGCATCTGCGGTCCCCCTATGATGATGCGCAGGATTTCGTACAGAGCGATGCTCACCGGGATCACACATCCGCCGACGTTGACCGCAATTACCATATAGGTCCGCACTCGCTGCCGGAAGGGGGTCATCCAGCCCCCGTACAGGCGAGGCATAATCTGGCCAAGGCCGAAGATTTGAAACGGGTCGTAGACCAACTCCGCCTCCTGCTGGATGCGCTTCACCGGGATGTTGATCGCGCCACCGAGGAAGATGCCCAACAGAGCCAGCAGCGCGATACCGGGCGGCAGGCCCAGCCGGGCCAGCGCTGTCGCCATCGCCTGGGCGAAGAGAAACGGGGCCAGGAAGATGAAACCGAATAGAACCAGTAGGGCAAGGCATCCAGGTGCAAACATCAACTATCTCCTCATCAGTGATCAGTAGTCAGTGGGCAGGGCCTGGTAACTGATCACTGATTACTGATCACTGAGCACTGATCTCGGCAGAGCAAGAGGTTCACGGCCTTCACGCTCATAACGACATCGTCGTTCTGGTTCATCACCTCGATGAAAGAGCGGACGATGCCACGATCCGGCCTGGAGCGCGAGCGCCTGGTTTCCAGGATGGTCACGCGGATCGAAAGTTCGTCGCCGGGGCGCACGGGCTTAATCCAGCGTAGCTCATCGACGCCGGGCGAACCCAGGCTGGCCACCTTCGAGAGGTAGTGATCGACGTAGAGCCGCATCATCAGGCCGGCGGTGTGCCAGCCGCTGGCGATCAGGCCGCCGAACATCGTTCTCTTTGCGGCTTCCGGATCAATGTGGAAGTCTTGCGGGTCGAAGCGCCGGGCGAAGGCGATCACCTCCGCCTCCTCGACCGCGATGGGGCCGAAGTCGTGGACCGAGCCGGTGACGTAGTCCTCGAAGTATCGGTTCTCGACCGGGACGGTGAAGGTTGAGTTGCTCATGAGCCCCCTTTCATATGGTAATACCCGCCCTCCCGCAGGTTTGGACCTCCTGTCGCCGAGCATTGCTGCTTAAGGCCTTGTCTCAGCGGCAGAAAGAAGCATCGTTCATCGCAACCTGCGGGAGGGTGGGTAGCAATGCAGAATCAAGTATACCAGGGGCCTGGACGAGGGACAAGCCTTGCATGTGATCAGATTCACCTTGCCGATGGCGCCCAGCAGGATGACCACGGCCCAGGGGAGCCAGGAAGCAATCGTCAATGCCCCGCGCGAGGCTGTAAACGTAGATGGGATCACCGAAGTAGCGGTAGGTGTCCACATTGCCGTTGCGCAGGGGGGTAGCGGTCATCCCGATCTGTGCCGCGGGGTGGAAGTATTCGAGGATCTGCCGCCACTTGCTTTCGTCGCGGGCGCTGCCGCGGTGACATTCGTCTACAACGATCATGTCGAAGAAGTCGGGCGGATAGCGCTGGTAGAGACCTGGCCGGCCTTCGCGGTCGGCGATGGCCTGATAGATGGCGAAGTAGACCTCCCGACTCTTGATGGGCCGGCGCTGGATCTTGTGCAGCGCGTCGCCGAAGGGTGTGAAGGTGCGATCCTTGGCCTGATCGACCAGGATGTTGCGGTCGGCCAGGTACAGGATTCTGCACTTGCGACGGGTCTTTCACAGTTTCCACACGATTTGCATGGCGACGAAGGTCTTGCCGGTGCCGGTGGTCATGGTGATCAGGATGCGCCCTTTACCCTGGATGATGGCCTGCACCGCCCGGTTGATGGCGATTTCCTGGTAGTAGCGTGGGCGCTTGACTGTGCCGTCGGGGTTGCGCAGTTCGCGGTTTCAGGGAAACAGCAGGACTTCGGCGTCGGCATCCCTGGTTGGCCCCTGGTCGCCGCGCAATCGCTGCCACAGTTCCTCGGGTGCGGGGAAGGTGTCTAACGAGGTCTGTCTGCCGGTGATAAAGTCGTATTCCTCAATACCATGGCCGTTGGTCGCGTAGGCGAACTTGAGGCCCAGGGGTTCGGCATAGTCCATTGATCACCCTCCCGCAGGCTTTGATTATGTCATGCAACACGCGCTCCAAAACGATCATGGCGTCTAATCGACAACCTGCGGGAGGGTTTGCGTTGAGTTTTCCCAAGTATTGATCATACTATCCCTGGTTGTTTATGGCAAGCGGGTGTTTTCGCTTCGTTCGCGACCGCCGACGAGGGGTTGCGACAGAAGTCTGCGGCCCCTACTCGACGACAAATTCTACCGGCGCTACGTCGTCCTGTGTGTCTGGGTTGTAGTAGTCGTACGCGTTGGACGCCGGCACCTTGGCCCGGATAGGGTATCTGGCCCGCAGTCGATAGCTTACGTCCAGCGGCGTCCTGGGCTGCATGTTCTCGATGTAGAGGATGATCTGCCGGCCCGTCAGCTCATACCGCTGGATGACCTCCTTCTCCACAAGTCGCTCCAGGTCGCCGGTTTCGACGCTGAACCCCGGCGGTACCCCCAGATCGACCAGGACCATGAGTGCCTGCACGTCGCGCTGCAAGATGATCCGGGCGCGGGCGGTGATCTCGTCGTTGACGGCCAGGGTCGTACGGTCGTAGCTGACGTCTATGGTCATGGCCTCGCCGGCCAACTCGTCGGCCGGCAACTGGTCCCACGGTACGTAATACTCGGCTGTCACCTGGTACATGAGACCCTGCCCTGAGCCTGTCGAAGGGTCTCCACCGCCTTCCACCTGGAACTCGACGGCGCTGTCGCCAACGGGCACGTCGTCGAAGACCAATGTGTGGACCACATCGGCCGTCTCCTGGGTGATGGCGATGGGCTCCTTCTGCGCACCGTTCAGCGACACGGTCACTTTCGCCTCGCCGCTGGCCACGCCGCCTCTCGTCGTCGCCTCGATCAGCGCCTTGAGGGACAGGATGGTCGCCTGGGTTGAGTACCACGTGCCATGGCTGTCCTTCTGCCGGATCAGATAGGTGAGTCCGCGTTGCATCAACTGGGGGTACTGGCGTGCCCTGAGCATGGCGTGGACCACCAGCGCAGTCGTCTCCACATCGCCCGTCCGGCCGTGCGAGCCCATCATCGATGGCCCCTGGGCCGACCAGTGGATCGTTTCCCCCTCCACAATCTTCACCGACTCCAGGGCACCCAGCACCGCGGCGGCCGCGGGATCCTCGGCAGCGGCCAGGGCGTTGGCGATGAGTGCCAGGATGTATGGCTCCTTGATCGATTGCCAGCGCACCCGCAAGACATCCAGACCACGTTGCACCTCCAGCGAATCCACATGACCCGCCTCAACCAGCGCCCAGGTCACGAAGGCGGTGTCTAGCATATTACCCCAGGTGCCGTCCCCTTTCTGATGCTCCATCAGCCAGTTGGCGGTGCGTTGGAGAAGCGCCGGATCGACTGGGTAGACTGCGGCCATGTCGTTGAACTCCAGCAGGCCATAGGCGGTGAGGTTCAGGATGGCCGGCGGCCGTCCGAAGAGGGAGAAGCCACCGCCGGACACCTCAAAGGTCAGCAACCGCTGGTAGCCCAGGCCAATAAATCGTTCCGCCTTGAGTTGCGTCTCCGGAGCCAACTGTTGTGTCTTCTTGAGGTAGTCCAGAACAAGGACATTCGGGTACGTCACCGACGTACTCTGTTCAAATCACCCGAAGGGCATGCGTAACAGCCCATCCAGCCCTTCTACCACCTGACTGAGCAGACCCGGATACACCTTCACGATCACTTTGGCCGTGCCGGGGATGGCGGCCGGCGGGATGCGCACGGTGCCCTTGGTTCCGTCTTTCAGCCAGTCGCTGTGGGTGCGGCGGATCTCCTTGCCGTCGGGCACGACGCGCACGTCTTTGGCGATGGCATCGCTCATCCGCTC
>JBHIAO010000169.1:0-11197 GCA_046758565.1 Anaerolineae bacterium
GTTAGACGAATCAAGTCAATCCTGCTATAATTGAGGAAGGCGGCGAACCGAGGCTTTCGAGATGATGGAGTAAGTCGCGGTTGTCATTTCAGGATACCTTTCTATGAGGGTCTACCGGGAAAGGGCGAATGCCCGCCCTTTCCCGGTAGACCTTCTGCGTTTTACCGATACTACCGGGCCAAAGGACGATGCAGGGCACTGCCGTCCTCAACCATGCCAAAGGAGGGAGACATATGGTAAACGAACTGACCCTGAGCGTGATCAAGGCTGACGTCGGGGGCTTTGTGGGGCACTCCGGCATGCACCCGGCCCTGATGGAGGAGGCCGCTGAACGCCTCGAAACGGCCAAGCTGCACGGACCGATCATGGGTTTCCACGTGACGCGTTGTGGCGATGACCTGGGCTTGATCATGACCCACGATCGGGGTGTTGATAGCACCGAGGTTCACCGGTTGGCGTGGGATGTGTTTGAGGAGTGCACCCAGGTTGCCAAAGACTTGAAGCTCTACGGCGCCGGCCAGGACCTGCTGGCGGACGCGTTCTCCGGCAATGTGCGGGGGATGGGTCCAGGCGTTGCCGAGATGAGCTTCGAAGAACGCCAGGCGGAGACCGTGATCGTCTTCTTCGCCGACAAGACCAGCGCTGGCGCCTGGAATCTCCCGCTTTACCGGATGTTCGCCGACCCATTCAACACCGCCGGCCTGGTCATTTCCCCGTCCATGCACGACGGCTTCCGGTTTGAAGTCGTCGACGTCAAGCAGCACCGACAGATTGTTCTAGATGCGCCTGAGGAAATCTACGACCTGCTGGTCTTCATCGGTGCCTCCGGGCGCTACGCCATCAACAACGTCTACAGCAAACGGACGGGGGAGATCGCGGCCGCTTCGTCGACCCAGCGCCTGGCGCTGATTGCCGGCAAGTACGTGGGCAAAGACGACCCGGTGTGCATCGTCCGCTCCCAGTCCCAGTTCCCAGCCGTCGGCGAGATACTGGAGCCTTTCACCATGCCCCACATCGTCGAGGGCTGGATGCGCGGCTCCCACTACGGACCGCTGATGCCTTGCCCCATAGACCAGGCGAATCCCAGCCGCTTCGACGGGCCACCGCGGGTCATCTCCCTGGGGTTCCAACTGGCCAATGGCCGGCTCATTGGACCGCGGGACATGTTCGACGACCCGGCCTTCGACGAGGCCCGCCGCCTGTGCAACGTCATCGCCGATCACCTGCGACGCCACGGTCCCTTCGAGCCTCATCGCCTACCCATGGAGGAGATGGAATATACCACGCTGCCCGAGGTCATGGATAAGCTTGAAGGGCGGTGGCAGTCTCTGGACGGACACGAGTCCGAGCCGCTGGGGGACGTATCTGTCCAGGTGGATGACTGAATCCGACTCCGTAGTGACACGCGTGGGCGGCACCTCCGGCGGGCTATCTCGGGTGCCGCCCGCTGACTTTTCACCGCTTTTTTCCATCTCTGCCGACAAAACCCCTCAAGTATCGGGTATAATTACGCAGGGGAATGTAGGCATTCGGGTTGCCAAGACACGAGACCGAAATCATGCGACAAGATCAAGGGCGGTTTAGCCCGGCAACTGTGGTGATCGGACTGCTGGTCGTACTAAGTTTCCTCCTGGGCACCGCCGGCAAGACGCTGACCATTGCGAACTCCAATTCCTCAAGCACGATTCTCCGCGATTTCGCACTCCCCTTACCGCTGTTCGCCCCTGAAAGTGCCTGGAACCAAACGATCTCCGGAGCAGCCGTCTTGGCTGAAAGCGACCCGCAAATCCTCGTCACGTATCGCGTGCTGCACGGCGATACGTCATCCCTCCATCCACCGGGGCCGGCGGATTGGTGGCCAGTCATGTGGGTAAACCACGACGAGTACACCATGCCCGTGTTTCGCACGGACATCGGCCAGCAGAGCGTGCTGATCTGCGACTATGACGGCAACCTGTCGTGGCCCAGTCCCAAGTTCGGAATCGACCAGGAAGGCGGGCCTGTAACAGTTCCCGCTCCTGCCGGCCCGATACGCCCGTCCAGTCCGCAGGGCACGGACTCAGATGGACACCTCGTGCTCTATGATTCCGGGACATTCACCGCGTATGATTTCTGGAACGCGACGACGGTCCGCGATGGACAATGCCAGAGTCGGGGAGGTGGGCTGACGGGCACCACGATTCTCGAAGCGGGGGCCATTGAGTTTTTCGATGTGCGTGGGACAGGGGCCAATCCCGACACTTACTCCAGCGCCCGCGCCGTGGGGACCCCGCTGCTGGCTGGCCTGATCCTGCCCGAGGACGTCGAGAGCGGAGCGATTTCCCACGCCCTGGCGTTTGCCATCCCCGGGCTGCGTAACACGAGCAGCGATCCCTTCGAGCCGCTGCCGTCCGACTACTTCTACCCGGCGTCAACGACCGAGACCGATTACTACAACACGAATCCCCAGGCCCTGGCCGCCGGTCAACGCATTCGTCTGAAGCAGGCCATCGTAGACAACGATGGAAGTCTGATCGATGAAAACCAGTTGACACCCATCACGCGCATGTTTCTCATGGCGCTGCGCACCTACGGCGCCTACCTGGTGGACAATGCCGGCGGATTCATCTTCTACGCCGAGGACATCCACACCGCCGTTCTTAACCTGACTGACGACCAGGTCAACGTGCTAATCGGCCAGCAGCCGGGCACCCCGCTTCCGGCAGGCAAGACTAAGTGGCAGATAGTGATGGAGAAGCTCAACGAAGAGCTGGACATGATCCCCTTCGCCTATGGCCCGTGGCCGGACGGCCAGGACCCAGCGACAGCACAGATTACCGCCGCCAATTTCGAGGTCGTCGAACCTGCCACGCCCCCGGACGTGTCGACGGCCACGCCGACCAGTACGCCAACGCCGACGGCCACCCCAACGCCGACGAGCACAGCAACGCCAACCAGCACCACGACAGCGACTGCCACCGCTACTACGCTGCCGGCCTCGCAGTGTGCACGTGACGTCAACAGCAACGGCATAGTGGACGTCGCGGACATCATGAATACAGCCTCGGAGCGTTCCTGCCTCGTCCAACTGCCCCTCATAGCCAGCAACTGGCGTCAGCCATGGACGTCCCCGTCCCGCGCCGATGGCGCGTCACGCCTCACCACGCCCCCAGTCGGGGCGAGCGATCAGAACCCCGCCTTCTCACCCGACAACACCCGCATCGTGTTCACTCGCTTCGAGAGCGGCTACAACAATGGCCCGGCCGGCCTGTTCTTGCTGAACCTGGGTGCCGGCCAAGTCAGCCGTCTTACGCCATGGGAGGATCAGGACAACGTCAACCTGCCCGGCGCCGCCTGGGTGGCCCTCTCCCCCACCCCCCCAGCCCCCCTCCCCTTCTCCCAATTTTGGGAGAGGGGGAGGGGGGTGGCCTTCAGGTCGGGGGGTGGGGGAGAGGGCCGCATCGTCTTCACATCCGACCGCGCCGACGCCGACGATCCTTCGACAAACTCAGGACACCGCCTGTGGCGCATTGCACCGGATGGCACGGACTTCAGCCGCATCACCACGCATACCGGCCCGCCCTGGCACATCGAGCCGTCGTGGTCGCCCGATGGCAAGTGGATTGTCTTCGAGGCTAGCCGGCCTGGCCAAAGCGAGGACGGCCGCGTGAGCGAAATCTGGAAGGTGCGCGCCGACGGCACAGACCTCACGCAACTGACCAGCACCTGCTCCCCCCTGGAGGGGGGAGTGAGAGGGGGGTGCTACGACGACCGCCAGCCCAACTGGTCCCCAGCCGGCGACCGCATCCTTTTCCAGCGCCGCACCCTGCCTGCCGGCCAGTGGGACATCTACACCATGACCCCCGACGGCAGCAATGTGCGCAACGTGACCGACGATTCCACAGCCGACGACACCGATGCCAGTTGGTCGCCCGACGGACGTTTCATCGTCTATTCCAGCGACCACAGCGGTCTACCTATGCCTAACATCTTTGCGATCCCTGCCGCTGGCGGTCAGCCAGTCCGTGTGACCCAATCCGACACCACTGCAGATGGTGCACCCTCCTGGTCGCCCGACGGGCAGTGGATTGCCTTCGAATCCCACACCGCTGACGACGCGTCGGCCTCCCTGTGGCGCATCCAGTCTCCAATCTCTAATCTCCAGTCCCCCTTCCCAGACTGGGCCTTCGAGGCACGACTGGCCGGCGCCGCCTTCGAGCTAGACATGACCGATACCGAGATCGACACCAAGCTCCAGCAAGCCGCCGACGAAGGTGTCACCGTGCTCGTGGCCGACGCACCTACCGGCTGGAGCTACACCGCCTGGACCGACGACGCCGAGTTCAACCAGGTGCTGGCTCTGATGCGTGATCGGGTCTTCCCCCGCGCCCATGCCAAGGGTCTCAAAGTCGTGTGGTACCTGACCGGGCTGGAGTTGATCTGCGAAGGCTGCACTCAGTCCGGACGCGATCCAGCGGCTGAGCACCCGCAGTGGCTGCAGATCGACCGCCACGGAGGTAGCGTCCAGTTCAGCGGCGTTCAAGACACCTTCTGGCTGGGACCGAACGATGTGGACACCTGGCTCTCCCCCGAATCTCCCTACCGCGACTTCTACATCGACCGTATCGAGGACATCGCCGGCTCCAGCGCCGACGGGCTGTGGATCGACGTGATCTACCTGCTGAACGCCATCGGCCAGTTCGACGACCTGTGGCCCTCCTACGACCCCTACAGCCAGGCTGCGTTCCAGGCCGCCTATGGCCACACCTCTCTGCCGGCCAGTAACTGGAACAACCTGGCCTGGCGACAGTTCGTCCGCTGGCGCATCGAGTCCATCACCGATTTCACCGACGACGTGTTCGCCGCTGCCCGGGCGGTGGACCCCGACCTGGTGTTCTTCACCGAGAACTGGGGGATGGATTCCAATTTCGTCACCCAGTATGCCCAGGATCCGTTGGGGTTCATCTCAAATCCCGACGTGGCCACAGCTCACGAGCTGGAGCCGGTGGATCAGGACAACGCCGGCATGGCCAACGCCACCTTCCAGCAGTGGCGCGACTACGCTCTGATGGTGAAGTTCGGCGCGGCGTCCAACAAGGGCAAGCCGGCCTGGATTCTGACTTACGCCGGTGCGGTGGACGATAGCCTGCGCGAGGCCGGCGTTCACCTGGCAGAGGGCGCCAACTTCTACGAGGCCAAGGGACCGGAGATGGTGGACGACAGCACCGGCAGCCGGCCCATCGTGTTCCCGTGGCTGGCGACCAATGCTGAGATGGCCTACCACAGCACCTCGATGGCCGACGTGGCGGTGTGGTACAGCCCGCGCACTCGTGACTTCGTGGACGGGGAGAACGCTGGCAACGACAAGTTCGACTACGCGGACACAACCTACATCAAAGAATACCGGGACCGAGCGCAGGACTTGCTCAAGGCCCAAACCCCCTTCGACATCGTCACCGGTCAATGGTCGTTGGCTGAATTGACGCGCTACACCTGGCTGGTGCTGCCCAACGCGGCCTGTCTGAGCGATGCCGAGGCGGCGCTGCTGCGCGACTACGCAGCGGGCGGTGGGAAGCTGGCCGTGACAGGAAACACTGGGGCGATGGACGAATGGTGCCGGCCGCGGGCGACTAACGCCCTGGCCGGCGTCACCACCTATCCCTTCAGCGCCGTGACCAGCGACGTCCTGACCACCGACCTGTCGGCCCACCACAAGAAGCGGGTGCTGATCGAGGCGCGCACTGGCACGGATGCGGACAGTCCGTTCGTCATCATCCCGCTGGCTAACTTCAACAGCAGCCGGACCTACACCGACGTGGGGATCACGGTGCGCCTGCCGGCCAGCTTCAACCCGACGTCGGTGACGTGGAACGCACCCGATGCAGCCGGCGGGACCCTGGAGTACAGCGTCAGCGGGGGCCGGCTGAGCCTGATCCTGCCCACACTGAAAACGGCAGCCGCGGTTGTGATCCGGGGGGCGAGTTCACCGCCCAGCCCGACGGCCACGCCCACACCGACGGCCACGGCCTCTCCAACACCGACATCGACGCCGACGGCCACGCCCACACCGACGGCCGCGACTGTGGCTGATAAGTGGGCGCTGTGGACCGAAGGCACCCGCCTGCGCGGCGCGAACATCTGGCAGCGTCGCGTCTATCCCGAGCTGGATGGCACAGAATTCCTGGGACCTGGTCCCATCGGGCCGCCATACACCCAGTCGGACTTCGACCGGCTGGCACAACTGGGGGCTAACTACGTCAACATCTCCCATCCGGGCCTGTTCACCGAAACCCCGCCCTACGCTCTGGATCAGGACATCCAGAACAATCTGGACAATCTGCTCGACATGATCGCCCGGGCCGATATGTTTGCTGTGATCTCTTTCCGCACTGGGCCAGGGCGCAGTGAGTTCACCTTCTACTGGGATGAGGTCGGCGATTGGTTTGATGCGAGCTACCTCAACGACTCGATGTGGCAAGACCAGGCGGCGCAGGATGCCTGGGTGTCGATGTGGCGCTACACGGCCGAGCGTTACCAGGACAACCCCATCGTCGCCGGCTACGACCTGATGGTGGAACCGAATTCCAACGAAGTGGGCAGCGACGCCATCAACGATCTGCTGGACATCTGGGACCCGGAAGCTTTCTACAACCAGTACGGAGGCACGTTGTACGACTGGAACCAGCTTTACCCACGCATCACAACCGCCATCCGCCAGGTGGACACCGCCACGCCTATCCTCATTGGCGGGAATGGCTACAGCGCGGTCGATTGGCTGCCCTACGTCCAGCCCACGGGCGATCCGCATACGGTCTACACGGTGCATCAATACGAGCCATTTGTCTATACCCACCAGGAACCGCCGCTCACGAACACGTACCCGGGCGTGTTCGACACCGACGGGGGCGGCGTCGATGATCAGTTCAACCAGACCTGGCTGGACAACCTGCTTTCAACGGTCGATGCGTTTGAGGGGACCCATGGCGTTCCGGTGGCGGTGAACGAGTTTGGCTTGATGCGCTGGGAGCCCGGAGCGGCTGACTTCATGGACGACCAGATGGACCTGTTTGAGCAACGCGGGATGAACCACGCGCTGTGGGTGTGGGATCCGTCGTGGGAACCGTGGACGGCGGCGGTGGATGACTTCAACTTCCGTCACGGCCCTGACCCCAACAACCACACCGACGTTGAATCGAGTGCCTTGACGGACGTCATCGTTGAACACTGGGGACGTAACACGATGCGCCCATCAAGTATGTCATCGGCCGCCGGCAGCTACCTGCCGCTCGGAGGGGGTCCGTGACCCCCGACTTGGGTTGACAGTGAGCATCGTGAGGCCAAAGACGCGGGTCACGGACCCGCTCCGAGCCTTAGAGCTAGTCTGAAAAGTCAAGGAACGCCGGCTTTTAACCGGTCAAAAACCGCCTGAAGGCGGCGTTCCCACCACATTTGCCTACTTTTCAGACAAGCTCTTAGAAGCGCGATGGGAGAGGACGATGAAAGCTTTTCAATGGATGAAACCGGAGAAACCGGGTTTTTGCCTGGGAAAAGCATCTTCCGCTTTCAGGAGGCTTCATGACTATCTGGCGTTCTCCGCCTGAGAAAAACCCGGTTTCTGGTCTCCGAAGCGAAACCTGCCTTTACACTTCGAGTTCCGGTTTCATGCAATGGCTCCTTGCTGGTTACATCGCGGTGGCCTCTCTCGGCTTTCTCCTGATGGGCAGCCAAGCCAGTGCGCTCGTGGCGGCGCCAGCCGCCGGCACCTTTTGGTACGTGCGCCCGGACGGGGGGTCTGCTGAACAATGCACGGGTCTGGTGAACGCGCCGTACCCCGGCAGCGGGACGGCCCAGCCGTGCGCATGGGATCACCCCTTCCGCGCCCTCCCACCCGACGGCACGCCGCGCATTGCCGGCGGCGACACCCTGATCATCGGCAGCGGCAGCTACAGGATGGGCTATGGCGCCCCCGGGGACGACAACTGCGACTCCGCTTATCCCTGGGGCTGCTACATGCCGCCCATTCCCAGCGGCCCCGATTCGGCCCACCCTACCCGCATCCTTGGGGCCGGCTGGGACACCGGAACACCGGCTCCGCCCGAACTATGGGGCACGGAAAGAGCGTACTTGATTCTCAACCTCACTGATTCCAGCAACGTCGAGATTGCCTGGCTAGAGATCACCGATCACTCCAGTTGTGTCGAATTCCACACCGGGGGCCTGGCCTGCAAGCGCGATGCCTACCCCTTCGGACCCTGGGCCGCCGTTGGACTGTACGCTGAGGACTCGGCCAACGTGCATCTCAAAGACCTCAACATCCACGGCCTGGCTGCCGGCGGGGTCCACGCCGGCCGGCTCACCGACTGGACGGTAGAAGACGTACGCATCGCCGGCAACGGCTGGGTCGGTTGGGATGGCGACATCGACGGTGGCGACTCGAACGCCGGGACCATGACTTTCCGGCGCTGGACAGTGGAGTGGAACGGCTGCGGCGAGACCTATCCAGGTGGCCAGCCGACTGGCTGTTGGGCCCAGACGGCTGGTGGATATGGCGACGGCGTCGGCACGGGCGCCACCGGGGGCAACTGGATCATCCAGGACAGCCGCATCCTCCACAACACCTCCGACGGTCTCGACCTGCTGTATCATACGCTGGGCGGCAGCATTACCATTGACCGGGTCCGTGCCGAGGGGAACGCCGGCAACCAGATCAAGGTCACCGGCCAGACCACCATCACCAACAGCGTGTTGGTGGGGAACTGCGCCTTTTTCGAGGGGCAATCTTTCACCTACGATGTCGATCCATGTCGCGCTCTGGGAAATACGCTGGAAGTGGTCTACGCGGGGGGTGAGCAGGTGTCCATCGTGAACTCCACGCTCTACGGCCAGGGAGACGGTCTCGTCGGCGCAGGCCCCCGCGAAGGTTATCAGTGCAACGGCTCAGAAACGCTGATGGGACGGAACAACATCTTCTTGGGCGACGTGGACTTCTTTGATCCCCAGGACCTCACCTTTCTCTTTTACTACGAGAACTGCCCCGGTCTTAGCTTTGATTCGGACTACAGCATACGCCACAACGTAAAGAACAGCCTGTATGTGCCAGGTTCCCACGACATACAGGCAGATCCGCAACTGTCTGGACCGTTTTCTGGAAACGCCTATGGAATGACGCTCACCTCAGGCAGTCCGGCCATTGACGCCGGCACGCCCGACAGCGCACCCGTCATCGATCATGATGGTCGCGTGCGTGATGCCGCACCGGACATCGGCGCATATGAGTACGCACACTGCCCGCCCACCGAAGACGTGAACGGGGATGGCCAGGTAGATGCAACCGACATTCAGTTCGTGGCCAATGCCTGGAACCGAAGCCCCCCACCTGGTTACGCCGATCGCAATGGCGATGGTAAAGCGGACGTTGTGGACGTCATGCAGGTAGCCGTCCATTGGGGCGAACGCTGCGCGGGTTCCGGCCCGCCCCTCAGCCTGGCTGATGTCAACGACTTCCTCTTACCAGTTGCAGAACCTTGACCTTGGTCATCTGTTCTTGTGTGGACATGGCTCCCTCCGGTAACATTTTCATTTGAGGGAACTATACCACTTCGGTAACATTGCAGCGAAGCTTCGCCTCAAACCGACAAGCGATCAACTGCTTCCCACGGATAGAAAGAAACACGGATAGAACCTGACTTTCTCTGTTTTTATCCGTGTTTTTTTCCATCCGTGAGGAAAACTTGCTCTGTTTGTAAAGAATTGCCTGCCTCAAGGAATTCACCTCGCTCGGCCTGGATTGCCAAACCTGTCCTGAGCGAAGCCGAAGGATCCAGGCCCCAGATGGCAGTTTTGCTCAGTTGATAGCACTCGGCCCCCAATGCTCGCGGAAGGCAGCCTGGGTCCACGGCATCTTTTGTGCGAAAATGTCCTCGATCACGCTGGCGTATTGCCGGATTTCGTACTGCGCGTGTTCGCTGTTGCGCAAGTTGAGGAAATTCATCAAGGATAGGGTGTTCACAGTCCAGAAAAACGTGGTGTACTGGGCCACGGGTAGAACCATGCGGGCGTGTTCGCGGGCGATGCCGGCCTCGAGCATCTCCTCGTACAGAGCGCGGGCTTCCTCGTAGAGATCATTGATCCGGTTTCGGAAGTAGGTATTGCGCTCGTCGTCGATGGGTTCATAGCGATAGTCCATGGCCTTGCCGGCGCGGATTCGCACATGCTCGGGCAGGTAGAACTCATCGATCAACTTGACGTAGCGCCCACTTTCTTCGTTGTAGCTGTTGTGCACGATGAAGCCGTTGGCGACAAAGTTATGGTACGGTCCGACAACCTCGATGTCGTACGTCATCTCCTTGCCGACATATTCGATTCGCTTGATTTGCGAGTACATCCGCACTAGTCGTCGTGGCGAAGGAGACGGCTTGTCCCGATGGCGAGGTGCTGCATGCTGATTCTTCTCACCACTGCGGGCGGCTCTTATGCTTGCCAGGCCCTCCTCAGACAAGGTGTATTGTTGTAGAACCCGCCGCTCGCCATTGACGGCAAAAGCTGGCGTATTATCACGCCATGCTGCGTTGCCTCTCCGGGTAAGCCGTAATCCTGTGGCCTCTCCTAAAGTCATCCACCCTGCCTCGGTAAGACTCCGGTGATCCTTTGTCATATTGATGCTGTAGCCGTTTTCCAGTGTGACGCGAAATACCGGTTTCACACCTGTCTGCCAGACATTAGCCACCTGAGTATGGCGAATCTTTCCCGTTTCTTCATCGCACATGCGCAGATGCATTTGGGACAGTTTATCTCGCATTGGGACAGTGACCTCAAACTGCGTCTGCGCGTAGCTGTACAACTTGTCGGGATTTACATTCTCCAGATACAGAGGCTTCTTCTTCTGCGTCGCATGTCGCGATCCCTCATGCCAACGCCGATGGAAGTCCTCCAGGCGGATGACATGTTTGCGATACTGACCACGTGCCACGGCGCTCGGCAAATCGAAATACAACTCGGTATCGCCACTGAGACATGCAAATCGATGCCTCATCCACTGTCTCACAACGAAGATCGGGGCACGAATGCGGAACTGAAAGACGGCGTGCTCGAAGGGGGAGGTGTGTTTGTCGCGGATGAGGCGGTTGAGCAGCCCTTTGTCTTTGGTGATCTGCTCCTCAGTCATGTCGGCCAGACTGAGAGCTTCCCGGCGCAGGGACACGCGGGCGGCAGCCACGCA
>JBHIAO010000170.1:0-11152 GCA_046758565.1 Anaerolineae bacterium
GCTCGGCGTAGCTCAGCAGGCCAGCCATGTAGTGCTCGACCTCGTTCTGGCCGTACTTGGTCACCAGTTCCTGAGTGCGCTCAGCGCCTTTGTGGTTGGCCGCCATCTGTGCCCGCAGGTCACCGGCCCGCTCTTCCGGGGTGCGGACGTTGGCGAGAAGCAAGTCTATCATCGCCTGGTTGAGCCGGCCGGCCTCGACCAGCTTCAGGGACGGGATGATGACGCCCGCCTGGTACAGCTCCTGGGATAGTGGCATCGAGCCCGGCGCCATGCCGCCGACATCTGAGCGATGAGCGCGGTTGGCGGCGAGACCGAAGAGTTGTGGCATAGCTTGATCGCCGACGAAGATGGGGGTGATCAACGTGATGTCCGGGGGCACGCTCTAGTCCCCATCAGGCTCTACATCCGTCTGCAGATAACGGGAAGAGGCGAGGTCGAGTTGACAAGATCCCCTGGTAATGCTATAATTTACGGAACCCCGATTTTCGTTTCGGCCATTGGCCTCAGTCTGCTACCGCTAGATTGCCAAATCCAGCGGTTATAGCTTGGGTTTGGCAATCCAAACTGAGTGGCCCAAACGAAGATCATAGCCATTTCCAATAAGACACGTCAATATCATTTTCTTCGACGTGGTTATTCCGTACTAAGGAGGGTGATATGAGATTCGATGTAGTGGTGGTCGGTGGTGGGCTGTCCGGCGGCCTCTCAGCAGCGGCATACCTTCAGAAGGCCGGGCTGAAAGTTGCGATTGTTGAAAGAAGACACGAGTTAGCGACCTTTGCTCCGACAACCGAACCCTGGCCCGGTGTGCTTATGAGTCCGCATGCTTCGATCAACTGGTCGGGACCTTCCCCCGTGATGGAAGACCTGGAGTTGGAAAAGTACGGGTATCGCCTCGTTTTCTCGCCGACCGCATACGGCACCACTCACAAAGATGGCAAGAACCTGCTTGTCTATCACGACCCAAGCATGACGGCGAAAGCCTTCAAGAGGTTCTCTGAGAAGGATGCCAAGGTAGTCGAAAAACTTCAAACAGGGCTGATGCAAGACGTGACAGAGCTCGTCGAAACTCTGTTCTATAAAGCGCCCGAAACTCATCCAGCCGAGGTTATGGAGTGTGCGATGGGGTTGGGGCGCTATGTTGGTATCGATCCTGAGGCATTCAGCAAGATGACGGCGATCCAACTGGTGGAGGAGCTCTTCGAGAGCGACCACGTAAGGCGCACCATGTTCATGGGCGCAGCACTTAACGTGGTGGGCAGTGCCCTGGCGAAGGGGCAAGGGGCGTTTACTGTGATCTGCGGGTTTCTTGCCCTCCTGCCGATTGGCTCTACGGTGGGCGGGATGCATACGCTTGCGCATGCCCTTTCGTCGTGCTTCGTGGAGCATGGGGGAGCGATCCTCCGTAACTGTCCGGTAGACAGAATCATCATTCGCGATGGAGAGGCGGTTGGGGTACACCTTTCCGAAGAGGCTGTCTATCCGGGCCAGACCATATACGCCGATAAAGCGCTCATCAGCGATGTCGGCGCTATAGTCACCTTGGAGCTGCTTGGTGAGGATGTGATGCGGTCGATAGATGCTGAGCTCGCCACTAAGATGAAGTACTGGAAGACCGATTACCGGGGCTCGGTGGTATCGAACTGGGTCATGAAGGACAGACCCACATGGAAATCGGAGGCCTGGAACCCCGACATAGAGAAGGCTTTTATGTTTTACCGTGCTTGGGACTCATGGCAAGAATGCAAGGACTGGGTCGTGGCCATGCAGAACGGTGACTTTAGAGGGGCTCTCGGTTTGACCGGTGAACTGGTGGACTTCGGGAGCATCGATCCGATGGGTAGATCCCCCGAGGGGTTTGTAGTCGTGAGAAACGAGGAGGCAGTCCCGTTCGAGATCAGGTCCGAGGGTGGGCCGTCGAGATGGGATGACCTGAGGGACGAAATTATGGAGAAAAGAAGCGAGGTGATGGAGGCCCTGGCTCCCGGCTTCAGAGACAAGATGCTTCAACACCTGTTGTACACGCCTCTAGACCTATGGAGGTACAACCCCTCAGGCGTTTCGGGCCAGGTTTTGGGTGGTGATTTCTCAGAGGATCAGTGGATCCTGGACAGAATGCCCTACAGGATGCCCATAAAGAAACTCTATATGGCGGCCGGCGTTTGGCCCCTGGCGCTCAGTCTCATGGCGACCGGGTACAACTGCGCCTGCCTGGTGGCAGAGGATCTGGGCGTAAGAGACCAGTCGTGGTGGGTCCATCGGCCGGTGGACTGGCTGCTGCGGAATTTGCCGAGCTTGATTGTTGCATAGGAGGTTGGAAATGGCTGAACAATACGACGTTATAGTAATCGGTGCGGGGCCAAACGGCCTCACCTGTGCTGCGTACCTGGCAAAGGCTGGCGCGAAGACCCTGCTACTGGAGAAAAAACACGAAGCTGGGGGTGGGCTATATACTGAAGACTACGGGACCGCCTTCAGATTTAACGCCCACGCTACTTATATGCTGCTGGCAGAGTGGATGCCCCCTCACCGAGACCTGGAGCTGGAGGAGGGGGGGGTATCGTACATACGGCCTGAGGCGCAGGTTGGCTTTCTCTATAACGATGGGAAAGCGCTCGTGCTCTACAGCGATCCAGCCAGGTCGGCCGAGGCGATCAGGCAGTTTGCCAGCGAGGATGGGGCTGCTTTCGAGAGGATGTATGCGGAATTCAAGGAGATGAGCGACGAGCTTCTAATACCGGCTACTTTTGTGCCTCCGCTGCCCATTGGCGACCAGATGGAACTCCTCAACAGAACTGACCTTGGCAGGAGACTCGCGGAAGTGTCGGAGATGACCCCCAGGGAGATCGTCGATTCCTACGGATTCCAAGATCCTCGCGTGAAAGGCGCGATGCTGCACCTCGCCACCATGTGGGGCATACATCCCGATGTCGGGGGGGTTGGTTACCTGGTTCCGCTGTATGTGTATCGCATGATGAATGCGGCCCTGGTGCGAGGTGGATCCCACACGTTGGCCTCCGCCCTCTACTCGGCAGTTGTCCACAACGGCGGCGAGTACCTGGACACGGCGGAGGTTGGGAAGATTGCGATGGAAAACGGTGCGGCCACCGGTGTGGTGCTGACGGATGGACGCGAATTCCGGGGCCAGGCCATTATCAGCACCCTTAATCCGGAGCAAACGTTCCTGAACCTGATCGGTGAAGAGTATCTCCCAGTCGACTTGGCAGCGGTGGCGGAGGAGTGGGAGTGGGAGGAGTGGAGCCTGTTCTCATCCCACCTGGGCATCAAAGGGGACCCCCCGCAGTACAAGGCCGCCGAGTTCAACCCGGACGTGAATTCAACCCTCATCAACGTTATCGGCGTCGAATCTCCAGACGATGTGATGGGGCGCATCGCGCAAATAGAAGCAGGCCAGCTTCCCGAGCCATCGGGAGATGTCACGTGCACCACCATCCATGACCCCTTACAGGCCTCGAAAGGTCCCTACGGCCCGCTGCACACGCTGCGCTGGCAGAGCTTGAGCCCCAGCGAGGTGGATGGCCAGGAGTGGGACACGATAAAGCAGGAGTACGCCGACCGATGCTTTGAGAAATGGAAGGAATATGCGCCAAATTTGGCGCAGGCAAAGGTCCTGTTCAATTTCGTCTATAGCCCGCTGGATGTTGAGAGGAGGTTGGCCACCATGCGAAAGGGTTCCATCAAGCATGGTGCCTACACCTCCACCCAAATGGGCTACCTCCGGCCGAACGAAGATTGCTCGAGTTACAGAACGCCGATAAGCGGACTCTATGTGGCAGGAGCTTCGGTCTATCCCGGTGGCATGGTTATACTAGGCCCGGGCTACAATGCGGCCAAGGTGGTAGCCGAAGACCTCGGGGTCGAGGTGTGGTGGTCACGGCCCGAATACATCCAGAGCGCTGTGGAGAAGGAGTATTTGCCTGTGGACTAGCTTGTCAGAGGACGGATTCACTACCGGACACTTTTAGTCGAGTGACAGGGTTTCCATCACGAATAACACGAATTTACGAATTTCACGAATGTTTTTCTCGACGTTTTCAGAGGAATTCGTGGCGTTTGTCTATTCGTGTTTTTGTGTTTAAGAACTGTCCGGTAGAGGGAGGACGGATGGCATGTGGCTTTGGTCTAAGGGGCTGGGGCGGTTGATCTTGCCCATGGAGCTTGGGGAAGCGGAGGTCCAGCTTGAAGGGGATACAGTGGTGGTGAAAGGGCGGGTCGTCGCCCCGAAGATTCGTTGGGACTATACCTTAGCCATGGGGGAGGAGGATCTGCTGGATTTCATGCGCGTGCTGACGGATCGTCGGGTGGTGGAATACCTGATGCGGGAGGGGGGCCTCGAGTTCCTGGGCATCATCGTGGGGCGGGCCCCACGATTCGGGCTCGCCTATCTGTCGGCGGAGCTGAGAAAACTGGTCAAAAGGGGCGAGCGATAAGATGGTGCTACGGTGAGGTACTGGTCTAAAGGGCTGGGGCACCGCTCCGCCCTTAACATAGATTGGGGCAGAGAGAGGGTTCAGATCACGATCGAAAACGGCGGACAACTCCTCGCGTCTGTCGTTCCGTCTCCCCTGCTCCGAGGCAAGACCCCTCCGGAGGGAGAACAGGTAATCATCGCCGGGGAGACGCTTCCGCCCATAGTATGGCGCTATATCAGTGTTCTTGAGAAACAGGATTTTGAGGAAATCCTGAAGTTGGCCATGAGCCGGAAGACGGCGGGCTTCCTCTCCAACCGTCCAGGAGGCCGCAGGCTCTTCGGGAAACTCGCATACCTCATGGCAGTCTTCTTATGGCGTTATCTCCGCGCCTGGGCGGCGTGGAAGATCCGCAGCTCACGGCACAGGATGGCATGAAGAGTGACACCCTCAGACGGATCCCCTGACCAGGTGCAAGTGGAGCCGTAGCAGGGGTTGCTGTCACGTCGAGGAGCCAGGGAGCTTACGGTCAACCCCGTCTAGCTCTTGTGGCTCCGCTGGCTCGTCTGGTTCCTTTGGACCGTGTCCACCACCGCCAGGGGTGCGGATGCTCACCACGTCGCCGGCGTGCACCGGCAGGCTGATCTTCCCTGGCAGCTCGCGCTCTTCGCCGTCACTGATCAGCAGGTTACGGCCTGGCTTGCCGGCTTCGCCGCCTGCCAGGCCGTAGGGAGGGAACTTTCGTCGCTCGGACAGGATGGTGACCTGGGCGTCGTGCAACAGTTCGATGTCGCGACGAATGCCATCGCCGCCCCGGTATCGGCCGGCCCCACCCGACCCACGTCGGATCTCGTAGCGTCGCACCCGAAATGGATAGGTGTACTCCAGCGCCTCGACCGGCGTGTTCATGGTGTTGGTCATGTGGGTGTGGATGGCATCTGCGCCGGCTTTGCCGGGGCGGGCGCCCATGCCGCCACCGATGGTCTCGTAGTAGGCGTAGGGCCGCTGTCGCTCAGGGTCCCATCCGCCGGCTGTGAGGTTGTTCATCGTCCCCTGGCTGGCCGCCGGCACGCGGTCGGGGCAGGCCTGGGCCAGGGCACCCAGCAGCACGTCGGTGATGCGCTGTGAGGTCTCAACATTGCCGCCGGCGACGGCGGCCGGCGATCGGGCATTGACCAGTGTCCCTTCGGGGGCGATGACTTTGATCGGCGCCAGGCAGCCGCTGTTGGACGGGATGTCCAGGCCGATGAGCGCCCGAAACACGTAGTACGTGGCCGAGAGGGTGATGGCGTACACCGCGTTGATGCTGCCCTTGCGCTGCGGCGAGGTGCCGCTGAAATCGACCGTGGCCTCGTCGCCGTTGATGGTGATGGCGACGGCGATCTCGGCCGGCTCGGGGTCCACGCCATCGTCGTCCATGCGGTCGCGAAAGGTGAAGGTGCCGTCGGGCAAATCGTCGATGAGCCGGCGGGTCATGCGCTCGGCGTAGCTCAGCAGGCCAGCCATGTAGTGCTCGACCTCGTTCTGGCCGTATTTGGTCACCAATTCCTGCATACGCTCGGCACCCTTGCGATTGGCGGCCATCTGCGCGCGCAGATCGCCGGCCCGCTCTTCAGGGGTGCGGACGTTGGCGAGAAGCAGGCCCATCAACCCCTGGTTGAGCCGGCCGGCCTCGATCAGCTTCAGGGGCGGGATGATGACCCCCTCTTGATACAGC
This sequence comes from Anaerolineae bacterium, assembly GCA_046758565.1. Classification (GTDB taxonomy): domain Bacteria; phylum Chloroflexota; class Anaerolineae; order Epilineales; family JAANWY01; genus JBHIAO01. Next base: position 6,148 of record JBHIAO010000170.1, read on the forward strand.
TCCTGGGACAGCGGCATCGATCCCGGCGCCATACCCCCGACGTCCGAGTGATGGGCGCGGTTGGCAGCGAAGCCGAACAGTTGTTGCTCAGACCCGTGGCCGATGAAAATGGGGGTGATCAGCGTGATGTCCGGCAGATGCGACCCGCCGTGGAATGGATCGTTCAGAATAACCACGTCGCCGGGCGCGAAATTCAGTGTCTCGACGACTTCGCGCACCGATATTGGCATGGCGCCCAGGTGCGCCGGGATGTGGGCTGCCTGGGCAATCATGCGCCCCTCGGCATCGAACAGCGCGCATGAGAAGTCCCGCCGCTCCTTGATGTTGGGCGAGTAGCCAGTGCGGCGCAACACCATGCCCATCTCCTCGGCGACAGAGGAGAAGAGGTGCTTGAAGACTTCGAGTCGGATAGGATCGTACATGGGATTATTGCGTATTGCGTACTGCGTATTGTGTAAAGAGCTGGACTAAGACTTGAGGGGCGGCTCCCTGTCATGGCGAGCCAGCTTCTTTTCGTGAACGTCCGATGTAAGCAATATGCCACACGAATCAGTAAACAGGCGAGTAAGCTCACCTGACCGTGCACCACCAAGCGGTGCACGGTCAGGTGAAGCGCGCTTGTTAGGATATCAGACCTGGTTACTTTGACGCTCTTGCAAAGATCACTAGGGCGTCGGGCGCATTACGCCGTGTTCATCGCGTTGCAGCGGATGTAGTTGTTTGGGAAGGGGCGCCCCAGGAACCTCCGTTATGGAGACACCGTGCGGCCAGTCTTTCGGGGCCACGGCGATGTAACGGGCATAGCCCCCTGTACCGCCCTTGGGTTTCGCAAATCCGATGATGATGAGTGCGCCTGCTTCAGGCACTTTGTCAAGGTTCATGACACCTTCGGCTTGCGCAAAATGGTTGTGCATCAACCAGTACTCGCCCTCGAGTGTCGGTGTGGTGTCGGTATCCAGCGGTTCATGGCCATGGAAGAGGATGTTGCGCTCAAGGTGAAGGAACTTGAGGGCATCCAGGCTGACGCCCGGGAAGGGCTTTTGGTTGAATCGCTCGATGTCCGACCACCCCTTGTACCAGTCCGACCGAACCATCACCACAGAGCCTTCCGGAATGCGGCCGTGTTCGGCCTCCCATTCCAAGATATCTTCGACCTGGAGGTGATAGCCTTCATCCTCGGCAGCCTTGTCGTGAATGTCGATCACCACCAGCGGGCGGATCGCATACGTGGCCGGGATATCGCTGATGGTCGCACCGAACTCATCCCAGTGAGCTGGGGGATCGAGCTGCGTACCATATTGATCGGTCGGCAGTTCATACGCAGTGGCCACAAAGCCATGCTCTGCGTACGTAAATTCCTGACCCACGTCTACATATCCTTCAATCGGTTGGCCTGCTGTCGCAGGTTTGAATTTCGCGTTGCCGAATCCAGGCCATACTGACTGTACAGGTTCAAAGGCATGGGTGAGATCGATGTACTTTGCATCCCTGAACACACCCAGGTAAACACCCCAAAGACCTGGCATTTCACTCTCCGCCACTTTACCTTCCTCAGCGGCCGTGGCGGTGGCAAACGTTTCCTCTGCAGGCAGGGGCGCAATACATGCCGTCAACACCATAGCCAGCGCCAGCGAAAAGCTCATAAGGACAATCCATCTTCGGTTCATGTACGTTCCTCCTTTCGTGTATCGTCATGTAGCTCGTGGAAACCTGCAAAAAACAACTTGCCTATTCCCCATATCGGCCGGGAGTCTGGAATATACCATGCCACTGAATGGGAGTCAAATAAACGTATCACGTTTCACGTCGATGATCAGGTTGTATCCACCATCGACCTTGGCGTGGTCGCCGGCGGCCAGAAATACCGTCGTGTCTTTTTGCACGATCACCGCCGGCCCCACGATTACGTGGCCCGGGCACAGGCGCTCGCCGCGGTAGAACGGGACGTCGGCGATGCCATGGGCGAGAACCACGGGGCGATGGCCCAGGTAGGCCACAGCGGGGTCGGCGGGGCTGGATGGTTCGTGGAGGAGCGCCGGCCGGGATACAGCACCCACGGCGCGGAGCCGCAGGTTGACGATCTCCACCGGCGCCGATGGCTCGCTGTGGCCGTAGGTACGGTAGTGTGCGGCGTGAAAAGCGTCGTCGATATTCCGGCTGAGCGGGATTGTCAATTCATACGACTGGCCCACGTAGCGCATGTCTAGCTCGCGGTGCAGCGTGATCTGCCCGGCCGGGATTCCCTCGGCCAGGATCTCCCGGCGTCCGCGTTCGGCCAGGGGTGCGAGCCGCCTCTCGAGCTCGGCATATGAGGTGTCGCCGGGGAGCATCACCGTTTGCACGTAGTCCTTGATGACATCAGCGGTCAGCATGCCAAAGGCCGAAAGCGTCGATGCGCCGGGTGGGACCAGGACTCGCGGGATGCCCAGCCCCCGCGCCAGGTCGCAGGCGTGGAGCCCGCCGGCCCCGCCGAAGGAGACCAGGGCGAAGTCGGCAGGGTCGTGACCCCGCTCGACGGAGATGACCCGCAGCGCGCGCTCCATATGGGCGTTTACCACCTGGATCACGCCCAGCGCGGCCGTTTGAGCTGCGTCCAGACCCTGCTGCGGGGCCAGGCCGGCCTCCTGGGCCAGGTCAGCCAGTACCTTGAAGGCCTCGTCGGTGGCCAGGGCCATGCGGCCGCCCAGGAAGTAGTCGGCCGCCAGCCGGCCCAGGACCAGGTTGGCATCGGTGACGGTGGGCTGTGTGCCTCCCAGGCCGTAGCACACCGGGCCCGGATCGGCGCCGGCACTCTGCGGGCCGACGCGCAGGGCACCGCCGGCATCGACGAAGGCGATGGAGCCGCCGCCGGACCCGACGGTGTGAATATCGATGGCCGGGACGCGGATGGGCAGCCCGCCGATCTCGCCTTCGGCCGTCACACGGATGTCGCCATCGCACAGCGAGGCGTCGGTGGATGTGCCGCCCATATCGAAGGAGATCACGCGGTCGAAGCCGGCCTCGGCTGCCACGTGCTGCGCGCCGACGACGCCGCCGGCCGGCCCGGACAGGATCGACCGCACAGCTTGCGCCCGGGCCTGATCGGCGTGGATACTGCCGCCGTTGGACTGCATGATGCGGAAGTCTTCAGCGTCGAGCTCAGCTTCCAGCCGGCCCAGGTAGCGGTCCATGATGGGCGACACGTAGGCGTTGATGACGGTGGTGCTGGTGCGTTCGTACTCGCGAAACTCGGGCAGGATTTCGCTGGAGGGCGAGACGAGGAAGCCGGCCTCCCGCAACTGCGCCGCGATCATTTGCTCATGCTCCGGGTGCAGGAAGGAGAAGAGCAGAGACACAGCCACCGATTCGACATTCAGGGCCTTCAGTTTATCGACGATCTCGGGTAGCTCGGCCGGGTCCAGGGGAATGAGCACGTTGCCCTGGTGATCCACTCGTTCGGTGACTTCCAGCCGGCGCTCGGCCGGAACGAGGGGCGCGGGGCGGTCGGCGAAGAAGTCGTAGATGTCGGTGCGGATCTGCCGGCCGATGGCCAGGACGTCGCGGAACCCCCGCGTGGTGATCAGCCCCGCGCAAGCGCCTTTGCGCTCCAGCAGTGCGTTCGTCGCCACCGTCGAGCCGTGGACAATGTGCGGACGTGCACCATCCCGAACCGTCCCCAGGCCATCCAGCACCGCCTGGGCCGGGTCCTGAGGCGTAGACAGCGTCTTGTAGGTCTCGAAAGCCCCCGTCTCTTCATCGAAGGCTACGAAGTCTGTGAAGGTTCCGCCGATGTCGATGCCAATTCTCATGGTGGCGTCTCTTGTGTCGTTGCGTGCGAGACCTTTAGAGTTTCGGAGACCCTAAAGGTCTTCCGGTGGACGGCGACGTAGTTCAAGCAACGCTTCCAGTTCCAACAGGTGTTCCAGGTCTCTTGGCCGGCCGGCGGCTTGCTTTGCCGCAATCAGACCCTCGAGGGTCAGTACGTGGACAGACATGCCGTACAATTCCATCTCTTCGGATGCAGCCAGCACCTGTTCGTACGAACCCAGTCCTGTGACCTCGCCCAGGAGGTCAACTGCTCCCGCGTCCGTCTGCAAGGTGAAATTCAGCTCGCACTACCGGTCTTCACGTTTCACGCTTCACGTTTCACGCGATTGCCAGTAGCTCGTCTAGCCTATCGGTGACAAACATGTGCCCCGGCGCGTGGGTAATCATCAGCGGTACCCGGCTTTCCAGGGCGACGGCCTGAGGTGTGACCCCGCAGGCCCAGAAGACTGGCACCTCGCCAGCCTCCACCGGCACCGGATCGCCGTAGTCGGGCTGCGCCAGGTCCTCGATGCCCAGTGCCGCCGGGGCGCCGATGTGAACCGGCGCACCGTGGACCGAAGGGTAGCGTGATGTGACTTGCACCGCCCGAGCCACCAGGTCGCCCGGGATGGGTCGCATGGTGACGACGAGCGGGCCGTGGAATCTGCCGGCCGGCCGGCATTGCCTGGTGGTGCGATACATGGGCACGTTGCAGCCACCCTTCGACAGGCTCAGGACACTGCATTCCAGGTGACGCACCGGCACGCCGGCGGCGATCAGCGCGCGCTCAAAGGTGAAGCTGCACCCCAGCAGGAACGCCACCAGGTCATCCTGCCACCACCCGAGAAGATCCGTGGGCTCGTCGGTCAACTCACCTCGCTCGTACACCCGATAGCGCGGCACGTCGGTGCGCAGATCGGCGTCCGTGGCCCAGGCCGGGGCCGGGTGGGGCGAGCCAGGATCGGTGACGTCCAGGACCGGACAGGGCTTGGGATTGCGGACGCAGAAACGCAGGAAGTCGAAGGCGTCAGCCTGAGGCAGGATGGCCAGGTTGGCCTGGGTGTAGCCTGGGGCCAGGCCGGCGGTTGGTCCGGTCCACTGGCCGGCGCGAATCGCGGCTCTCGCCTCCGCTCCGGTTGTGTAGGGGTTATGAAGCAACTCAACCTCGTCGAATCCCGGACGTATGAACGCTCTTGCCGCTGGAAACTCTTGTTCGGTT
>JBHIAO010000171.1:0-11063 GCA_046758565.1 Anaerolineae bacterium
TTGGGTCGGAACCACCTGTCGAAGAGCTGGTCCAGAGTGCCGTCGGCCTGCATGGCCTCCAGCACCATGTTCGTCGGCTCGATGAGGTCGGAGCCCTGTTGGAAGACGAACCCCAGGAACTCGCCGGCGGTCACACGCGGACCGGCGATCTTCAGCTTGCCCAGGTTCTCGTTCATGAAGCCGACGGCCGCCACCTCGTCGATGATGACCGCGTCCACATCGCCCGACATGAGGGCGCTGACGGGCAGGTCGAAGGTGTCGAAGGACTGGATGCGCCCCTCGCCCACGAGCTTGATGGCGGTGGCCTCATTGGTGGTGCCCAGTTGGACTCCGATGACCTTGTCGGTGAGGGCGACCAGGGAGTCCTTGTCCTGGATGTCGGCTTCGTCGGCGCGGACCAGGATGACCTGGCCGTACTCCATGTAGGGGTCGGAGAAGGCCACGACCTTCTTGCGCTCGTCGGTGATGGTGATGCCGTCAGCAGCGACGTCGAACTCACCGGCGGCAGCGGCTTCGAAGATGCCCTCCCAGGCAGTTTCGACGAAGACCGGGCTGCAGTTGAGACGGCTACAGATTTCACGCCAGGCGTCGTAGTCCCAGCCAACGCCTTCACCAGAGTCCTTGTCGATGACGTTGAAGGGCGGGTAGGCATTCTCCACCGCGATCCGCACCTCACGCCCGCCCAGGTCAGGGATCGCAGCAGCGGGCTCCGGTGTAGGGGGCGGGGGAGCTATGGTTGCTGTGGGCGGAGGAGGTGAGGTGGGGGTGGGAGCAGCCGCCCTGCCACACCCGGCCACTAGCAAAGCCAGAACTGCCAATGTCAGCAGCAGGAGGAACGCAATGTGCTTGCGCATACCCTTTTCTCCTCTCTGTTCGCTCAGGTCGGTGCAATCTTGAGACACAACGCGGGGAGCCAGCCCGGCAATGTCAGACGTACTACGACTTCGTTGGCACGCATCCCTCCTCTCCTTGGACTCTCTATTGCTGGGGTTTGGCAATTGTTTCGTAGGGTTCAACGACCTCAATCAGTATAGGCGAAAGTTTCAGCACAGTCAAACACCGGGACATGGAGCATCTCGCGGTGGCATCTTGTCAGCAGCCGAGAGCTGTGATATAATTTGGATTGGGAACAGGTGTGAATGCAGGTCATCTGAGGCCTTGTCCGAAAGGAGGTCAAGTGTGACGCTTCCACGTCGCCGGCGCCAGAAGCGTGGGCAAAGGAAACAGCGTGACTGGAAGCAGATTGCTTTCTACGTGTTAAGTGCGTTGGTTGCCATCAGCATGGCGTCTGCCTACGCCCTCTCATACCTCGCGGGGCGGTGATCACTCACAGCCGGCGTAAAACGTAAAACGTGAAACGTGATGTCGCCATCTCGCACTCGCATCACGTTTCGCGTTTTACGGCGCCCGGATCGACTGATCCTATTCCTCAGGCTCGATCTCAACCTTTACCGGGCTTTCCCTGGATGCTCCACCATCGCCGGCTGCCCGCTTGAGGGCCGGCAGGTCCTGAATCGTGCGGATGATGTCGATGCCGGTGAGCGCCTCCACCGCCGCCGGCACCTGCGCGATGATTTCGGTGACGTCGCGGGTCACTCGGGAACTGCCGGCACCTCCGGCACTGTCACCGCCGATGACGACGATGCGATCGGTCTTGCTGAGCGGCTGAGCGATTGCGCCGGCCAACTCCGGCAGGCCGGCGAGCAACTGCTCGATGATGGCCGCCTGATTGTACATTGCCCAGGCTTCTGCCTTCTTCGCCTTGGCCTCGGCCTCAGCCAAACCCTGCTGCCGGATCACTTCGGCCTGTGCCAGACCTTGTGCCTTGGCGACCTCAGCCTGTGCAATACCCCGTGCCCGGTTGGCATCGGCTTCACCCTCGCCGACCCGCCGCAACGCTGCCGCCTGACCTTCAGCCTCGGTCTCGGTCTGGAAGCGCTTGGCCTTGGCTAGCGTCTCAATACGGTACTGCTCGGCCTCGGCCGGCCTGCGGATCGTGGCCTCCAGCTCCTTCTCCTTGCGCAGTGCTTCCTGCTGCTGAACTTCGATCTGCTTCTGCTTGTCGATCACTTCGATCTGAACTTCTTCAGCCTTGACCTTCTGGTTGGTTATGGCCTGCTGGAGCGCGTAAGCCAGCTCAGCCTCGGCTGTCTGGCGATTGACCTCCGCGTCGTACTTGGCCTTTTGAACCTGGAAGTTCTTTTCGGCTTCGGCGATCTTGGTTTGTGCCAGGAATCGTGCTTCCTCACCCTCCTGCTCTGCCTCCGCCGAGCGAATCTTGGCATCCCGGGCCGCCAGTGCCTCACCGATTGCGGCGTCACGCTTGACTTCGGCCGTCCGGGCCTTGCCCAGGGCATCCAGGTAGCCTTCATCATCCCGGATGTCGCGGATGGTGAACGAGATAATCCCGAGACCCATGTTCGCCAGGTCGCCGGCGGCCACTTCCTGCACCTGCTGGGCGAAGGCATCCCGGTCTTTGTAGATCTCCTCGACTGACATCGTACCGAGGATGGCGCGTAGATGGCCCTCCAAAGTCTGTAGTGCCACCTGCTGGATCTCGCTCTCAGTCTTGCTCAGAAACTGTTCGGCCGCCGTGTAGATCGAGACATCGTCGCCCCGGACTTTCACCTGGGCAACGCCATCGACGGTGACCGGAACACCTTTGACGGTGTAGACCTTCGGCGTCACCACATCAATGGTCATGATTTCCAACGAGAGATCGTCAACCCGTTCCACCACCGGCCAGATGAATGTACCACCACCCTTGACGATGCGAAAACCGACGGTCTCGGGCAGGCCGGTGACCGGGTTCACGATCTGACGCTTGCGGCCAGAAATGACCAGCACTTCGTTGGGGCCGACCTTCTTGTATCGCGTCGAATAGACGAACGCCAGTGTCAGCAATACAAACAACAGAGCGAAAATAGCGAAACTTGCACCTAGTAGTCCCACCATCTTTATGCCTCCTACCATAAGTCGAAGTGATCAGTAATCAGTAATCAGTGATCAGTAGTCAAAATCTGAAACTGATTACTGATTACTGATCACTGATTACTGACTTCATCAAGTGGCCTAACGATTGCCACGTTCCCGACTATGCGTTCGATCGTGACCACCGTGCCCCGCGGGATTGACTGCCCGCCGGCTGCTCGGGCGCTGGTTGTGACCCGCCCGCCACGCGCCACGAAGGCCACCTCTCCCAGCCGGCCCGGCGCGATGCGTGTGATCACCTCGCCTGTTGCTCCGATGACATGCGCCGCCGTCACCTCACTGGAACTCTGCGGCGCAATCAGGAAATATCCGAAGGCGAAGTGTGCTATCGCAGCGATGACCAGGGCGCCGGCCGCCGCCCAGAGCAAACTGGCCTGGGCCGAGACGTTGAACAATCCCGTCGAAATGAGTCCGAATGCGCCGAACGCGGTGATGAAACTGGCGATGGTCACCGGGCTCAAAGAAGTGACGCTCACGTCGCCGTGCTCGAAGGAAATATCATGGCCGCCGCTGAGGTCGACGTCGCCACCACCGAAGCCGAAGTCATGCAACTCGCCGGCAACCAGGATGACGACGGCATAGACGACGCCGACGATGAGCAACGCGAAATACAGGCAGCTCAATGTCGAGAGATTTGCCAGGTCCGTCAACTGTGTCATTGCCCTACCCTCAGTCTTACAAATCTATACGAGGCAGGTGCCAAGAAGTCGCGCGCCGTGGCATAGTCCGAAGTTGACTATTCACGTTGTCGGCTTGGCGAGCAATGAATTGCCCGCTTGCCATGAAAAATCTGTGAAAACAGATCAACCAAGCAGCGAATGGGACTTAGGGCTTCGGACTTAAGCCAACCCGCTGAAAACCTCGTGAATTCTGCCGGCTTTGATGACCGTGGATACCAGGTCCTCCCCGAACCGATACGCCAGGTGACGGTAATCTGGCACGTCGAGGATGACGAGGTCGCCGGCCTTGCCCGGTTCCAGGCTCCCCACTTTCTCGCCGACGCCTGACGCATAGGCCGCATTGATCGTGGCGGCCACGACGGCCTCGGCAGGTGTCAAGTGCAGGTAGCGCGTGGCCAGGGCGATCATGAACGGCATTGAAACACACCAGCATGTGCCTGGATTGATGTCGGTCCCCAGGGCAATCGACAGCCCTCGTTCAATCATGGTACGGGCGTCAGCGTAGTGATTGGAGCCTAGACCGAAGGTCGTCCCCGGCAACAATACGCCGACCATGCCGACCTCGGCCATTTGCTCGATTTCTGCGTGGGGAGTTACGGTCAGGTGATCGGCGGACGTGGCGCGCAGCTCAGCCGCCAGTGCTGCACCGCCCAGGGATCCGAACTCGTCGGCATGTATCTTGAGCCCCAGCCCCAACTCGCGCGCCCTTTCCAGCACACGCCTGGACTGGGCCAGATTGAAGGCCCCGGCGTCGCAGAAGACATCGACGAAGACCGCCACTGGGTGATCCTTGCCGGCTGCCACGTTGGCGAGTGGGGGCAGGAGTGCATCGGCCACGGCGATGCGTGGCAGCATCTCATCGACAACCTCGTCGATGAAGTCGTCAGCTCGGCCGCGGTATTCGTCTGGAACGGCGTGGGCTGCCAGGAACGTGGGTATCAGATCGATGGGATGCTCGGTGTTCAGGACGGAAATGGCTGCCAATATCTTCAGCTCGTCGTCGAACGTCAGGCCGTAGCCAGTCTTGGCCTCGGCAGTCGTGGTCCCATAGGTCAGCATCGCGTTGAGTCGCTTGCGCGACTGTGCGATGAGCTCTTGTAGCGACGCCAGTCGCGTCGCGCGCACCGTGGACATGATGCCGCCACCGGCCGCCATGATTTTCTGGTAGGTCGCGCCAGCAATGCGCTGTTCAAACTCCTCCACCCGGTCGCCGGCAAAGACCACATGCGTGTGGGCATCCACGAAGCCGGGTATGATGACGTGGCCGGCAGCGTCCATCTCTGCCCTCGCCACAACAGCGCTCTTAACCTCGGTCGTCGGCCCGACATGGGTGATCTGGCCATCGAGAATAGCGACAGCGCCGTTCTCAATCAGGCCAATGTCTCGCTGATTGACACCACTCAGCGGGCCATCTGGCGCAGTACAGGTGAGTAGTTGGGAGGCACTGTGGATGAGTAGATCTACGTTCTTAGTCATGGTATAGGGCTCTTCCGTTTATATCAGTAGATACCTCTGCCTCACTTCGTCGTTCTCTCTTAGTTCCGCAACGCTCCCCTCGTAACGGATTCGGCCGTTATCAATAATGTAGCCGCGATCGCTTAGCCTTAGGGCAGACCTCACATTCTGTTCGGCCAGGAGAACAGTCAAGCCGGCCTCCTTCAGCTTTGCTATCTGCTCCTCCAGGGCGCGCACCAGCAGCGGCGCCAGCCCCTCAGTGGGCTCGTCAAGGAGCAAGAGTTCTGGATTGCCCATTAGAGCCCGCGCGATGGCCAACATCTTTTGCTCGCCACCGCTCAGGTGACCGCCCCGGTTGGACTCTTTCTCTTTCAGGACGGGGAAGAGCTCGTAAACCTTCTCATTATCCCACCCCCAGTCCCAGTTACCACTTGCCGGCTTGGCAGCTATCTCGAGATTGTCCCGAACCGTGAGATCAGCGAAGATCCTCCTATCGTCAGGGACGTAGCCTATCCCTTTGCGGGCCCGCAAATACGGTTCTTCACCAGTTATTTCCTCCCCCTTGAGCTTGATGCTCCCTTGCTGCGGCGGCGTAAGACCCATGATGCTCTTCAGAGTGGTGGTCTTTCCTGCCCCATTCCGGCCCAGGAGACACACGACCTCGCCCGGCTCAACCCTGAGCGAGACGCCAAACAGGATATGGCTCAAACCGTAGTAAGTGTGAATTCCCTCCACCGCAAGCATCACTGGCCTCCGAGATAAGCCTCCTGCACTTCCTTGTTGGTTTTCACCTCTTCCAGCGTTCCCTGGATGAGGGTTCGTCCCTGGTGCATAACCATAATGCTCTCGGCAACAGAGAATACCACATCCATGTCATGTTCGCAAAACAAGATGGTTATGCCCCGTGTATGGGCGAGTTGCCTAACGAGTTCCATCGTTGCGAACGTTTCCTCCGGAGACATACCGGCGGTAGGTTCATCCAGAATCAGCAACTCCGGTTCGTTGCCTAAAGCCATAGCTATCTCCAGGACTCTCTGGTCGCCATGGGACAGGGAGCCGGCGATGTTCCTGGCTTTATCTGAAAGACCCAAGCTTCCCAATATACTGTGTGTCTCTTCAACGGCCAGGGTCCGGGCTGGGCGGAAAAGGTGAGAGCTTCTGCGTTGCTGGGAGAGTACGGCTACCTGAACGTTCTCGAAAACGGTGAGCCGGGGGAAGATGTTGGCTATTTGAAACGACCTGGCAATTCCTCTCTCGCAAATCTGGTACGGGGGCAGTCCACTGATATCCTCCCCCTTAAAGATTATCTTTCCCCGATTCGGCTTCAGTTGACCGGTAATGAGATTAAACAAGGTGGTTTTGCCGGCGCCGTTGGGTCCGATCACCACCACCAGCTCACCATCCGCCACGGTAAGGTTCGCTCCGTTCACCGCCACAAAGTCGCCGAACGACTTGTATACGGCGTCCACCTGCAACATCTACTTGCTGCCCCTTTCCGCTACCGCTTTTTCAGGCTGGGGCTCAAATCGCTCCAGCAAGTAACCCAGAACCCCCTGTGGCAAGAAGAAGATGAGCAGGATCAGGACTACCCCCAAAACCAAAGTCCAGTACTCCGTATAACTGCCGACGAAAGTTCGCAGTGCCACGATCATTGCCGCCCCTACCGCCGGTCCAAGAAAAGTGAACCAACCTCCTAGAAGGCACATGATGAATATCTCGAGCGACAGAACCCAGAATAGCAGGTCAGGGAAAACGGAATGTTCTAGCACCACGAAAAGAACGCCGGCCACCCCAGCGAAGAAGCTGGCAATCACTATTGCCAGCAGTTGATGGCGCCTCACATTAACACCGATCGCCTCACATCGCTGCGGATTGTCCCTGATGGCCTGAAGTGTAGCCCCGAACGGGGATTTCACAATGATGAACAGAGCTACCAGACAAATTACAAAGATGAGCAGAATGAAGTAATACGAATTGTTGACGGGGGATAGGATTGACGGGATAGGAATGCCGTGTAGGCCATCATCTCCGCCAGTAAAGGAGTACCATCGAAAAACGACGGCCCAGATCAGTGAACCTAAGGAAATCTGGAGCATACCAAAATACAGCTCGGTCAACCGAACGCAAAACCATCCGATGAGCAGCCCTACCACTGCTGCTGCGATTGGTCCAGCGATGAAGCCCACCCACGCAGGCAGGGAAGTTTTCGTCAACGTCAGAGCGACGGCATATGCCCCTACGCCATAGAAAACGGCGTGATGAAACTGAAACAGACCGCCGTAGCCGAGGGCCAGGTTGAGGCTCATAGCCACCAAGGCGGTGACGAAAATCAAAGCCAGTAGATAGACGTAGAATAGGGGTACCAAGGCCGGCAAGACCAGCAAGACAGTCAGAATAGCTACTGCTGACCCGAGCCACCTCCGATTAACGATTCCTGTGAGCAAATCCCCTCCTCGTTACCAGTCCGATCCAAACAGCCCTCTAGGTCGCAAGAGCAGCACGATCACCACCGCAGCATAGGGGAAAACGATGGCGAATTGCGGCCAGAGGAGAATACCAACGGACTGGGTCACGCCAAAAATGAGAGAACCAACCAGAGCGCCCCAGATGTTGCCCAACCCCCCAATGGTAACGATAAGAAAGGCTTCGATAATGATAGTGTGATCCATGCCCAAAGTGACGCTCACGGTAGGGGCGATCAGAGCCCCACCCAGGCCGGCAAGGTAGCAGCCAAGTACAAACGCGCCGGCAAATACCAGGCTTACATTTATTCCCAGCACACCCACCATCTCTCTGTCAACTGCCGCTGCCTGAGAAATCTTGCCCAACTTGGTTTTGGTCACAAAGAGCCATAGACCTACAGCCACCAGAGGACCAACAAGGAGAAGAAACAGATTGTACCGGGGCAAGGGCGCACCAAGTACGGAAACCGAGCCACTGAGGATGCTGGGCGCCACGACCGACCTGTACGTTGGACCCCAAACCAACTTCACCAGATCACCGAGGATAAGCATTAAGGCGAAGGTAAATAGGATGAGCATCAAGTGCTCTCTCTGGTAGAGATGACGGAACAACGCTCTCTCCACAATCAAGCCGATGAGAGCGACGGCCAAGGGAGCGAGTATTAGGGCCAGCCAGAAACCGACGGGGCTACTACCGAACTGGGTGGAAATGGAATAGGCTGCGAACGCTCCAATCATGTAGAGCGAGCCGTGGGCGATGTTCGGGACTCTAAGTACTCCAAGAATGAAACTTAGCCCAGCGGACACAATAAACAAGACCATCGTCCGGCTAAGTCCAACCAACAACTGGCCACCCAGAGTAGCGAAGCTGATGCTTTGCCCGAGTTCCACAGTGCAGCTTTCCTTTGCAAAACGAACTAGTAGCTGGGGGCTGACAGCCCCCAGCTACTTTTTAGGCGTGATTCATCTACGGTTCGAATGCCCCTTGACCATTGAGTGGTAGTCGGAGATTACGAACCTCCACGCGCTTGCTCAATATCTTCGCACGTGGGCATGACATCCGGGCCACTCAAGGTCTCGATTTCGGAGGAAACGAGAAACTCGTATTCTGGCACCTTCTTGGTCACACCCATGTAGATCGGCAGCACCGCCTGATGGTCACAGGCTCGCATCTCTATCTCGCCGGCTGGGCCATCTACCTTCAACCCCTCCAGAGCATCAATGAACTTCTCCTTGTCCAAGGAGCCCGCCTTCCTATACGCCTCGGCTATGAACTGCGCTGTCATATAGCCATGAAAAGCAGGAAAGCCTGGTGGATGCCCATAGGCCTCCTCAAACGCTTCAACGAACGCCTTATTGGCGGGGGTGTCCGGATAGTAGAAGTGATAGTCCATGCTGCCCATCACACCCTCAGGTGCCTCCCCACCCAGTGGTTTGAGAACAGCGTGATCTGTCGCCGTGTGAACCCAGACCTGAACCTGCTCAGACATGCCGGTTGCCTTGACTGCCTTCATGACATTGGCCATGCTGGAGCCACCAGTCGCGAAAATGACGGCGTCTGGTTTAGCCGCCACAATCGCAGTGATATACGGTATCAGGTCAGGTTCGCCTGTCTTCCACCACGACTCCCCTACGATTTCCACGTCGGGCTTAAGTGCCTTCAGATTGCGCTGAACCGCGTTCGCTATGGCGTGTCCATACTCGTAGTCATCCCCGGCAACCCAGTACTTAGCGAAGGGTTTCTTCGCTAGCGCAGTCGCCCCGGCTTTGCCAGCCATGGCAGTGTTCTCACCGGTGGCGAAAACGTAACGATGTCCTTTCTCGCCGGTAATGCGCTCACTCTTCGCAATCCACACGATGAGTGGGACTTTCTGTTCTTTGGCATAATCGGACACGGCCAGGGCGACACCGCTGCTAATTATGCCAACGAGGACGTCCACCTGCTCCTTCAGTACCAGCTCTTTGGCCATGCTGAGACCGAGATCCACCTTGTACTTACTGTCCCGGGTGGTATACTCAATCGTCGTCCCCAGGACGCCCTCTTTGTTGATCTCCTCCAAGGCCAGCTTGAAGCCGTTGAGAGCATCTTCGCCGAAAACCGCCGGCGGTCCGCTGTAGGTATCGATGATCCCCACCTTGATAGGGCGATCAACTTTGGGTGCGCCTTGTGGTGCTGCAGGAACACAAGCAACACCCAAGGCCGCGATCAAACCAAGCGCCACGCATACCAGCGCAGCTTTCTGCAGGAATTGAGACCTGCCTAGCTTCTGCACGATGAGTTGTCCTACTGGACGACTAAACCGGTTCTGCTGACTCGTCATTTCTCGGCGCCTCCTTTGCGTTGTTGGACACGATAAGCTCGGCTTCGGTGCATGCCTCTTATCGCGCCTGTCTATCATATGCCACCATCACACGACCTCTGCCGACTTGTCGGTTTGAGGCGAAGGTTCACTAGGCGTATTTGTAGGCGATAAACAGAAGAGTTCCCAAAATGGCACACTGTCTGACGAGAGTGGGAACAAAAAGGGTCGAGCCAATGATGACCATCGTGGCGGCATCATAATACCACATCACAGATACTACGTCAAGAGGTTGTGAGGGCGTGGCGGACATTTCGAAAGCCCTCCGTACACATCACGCTTCGGGCAGTGGGGGTCGCTCTCGGCGAAACTGCCACCGAAGGCCATGACCACTGCCGGGCAGCCTTTGCACAGCTCCAGGTAGGAGCACGCTCTGCACCGACCTCGCATCTCACCCTCTAGTTGCCGGAATCGCTGGAACACCTTCGAGCCCCGCCAGGCCCGCGTGAAGTCCCCCTGGCCCACATCCGACCAGCGTACGTGACTACACGGCAGCACCCGGCCGTCCTGGAGAACGGTCACAAACTTCCTCGCAGCGCAGCAACCCCACACCCCGGCCGCGTACAGTCGCTCCGGGGGCCGGTCGGTGAGGAGGAAGGTGAGGGAGGCATCCAGTGTGGTCTTGCACTCTGGCGACAGACCTGGGAGGTCTCCTCGTTCTCCAACATGATCAGATGCGTTGGCTGAAGCTGTTGTTGAGCTTGCGGAATGCCATGTGGAGACCTCCGAGGTCTTGACTCGGTCTTTGGCTGTGGATTGTAGCTTGCGTAACACTCTCCGCACAACCCGATAACCCTCGGCATCCAACGATTCCCGCTCCAGCCAGTCCCCGTCCGTGGTCGGAGGCTTGGGGCGCAGGAGGTTGACGGTCGCGGCCCCCAGCCGCCGGCCCAGACGGATGACCTGCTCCAACTCCGCCACGCTGCTCCGGGTGATGAGGAAGTTGATGCCAAAGCGCAGGCCGGCCTGCCGGCAGGTGTGAATGGCTGCCATGGCGCCCCCGAAGTTGGGCCGGGTGGTCGCATTTGTTTCCTCCGTCGCCCCGTTGAGGGAGATTTGCACCTGACCCACGCCGGCCTCTTTCAGCGCCACCGCCAGGTCCGGCGTTAGCCGGT
>JBHIAO010000172.1:0-11061 GCA_046758565.1 Anaerolineae bacterium
CTCACGCCGGAAATCCTCACGTTTTACGTTTCACGTTTTACGCAGTTTGGTTGCAGCCAAAGGCTGCGTTAAGAGTTTGACCCATTATCAAGTCGGAACCCCAGTGTGTGTTGCGTAGTGCGTACTGCGTATTGCGTACGGGTCCGCTTGTTGAACACACTGTTACGCACTACGCACTACAATTGTATCACATCACTGCCACCCACGGAAGAACCGGTAACCATCACCTACTCCAATCTCCAATCTCTAATCTCTAATATCCACCCCCCTCGTCGTTTGTCAGATGCTTTCATCAGTAGTAAAATACCCATCTGGGATCAACAAGGAGGGGTTTTGGGTTATCAATCTGACAATGGATGGACCGGAATAGGGACGCTGATCGACCGAGCTCTCGCCGGCCTGCGTACTTGGCGCTTCTGGCTCAGTCTTGGGATCAGCATTGTCTGCCTCGTCCTGGTTTTCTGGGGCGTCGATGTCCAGGAGTTCACGTCCGCCCTTCGGGCTGCCGAGTACGTCTGGCTGTTGCCGGCCATCGGACTCCTGGCAGGTAGCCTGGCCGTTCGCACGCTGCGCTGGCGCGTCCTGTTTTTTCCACAAACGGGGCTGAGATTCGCCACCCTTTTTCATGTGCTTAACGTAAGCTATCTGATCAACAATATTCTCCCTGTTCGCGCCGGCGACCTCATCCGGGCCAGCCTGATCAGCACCCGGGAACCGGTGAGCGCCTCGCGTGCTCTGGCGACGGTGGTCGTCGAACGCGTCTTTGATGGGCTCACTCTGGTTCTGATGCTGGCGTTCCTGCTGCCGCTGTTCCCGGTGCCCGAGTGGGTTGCTCGTATCGGGCAGGTTGCCGGCGTTTTTTTGGCATCGGCCGGCGTCGGGTTGCTGGTCCTGTCGACGCAGCGGGCGCGGAGTGTAAGGTGGGCGCACGCCATTCTAGGCCGTGTGCCGCGTATCGACGGGTTGCGGTGGGCCGAACGGGTTGATGGTCTGGTTGATGGGCTGGCGGCACTTCGCTCGCCGGCAGCGCTGGGGCAGGCCGGCGTCTGGTCGGTGGTCGTCTGGCTGCTCTCAGGCGTGGCCTACTACTTCGTCTTGCGGGCATTCGATTTGCACCTGTCGATCACGGCCGGCCTGTTTGTGTTGGCTGTGACGACGTTGGTGCTGATCGTGCCGGCAACGCCTGGTTACGTAGGCGTCTTCGACTACACGGCAGTGCTGGCTCTATCCGTCTTCGGTGTGGAGCGCAGCCTGGCACTGAGTTGCGCGATCGTGCTGCATGCTGTGAGCTACGTGACGTTCAGTGCCATGGGTATCATGTCGCTGGTTCGAGAAAGTCTGTCCCTGTCGGGGGTGGCAAGCCTCGACGTTGAGGCCTTGCGCATCGAAACGTGAGGGCTCGCACACCTCGAAGAAGAAGGTTGATTCCACGACACAGCAGACTAGCTGGGCGATGCCGCCACTACGTATCCTCGTTGTATTGACATATTATCTCCCTCACCGTACAGGTCTGACCCTGCATGTGCAGCGAGTGGCAGAGGGGCTGGCGCAACGCGGACACAGCGTAACTGTACTCACAACCCGCTTTGACAAGAGGCTGCCGCGCACTGAGAATGTCAGAGGTGTGCGAGTGGTACGCCTGTGGGCACCGATCCGTATTAGCCGCGGAATGATTATGCCCGGGTATCCGTGGGCGTTATCTAGGCTTCTTCGTCATCATGATGTGGTTAGTCTTCATACGCCTCTGCTCGAGTCAAGCCTGACGACGTTTCTCGCGGATCTGCGGAGAAAGCCAGTTGTCATCACGCATCATGGCGATCTGATCTTGCCGGCAGGACTACTGAACCGTTTCATCCGGTGGTTTGTCTTCCAACTGTACAAACCAGCGGCCAGATCAGCCGCGCGTTTGGTTGCTTACAGCCACGACTATGCCCACCATTCATACTACCTGGCGCCTTTCCTCGACAAAACGTCCGTCATTTATCCACCAATATGTATGCCGGAACCAGATCCAGATCGTGTGGTGCAGTTGCGGCGTCAGTGGAATGTCGGCGACGGGCACGTTATTGGCTATGCTGGGCGATTTGTCGAAGAGAAGCGCCCGGACTTATTAATTCGGGCTTTGGACACCGTGAATCAGAGTATACCAAATACGAAGCTGGTGTTTGCTGGGCAACATCAGCTCAAATATGAAAACTTCTACGAGCGTTGTCTCCCTTTGATCAACCGATACAGGGACCAGATACTGTTCTTGGGGCTCCTGACCTCATCACAAGAGATGGCCAACTTTTATGCTGCTTGCGATGTTTTGGCCCTGCCGAGTGACACGGAGTGCTTTGGTTTAGTGCAGATTGAAGCCATGTTTTGCGGTACACCCGTAGTTATAACGGATACACCGGGCGCGCGCGAAGGGGTGAGAGTTACGGGTATGGGAAGAGTTGTGCCTACCGAGAAGCCTCAGGCGTTGGGGCGAGCCCTGGTAGATGTGATGAGGAATCCGCGGGAGTTTGTGAGAAGCCGTTCCCAAGTTGAACAGGCATACAGTTTCACAGAAACGATTGACCGTTACGAGAAAGTTTTTCGGAATGTCGTCGAAAACAGAAGTCTGGAAAAATGAACGTGCCCATCCTGAATCATGCCTTGCGTTACGAAGCCGATACAGCTTTCCCAAGGCGTGTGCAGACAATATTTGAATGGCTAGACATCCAAGACGATGATCGAGTGCTGGACTGTGGATGCGGACGTGGGTTCTATCTCAACTTCATCAGGCAGCTTTCCGATTGTCAGTTAATTGGTGTAGACATCGAATCAGCCTATCTGCGCATCGCGCAAGAGACGGTGAAGCATTTCGACAATGTTGAAGTTATCACTGCAAACATCTATCAGCTTCCTTTTCCTGATGAGCATTTTGACAAAGTTGTCCTTACAGAAGTGTTGGAACATCTCGCAGACGACTATGCAGCATTATTGGAGGTAGCCAGAACACTTCGGCCTGACGGCGTCATTGCTGTTACAGTGCCTAACGCAAATTATCCTTTTCTTTGGGATCCCATAAACAAGACCCTCGAGTCTCTGTGCGGTGCACATATTTCGCAGGGACCACTGGCCGGCATTTGGGCGAATCATATCAGGCTGTACGATCCTTTTCAGCTTCGTTCATTGGTCGAGGGTTGTGGATTAATCGTGGAGGAGCTTCGATCCTTCACTCATTACGCATTCCCATTCATTCACAACATCGTGTACGGCGTTGGCAAACCGCTGCTAGAATCTGGTGTTCTTCCAACGACAATTGCACGTACGGCCGATCGATCTTACCTGGGCGACGGTGGATCGATGTTCGATCCTGTCAAGTTCGGTTTGAGGCTGTTCTACGCCATTGACAGGTTCAATAAAATGGACGAACCACCAGGTCGATCCACCGTGAACCTGTGTGTCAAGGCGCGTAAGCCATGTCCGCCATAAGGACTCGCGTCCTGATCTTGGTAACCCTGTTCCTGATTCTTCTGGCCGGCGCCTACTTTCGCTTCACCGGCCTGGACTGGGATCAGGGCCAGCATCTCCATCCTGATGAGCGCGTTCTGACGGAGGTGCTGTCCTCGCTATCGCGCCCGTCATCATTCCACGAGTACTTTAACACCGCTGTCTCCCCTTGGAACCCCCACAACACGGGATACGACTATTTCCCGTACGGGACACTGCCGATCTTCATTATCCGTTTCATGGGCGAAGTGCTAGACAGGACCGGATACGGCGAAATCTATCTGCTGGGCCGCGCCCTCTCGGGTATGTTTGACTTGCTGACCGTGTTGTTGCTGTTCTTCCTTGCTCGCCAGTTGTATGACACCCGCGTCGCGTTGCTGGCATCGGCATTGAGTGCGGCCGCTGTTCTCCAGATCCAGCAGTCCCACTTCATGACGGTCGACTCCTTTGCAACCACCTTTGCGATGCTAACTCTCCTGCTCGCCGTGATGGTGTCAGAGGACGGCAAGCTCTGGCAGTACCTTCTGACGGGACTCGCCTTGGGGATGTCAGTGGCAAGTCGCATTAATCTGGCAATATTCGCGCCTGTGGCAGTCGTGGCAGCCGGCCTGCAGATTCGCCGTCGGTTCGGCGAGGTCCAGGAACCTGAGTTCCGCTCGAAGGTGATTAGACGCAACGCCGTGGGGCTGATCGTGGCTGCCTTTGCCTGCCTTGTTGCCTTCCGTATATTCCAACCCTATGCCTTTGACGGGCCAGGCCTATTCGGTATCCATCTCAACCGGGCGTGGCTCGACGACATGCGCACCGCCTATGAGTTGAACTCGGGCGAAATTGACTATCCTCCAAGCCATCAGTGGACCAACCGGCCGGCCCACCTCTTCCCGTGGTCCCATATGGTCTTGTGGGGACTGGGGCTCCCGCTAGGGCTTGCCGGCTGGGCCGGCTGGATTCTGGCGAGCTGGCAGATCATCCTGAGTCGCCGCTCGCAGCATGTCCTACCTGTTGTCTGGGTACTGGTCGGATTCGGCTATCACGGTCGGCAGTTTGTGAAGGTGATGCGCTACTTCCTCCCCATCTATCCGATCCTAGCCATGCTGGCTGCATTTCTTCTGATGTGGTTATGGGACCGTGTGCTAGAAGGGGAGACAAGGAGACAAGGAGACAAGGAGACAAGGGGACAAGGGGACAAGGGGACGCTCCCCCTCTCCCCCTCTCCCCCTCTCCCCCTCTCCCTGTCAGCCCTGCTCTCTAGCGCCCTCGCACTCGTAGTCGTGGCGGGCACGTATCTATGGGCCTTTGCTTTCACACGGATCTACACGCGGCCGGCGACCCGCGTGGCGGCCTCGCGCTGGATCTACGATCATGTACCAACTGCGGCGACGGTTCGCTATGAGAGCTCCGGTGGCACGGTGGGTCAGACACAGGTGTCGATACCTCTTGAGCGATCCGCGTTCACGGGCGACGGATTCATCGTAGAATCGGGAGCTTCGCCGTACCGTATGATCTTTGCACCGGTTGCTGATGGCCGTCTGGGGACCGTCAAACTCAGGCAAATCGAGGAACTCGAGCATGATCCGCAGCCGGAAACGATTGAGGTGTCCCTGACTGCTGACGTGGCAGGTCAGTACGTGATCGCGACGCGGCAGACCGACGTCCATCTGGAGCAAACTAGCGGTCCCCACGCCGTAAGCTTCTCTGGTGTGCCCGTGCGGGCCGACCAGCTTTATTACGTGCTTCTGCGCGTCATCGATGGTGGACCCATTGAAGTTGCAGAGCGGGAGATGGGTTACGTGACCTACTGGACCGATGAAGGTCTCGAAGTCGAAATGTTGCGGTCCGGCGATGTCCTGCAGACAGTTCGGAGGGGTGTCGTCTATGATGATAACGGCGGCCAGATCACATCTGCGTTCAGGCTATATCAGCCTGCGGTGGTTCGGTCGATCACAATGAATTATTTACTTGATCCGGTGGCTGATCCCGAGCCGGAGAGCTTCCAGGTGGCGATCGCTAGCGACGCTGACGGTCGGCAGATCCTTGCGTCGGCCCAAGTCACGGCTCACATGGAAGGGACGGACAATCCGCGTGGTGAGGCTTATACCTTCGAGTTGCCGGCGGTCGAACTGGAGGCGGACCGCGAATATTTCCTGATCACCCAGGTGGTCGACGGTGCACCGGTCCAGGCATGGAGCACGGTCATCGCCAACGAGCACTGGGACGATTCCATCCCGCTGCCGGTCGATGGCAGAGATTCTGGCATATACCACGGGTTCAAGATGGAGCACTACCAGGACGACAATCCGGAGAAGCTGGACGAGCTGGTGGCGTGGCTGGATCAAGCCGACTACGTTATGCTGACCAGCAATCGTCTGTTTGGCTCCATCCCGCGCCTGCCCATGCGCTACCCCATCACCACTGAGTACTATGACTTGCTGTTCCGGGGGGAACTGGGCTTTGAGCTCGAGGAGACATTCACCTCGTACCCCAATATCGGTCCGATCGAGATTCCAGACCAGAGCGCTGAGGAATCTTTTACCGTTTACGATCACCCCAAGGTCTGGGTCTTCCGTAAGACGAAGGACTTCTCCCCAACCAAGATACGTGCCATGCTGGCCGATGAGGCGCAAGGGCCATCCCTCCGACTGCGACCTCTGGACGCTGCCAAGGCGCCGACGGGCTTGTTTCTCCCACCCGATCAGTGGGCTCGTCAGCAGCAGGCAGGTACGTGGTCGGCCGTCTTCGACCGTGGTAGCCTCGTCAACCGGAGTGCGCCGCTGACGATCCTGGTCTGGTTGCTGATAGTTGAGACCATTGGCGTCGTGGCGTTTCCAGCAGCGTACGTGGCCTTTGGCCGGCTGGCTCATCGTGGATATCTTGTGAGTAAGGTTCTCGGGCTGCTTCTGTTGGCTTGGTTAGCCTGGTACGTCAGCAGTTTGACCCCCGTACCCTATGCTCGGTGGACGATTGTGCTTGCATTGGGAGGGATAGCCCTATGTTCAGCGGTGATCGTCCGCCGGCGGGTGCGTGAGATTCGGGCTTTTATCCGAGCTAACATACGACCGCTCATCATCGGCGAGGCGCTGTTCCTCATCACATTTCTGGCTTTTACTGCGATTCGTATGAACAACCCTGACCTGTGGCATGCGGCGTGGGGGGGCGAGAAGCCGATGGACTTCGCCTATCTGAGTGCCGTCATCAAAAGCACGGCGTTTCCGCCCTACGACCCCTGGTTCGCTGGCGGGTACATGAACTATTACTATTTCGGTTTCGTTATCGTCGGTACACTTATAAAGCTTTTGGGGATTGTGCCGGCGACGGCGTACAATCTGGCAGTGCCGACCCTCTTCGCCTTGACATTCGTCGGAGCTTTTGTCATCGTGTACAATCTGGTCGAGGGATCGACGACAACCGAAACCGAAGATGTGACTGGCCAGCCCAATATGGTCCTCGCAGGACTTGTGGGAGCCCTATTCGTGGCAGTCGCAGGCAACCTTGAAGAGTCCCGGATCGTTCTGGAAGCTCTGCGAAACCTCGGCGGATTAAGTTCCTGGAGTGCCATTCCTGGCCTAGGTACTCTGTTCAACATCTTACAGGGTCTAGCGAAAGTAGTCCGGGGACAACCGCCGGGTATTCCCAACGATCAGTGGTTCTGGAATGCTTCGCGAGTTATGGGAGCCGGGGAGATCAACGAATTCCCGTACTTCACGTTCCTTTACGGCGATCTGCATGCCCACATGATTGCGTTGCCGGTCACCCTGCTGGCGTTGGCTATGGCCGTACACTTGATCCGTGACGTGCGATACCGTGACCGCCTGGCTGATCTGGGCATTTCCTTGTCTGGTCCGCCGGGCATTTTGGAGCGGATTGATGGGCGTGAGTTTTTCAGCCTTGCGCTGTGGGGACTCATCATCGGTGCCCTGCGCGCTATCAATACCTGGGACTTCCCGACCTATCTCCTGGTAGCCGGCGGTACCCTGGTCATGCGCGAGTGGTGGTGGCGTCGACGATTTGATCGCCAGTTGGTATGGGCCATTGGCTGGCGCTTTGCTCTCGTCTTGATTACAGGTCGCGTCTTCCTGTGGCCATTCATCACAAACTACGCCACGGCATATGACCGCCTGGAGCTGTGGAACGGCGAGCGCACCCACCTGGGCGACTATCTAACGATCCATGGCTTTTTCCTATTTATGATCGGCACGTTCTTGATTGTTGAAGCTCTTCGGTGGCGGCATGAACGCGGCAGAGGGCTGATGGCCGAAGGCAGCGAGTGGAGCCTGCCTGTGCCTCGGCAGACAGGCCGGCAGATTCCGCACGCCGCCGGCTTGCTGACAATTCTGGCCTTGGTGCTTGTCTATTTCCGTCTGTGGGTGTTCCTGCTGACCGTGCTTCTAGCAGGCCTGGGAATGGTACTGCTCTTGCGACGGGAGATGGAACTCGAGCGCCGGCTGATCGCCTTCCTCTTCCTGCTCGGCTTAGCTCTCACTTTAGCTGTCGATGTCGTCGTTCTCAAGGGAGATGTAGGGCGCATGAACACTGTGTTCAAATTCTACATCCAGGTGTGGGTGCTGTGGGGTGTCGTGGCTGCGGTGTGCCTCGCCTGGCTGTGGCCCACGATCCGCCATTGGGAAGGGGCTGTGGGGCAGGGTTGGTGGTGTGCGCTCGTGGCGCTCTGCGTGGCCGTACTGCTATACCCGCTGCTGGCTACGCCGGCCAGGATTCGTGAACGGTTTGATCAGACGACTGGGTTGGAGCTGGATGGCATGGCCTACATGGATGCAGCGGTAATCGATGACCAGGGCCAGGCTCTCCAGTTCCGGTATGACCAACAAGCCGTCCAGTGGCTCCAGGAGAACGTTCCAGGGACGCCAGTTATTCTTGAAGCGAACACACCGCCGCATGGTTGGGGCGCGCGGATCTCGACCTACACCGGGCTGCCAACCGTCATCGGTTGGGACTGGCATCAAAGACAGCAACGATCAATTCTGCCAGGCTCCGTCATCGACCGCCGGCTGGAGGATGTTAAGACGATCTACGACACGCCGCATCCGCAACGAGCCCTCCGCTTGTTAAGGGAATACGACGTCAGCTTTGTCTATGTGGGTCCGCTGGAGCGGGCTCACTATGACCCTGGTGGCCTGGCCAAATTTGACCATATGGTGCAGGACGGCACGCTGGCTGTGGTTTATGAGAACCCGGAGGTCCGCATCTACCAGCTCCGCCAGTCGACACGGCCACCAGAGGTAGGCGAGGCTCCAGGTCTGCCGGCCGGCTTCGCAGTTTGGTGATCATATTTATGGAAGATGCCCGTGAGCTGACAACGCAGGTCGTGAAAGCCGGGCCGGTAAAGCGGACACGCTTGCGGGTACGGCTTGAGCCTCGCGTTGTGGCCTTTATGCTCCTTTTCCTGATCCTTTTGGCTGGTGCCCACTTTCGATTCACCGGCCTGGATTGGGACCAGGGTCAACGCCTGCATCCTGACGAACGCTTCCTGACCGAGGTGATCTCATCAATGTCGCGGCCCGCGTCAGTGAGCGAGTATTTCAACACCGCCCTCTCGGAGTGGAACCCACACAACATCGGTATTGATTTCTTCCCGTACGGCACTCTTCCCCTGTTCCTTGTCCGCTTTCTTGGCGAGGTGTTGCGGAAGACGGCTGAGGGCGAGATCTATCTGGTTGGCCGTCCTCTCTCGGGCCTGTTCGACCTGGCAACCGTGCTGCTGCTGTTTTTCATCGCTCGCCGGCTGTACGATATTCGAGTGGCTCTGCTAGCTGCGGCCTTCAGTGCCGCGGCCGTGTTACAGATCCAACAGTCCCATTTCATGACTGTGGATACGTTTGCCACCTTCTTCGCGACCCTCACCTTCCTGTTCGCCGTATGGGTGGCTGAAAACGGTCGAACGCGCGACTATGTGCTGATGGGTGCAGCTCTGGGCCTGGCCGTATCCAGTCGAATCAACCTGGCTTTCCTGGGCAGTATCGCGGTGGCTGCCGGCGGTGCCTACGTATTGCGTGCCTTTGCTGCAAAGATAGATCGCAATCACAGACAGCGCGCCGTAATAGGTGTTTTAGTGCGGTTGATCCTGGCAGCCCTTGTTTCGCTGGTTATCTTTCGCATCTTCCAGCCCTACGCCTTTCAGGGACCAGGCCCGTTCGGCCTGCGCCTCAACACGGACTGGCTGGCTGATATGGTCACCGTGCGGAGCCTTGTGTCCGGTGAAATCGACTATCCGCCCGGCTATCAGTGGATCAACCGTCCGGCATACCTGTTCCCCCTCTCCCACATGGTGCTGTGGGGGTTGGGCCTCCCGCTTGGGGTAACCGCCTGGGCGGGTTTTGGTCTGGCCACCTGGCAGGTCCTGCGGGGCCGGCGGTGGCGGCACGTGTTGCCCGTCGTATGGGTGCTGGTAGAATTCGGTTACCACGGCCAGCAATTCGTGAAGACCATGCGCTATTTCTTGCCCATCTATCCCACCCTCGCCATGCTAGCCGCATTCCTTCTCGTTTGGCTATGGGACCGCGCACGTGCTCAGGAGCACGAGGGGACAAGGGGACAAGGAGACAAGGGGACAAGGAGATTCTCCCTGTCTCCCCCTCTCCCCCCCTCCTTGTCTCCCCTGCTCCCCGGCACTCTCGCACTGGTAGTGCTCGGGGGCACGTATCTGTGGGCCTTTGCCTTTACCCGCATCTACACACGACCACAGACTCGGATAGCGGCCACGCGCTGGATCTACGAGCATGTGCCCAGCGCGGCGACGATTCACTACGAGGCCTCGGATGGCACGACCAGCCATATGCAAGTGCCAGTAGACCTCACCAGTCAGGACGATGAGGGCGAGACCTCCAGGTTGAGCTTCATCCTGACAAACGGAAGTGGCATTCTTTACAGCGATAACGACCGTCACAATGCAGCCGGGTTCAGGGTGCCACAGTACGGAACGTTGCAGTCGGTCACCGTGAACTATCTGTCTGATCCGATCGGAGATCCCGAGCCTGAGACCTTCGAGGTGGCTGTAGCCGGCGATCCAGAAGGTAGTGCCATCCTGACTCATGGACAGGTCACTGCCCACCTGGAGAAAACGAGCCGGCCTCGAGGCCAGTCATACACTATTGAGCTGTCCGGAAGGGTGCACTTGGAGCCTGACCGTGAGTACTACCTGCTGAGTCGCGTCGTGGAAGGCAGTCCGGTGCAGGTCTGGAGCAGTGTGCTGGCTGACGAGCATTGGGACTACCCCCTGCCACTGCCTCTGGAGGAGCAGAATGGTTTTAAGATGTACCACGTCTTCTGGATGCAGCATTACAACGATGATAACTCGCAGAAGCTGGACGAGCTCCTGGAGTGGCTTGATCACGCCGACTACATTGTGATCACCAGCAACCGGTTGTATGGCTCCATCCCCCGGCTGCCGATGCGCTATCCCATCACCACCGAGTATTATCGCCTGCTATTCGAAAAGACGCTCGGCTTTGAGCTTGAGAGGACTTTCACTTCGTACCCAAGCATTGGTCCAATCCAGATCCCAGATCAAAGTGCCGAGGAGGCCTTTACCGTTTACGATCATCCTAAGGTCTGGATTTTCCGCAA
>JBHIAO010000173.1:0-11018 GCA_046758565.1 Anaerolineae bacterium
GTGACCGACCGCTGGGAGAATATGGACATCAGTTGGTGGGCCTCGCCGGCCTTCGTGGACATTGACTACGACGGGGACCAGGACTTGCTGGCCGGCACCGGCAACGGGCGCATCACCTTTTTCCGCAACATCGGCACGCCGACCACGCCGGCCTGGCGCTTCGTGACCGACGAGTACCCTTCAACAGGGCAGACTATTGACGTGGGTAACTACGCCGCACCAGTCTTCGCCGACAGCGATGCCGATGGCGACTACGACCTCTTCATCGGCAACGGTGACGGCCACGTCGTCTTCTACCGCAACATCGGCACCCGCGAAGAGGCCGTCTGGATGTTCGTCACCGACGATTACCTGGGATCCAGCGTGGGCTGGCTGGCCCTGCCGACCCTGGCCGACGTGGATGGCGACGGCGATCTGGACTTCTTCGTTGGCTCCTGGGACGAAATCAGCCACTGGCGCAACGACGGGACCCCGGCCGCGCCGACCTGGACCCTGGTGACCCACCGCTACGCCGGCATCTACGAGCCCGGCTACCTCACGCCCACCTTCGCCGACCTGGATCAGGACGGAGACCTGGACATGCTCCTGGGCTGGAAATACGGCCCCATCCGCACCTACACCAACCTGGGCACTCCCAGCAGCCCCGTCTGGGCGCGCACTGTTGATGATACCTGCCCGCTGGACCTGGGCGGCTACTCGGCCCCCGCCCTGGGCGACTGGGACGACGACGGCGACCTGGACCTGCTGGTCGGTGAATATCACAGTCGAGTCAACGTGTTCCGCAACGACGCAGGTGGATTCGCTGAGCCGGAGTGGACGGACATGGGCCTGGTGGCCGCCGTTGACCCGGACGAACTGTACCACGCCGCGCCGGCCCTGGTGGACATTGACGATGATGGCGACCTGGATCTGTTCGTCGGTGAAGATGACGGTACGATGGATTTCCTCCGCAACGTGGGCTCGTCGTCGAATCCCAACTGGGTGCTGGCCGCTACGGATTACGAAGGCTTCGACGTGGGGAGCTACGCCAAACCGACCTTCGGCGACCTGGACGATGATGGCGACTACGACCTGATGGTGGGAGCCAGAGACGGTCGGCTTCACTATTACGAGAACACCGGCACGCCCGCCAGCCCCTCCTGGGCGGAACCCGATCATTACTATGGGGAATTTGACGTGGGGGACTACAGCGCACCCCACCTGGGCGACCTGGACGGCGACCTGGACACGGACCTGCTGGTTGGTGATGAGGAGGGCAGGGTGTGGGCGCTGGAAAACGACGGCGGCGCCTGGTCGCTCCTGGCCCGGTACTACGGCGCTGCCCGGCCGGACGAAGACACCGCCCCGGCCCTGGGCGATCTCAACGGTGACAACTATCCGGATCTGCTGGTTGGCAGCGTAGGTGGTGGGCTGCAACTGTACCTGGCGGATGGAGACGTGGAGACAAGGAGACAAGGGGACAAGGAGACAAGGGGACAAGGAGACGCAGATGCCTGGGGACAAGGAGACTTATCCCCTCACCGTGTCTCCCCCTCTCCCCCTCTCCGTGTCTCCGTGTCACCTCCTCTCGCCCTCACCGCGTCGGGTACCCTGACCGTGACCTCCACCGCCATCCCTCCCGGCGCCGATCCGGAGCAGGTCTACCTGGGTGGCAGCCTGGAGCTGCACCCGTTCTTCGACGCCGATGGCCGTCCTCACAGCAGCGATAGCCAGTTTAGCTCCACGTTCGTGACCCCCTCTGGTTTCCCGGTGGAACGTTACGCGAGTTGGTACAACCCCTGGGGCGAGTATTTTGAGATGACCAACAAACGGCTGGTGAACGACCACACACTGACAGCGGATTTCAATGTCACCCTGTACCTCCCGGACGACCTGCTGGATGGCTGGTACCGTCCCGTCATTGAGCTCTACTTCGGCCAGATCCCCATGGCTGTGGATGAGGCCGTCGCCAGCGTCGCCAGCTTCAACCGGGCCTACAACCTGGCCTACGGGCCGATGGTCAAGGTCGGCGAGCCGTCCACGCCGCATCTGCCCTGGATGTTCCTGGCCGATACCCTCTCCAACGCCACTCGCGGCGCCATGCCCGCCGATGATCTCAGCGCCTCCCAACTCGCCAACCGCAGGAGCTATCAGGCCGACACCTTCTTTGTCCCCCGCTCCGACCCGCGCTCTGATGTGCCCCTAACCTACCGCCTGGAGCCTTTCGTGCCCTTCGTCTCCATGGGCGATCACGCTCTGCCATACGAGCCCTTCATCCCCTTCGCCTTCCCGTCGGGGCAACTCCACGTCACCGTCCAAAAGCCCGACGGCACGGTGGATGATCTGGGGACAGCGCCCTTCGCTCAGTCCACCAGCCGCACCCCAGTTATGCTGAACGGCAGCCACTACGAAGGCTGCTCCGGCAGCGTGGGTGACATGTATCAACTGATCACCAACTCCGGCCAGTTCGATTACCAGTTCAGCCAGTACGGCCAGCACGTCATCACCATGAGCGGAACCATCGAGGACATCTGGGGCAACACCTACACCGGTGGCGGCGCCTACCAGGTGATGGTGGGCCGTGAGATACACATACATCCTGGCGCTATACCTGGGACTCCTTTCGAGGTCGGAGACACGTTGGCGCCCACCCTGCGCCTCTCGCCGGGCGTCCCGGCCGATGTGACCGTCCGGCTACGCCTGTACCGCAACTCAGACACCACCGACGTCTTGGACCAAACCATCACCGGCCGCGCTGATCGCTTTGGTTATTTCGCCCCCCCTTCCCCCCCAATGTTGGGGGGGACCGAGGGGGGGCAGCAGTTCGTCTTCGACGCGCCGGGCGAGTACCGCGTTGACATCACCGCCGTCTACACCGACGCAAACGACGTGGTGTGGGTTGGCAGCCAATCGTGGGGCAACGTGGTGGAGACGCCCGACACGCGGCTGGTGGCCCACGGCCGACGGGGCATTGACCAATCCTACACTCGTACCCAGTGGTTCGTCCGCGCCCTGACGGGTGTGGAAGGTGGCCACCTGAACTTCCCCTTCGCCAATGGCGATATTGCCTGGGCCGCCGAAGACGATGGAAGTGCTGCCAGGATCACCTTCCAGGACCCCGATGGCGCAATCACCCAGGTGCTGCGCGAGCGAGCCGCGCTGAGCTACCCCTCCCATGACGGGCCAGGCAACCTCGAGAACCGCATCGCCATGGGTGAAACCCCGCTGTTCAGCGTGGCCGCTGGCCCCGGCGATCCGGCTTACACCCTCAATCCCATAGAGCAATGGGGTTACGCCTACCGGGTAGCCCAGCGGCCAGGGATGAGCGTTCACCAGCAGGTGACAGAGGACTCAGTCCACGCCCCCATCTGGGTCTTCGGCAACAGACACAGCTCACAGATTGGCATGGGGATGGACGGCGAGCGTCCCAACG
Organism: Anaerolineae bacterium; assembly: GCA_046758565.1. GTDB lineage: Bacteria > Chloroflexota > Anaerolineae > Epilineales > JAANWY01 > JBHIAO01. The sequence goes on from JBHIAO010000173.1 coordinate 3,413, forward strand.
ACTTCAAGTGGCACTTCGGCGGCGTGGTGCTGCGGGACCTGGTCGAGGGTTGGAACCAGTACGCCATATACGGGTCGCTTTGGGTCGAATTGCGTAACAACGACCCGGTCGGCTCGCGCGTCATGCCGCCCTTCCAGGGAGCGGCGGGCGGGCCTAGCGGCGGCCCTCTCCTCACCGTCAAGGGCGAAGCGATTGACCTGTTCGTCGAGCCAACGGGGGTGAAGCCTGGCGCCGTCCTGGAGGTGGGCGACACCTTCGCCTTCGCCGGGCAGATAGCGCCGCCGCTGGCCTCGTGGGTGGACATGGTGGTTACATCGCCCAGTGAGGTGGCGCACGAGATTCACGGTCGGGCCAATAAGATCGGTTACTTCTACGACCCGACGGGGGATTTCACGGTGGACGAGGCTGGTGCCTGGACGGTAGACGTGACGGTGACCCACGACGGGATGACGTCGGCCGGGCCGGTGGATCCGCCCTATCCCACCGGCGGAGTGCTGGGGACAGAGTCGGGCCGCTACCAGTTCTACGTGGTGGATCCGGCGGAGCCACGAGCGACCGTCCACCTGCCGGAGCCCGGTTGGGTGAAGCTGGAGGACGACTGGAACGTGAAGCCGGTGCGGACGCTGGTACCGGTTCCCCAGGGCTGGACGGACGTGTCGCTGCGCTACACCATCGCCATGCCGGGCTGGGTGCTGGAGACCGGTGAGCTATCGCCGACCCTGGGCTATTTCCTGTTCGAGTACGATCCTGAGACGCTGCGGGACACCTTCCTCAACATTGACCTGCGCCGGCGGCAGGGTTGGTCGCCCGGCCTCTCCGACGAGGTGTTCATCAGCTTCGTCGTGTCTGGGAACGACGGCGGAAACCCGGTGCATCGGGCCAACGTGGTGACGCTGCACGGGGAGCAGGTTTTCGTGGAGGACTACGAGGAACTCCCCGGCCCATTACCGAAGAGAGAGGTTAGTGCGCTGGGCGGCGACTACGCGGTGTACCTGCCCCTCGTCGTTGCCCACTGGGATCAGAGCCAGTATGCCAGGCCGCCCTGGTGTCGGGAGGACCTAAGCAGCAACTGCGCACCGCCAGTGCCCGAAGAGGCGCCGGTAGTGTATCGGGACGTGGGTGATCCCCACCAGGACGTGGGCCGGGTGCGGTAGTTTAAGGTGCAACGCACTTCGAGCAGTCAATAAGTGCGTTGCACCTAGCCTGCTGAACAAGGAGGTTGCCATGCGATGGCGTCTGTTGATAGCAGTTCTGATAGTTGGATTGGGCCTGACGTTTGTCGGGGTGCGGGCCCTGCAAATGACCACGGTGAGCGGGGTGGTGTTGGGCGAGGACAGCCAGCCGGTCGAGGGCGCGACCGTGCGGGTCAAGGCAACCACTAACGCCACCACCACAGGTACTGACGGCACCTTTACCCTGACCGACGTCCCGGAGGGGATCACGGCCACCATCACCGCCTGGCAGGCCGAATACTACATCGCCGAAACGGAAGTGATGCCCCCGGCGCCCGACGTGACCTTTCAGCTCAATTTGTACCCCACTACGGATAATCCGGACTACCCCTGGATCTTCCCCCACCGCGCCGACTCGCCCCCCGAAGTGGACTACGGCTGCGACACCTGCCACGCCAGCATCATCGTGGCCCAATGGGAGGCCAACGCCCACGCCCGCGCAGCGACCAACTCCCGCTTCTTCTCCATGTACAACGGAACGGACACCACCGGTCAGCCGGACGTAGCGCCGGGCTATAAGCTGGACTTTCCCAACACAGCCGGCAAGTGCGCCAACTGCCACGCGCCGGGCGCTGCCGCCAACAAACCCTTCACCGCCGACATGAACGAGCTTTCCGAGGTGGAAGCCAATGGGGTGTTCTGCGACTTCTGCCACAAGACGGGCGGCGTGTACCTGGACCCCGCCACCGGGCTGCCCTACCCCAATGTGCCGGGGGTGATGTCCATGGACCTGCGCCGGCCGCCTGAAGGGCAACAGATGTTCTTCGGCCCCTTCGACGACATCCCTGAGCCGGACACATACCTCCCACTGATCCAAGAGGGCCAGTTCTGCGCGACGTGTCATAACTTCAGCTTCTGGGGGACGCCTGTCTACCAGTCCTTCGCCGAGTGGCTGGAGAGCCCCTACCCCGCCCAGGGCGTGCACTGCCAGACCTGCCACATGCCGCCAGACGGCGTGACCACCAACTTCGCCCCTGGCCACGGCGGGCTGGAGCGCGACCCCCAGACCATCCCGTCCCACTTCCAGTTCGGCACCTTGCACCCCGAATTCCTTCAGAACACCGTGACCATGACGGTGCAGGCAGCGGTGATAGGGGATCGTGTTCGTGCCACGGTGGCCATCACCAACACCCAGGCCGGCCATCACGTTCCCACGGACCATCCGGCGCGTCACCTGATCCTGGTGGTGCAGGCGACGGACGGAGGGGGCGGGGAGCTGACGCAGGTGGTCGGTGAGACCGTGCCGGATTGGTGTGGGGTGGGCGAGGACCCGGACGACTACGGCGGCCGGCCGGGCAAGGCCTTCGCCAAGGTGCTGCGCAGCCTGAACACGGGCCAGGAGCCGACCGCAGCCTACTGGACCCCCACCATCGTCGTCAGTGATAACCGTATTCCGGCATTGGGGATGGACACGTCGGTCTACGAGTTCACAGCACCTCAGGCCGGCACGGTGAACGTCGAGGCGACACTGGTCTTCCGCCGGGCCTTCAAGGAGCTCATGGAGACCAAGCGCTGGGACACGCCGGACATCGTGATGGAGCAGGAGACACAGTCCATCGTGATACAGTGATGGGAGCAGCGCCCACAAGTGAAGCGTCAAACGTAAAACGTGACCATTATGCCTCACGGTAAACGCAAGCTTGACGTAGCTTGCGTTTACTGTTATAATTGAAGTGGATTTGAGATTCAACACGTGGGTGCCCGACCCCCACTCTACATGCCAGCCAAAAGCGCCCACGCGTCTATGGCTGGCTTTATAGTCAGGAGGGGACACATAGGAGGCATCATGGACTACTCAAAGATGAAGAAGGCTCAGTTGATCGAAGAGATAGAAGCTTTGCAGGAGAAGATAGCGGAGCTAGAGCACGCTCAAGCCGAGCGCAAGCGGGCAGGGGAAGAACTTCGACAAAGTTACGTGCAATTGCGAAGAACCTTTGATGAAATGGTCAATGCCTGGGTATCAGCCGTCGAGACGAGGGATTTCTACACGGCTAATCATCAACGGCGGGTAACCCAACTGGCCTGTGCCATTGCCAGAGAGATGGGCCTTCCCCAGGAGCAGATCGAGGGAATACGTGTGGCCGGGCTGATCCATGACATCGGCAAGCTCGATGTACCCCTTGAAATTCTTAGCAAGCCCACTGAGTTAAACGAGTTCGAACGCGGTATGATTGAAGCTCACCCCCAGGTCGGTTACGATGTATTGAAGACGGTGGAGTTCCCATGGCCAGTGGCCCAAATCGTGCTTCAACATCACGAAAGGCTGGATGGTTCTGGTTATCCCCAGGGTCTATCGGGTGAGAAGATCATCCTGGAGGCGAGGATCTTAGCTGTAGCTGATGTCGTTGAGACCATGTCCTATCACCGACCTAGCGGAGGGCCCTGGGGTATAGACGAGGCCCTGGAGGAAATCTCGCAGAAAAGGGCATCCTCTATGATCCTCAGGTGGTAGATGCTTGCTTGAAGCTCTTTGCCGAGAAGGGATTTACGTTCGAGTAAGATCAGTTGTTGGTTGAACACCGGCGGTGAGATGGAACTCCAGGTGGCTCTGGCTCAGGCGGCGGCTGTGCTGGAAAACGCAGGCATCGAAGAGGCCCGGCTGGACGCCGAGTTGCTCTTGGTCCACGCCCTGGGGATAACTAGAGCTCAACTCCACGCTCATCCCCAAGGCCAGTTGAGCTCCGCTGAGCTGGCCACCTGTCGTCAATTGATCGCGCGACGCGCACGACGCGAGCCCGTGGCCTACATCGTGGGCCACAAAGAGTTTTACGGGCTCGACTTTTTTGTTGACGATCGGGTGCTGATCCCCCGGCCGGAGACGGAACTGCTGGTCGAGAGGGCCATCGAGATCAGCCAGCGGCAGTCAGTGGTTGCCGACGTGGGCACGGGCAGCGGGGCCATCGCCGTCAGCCTGGCCGTGCACCTGCCCCAAGCCCTGGTCTACGCCACCGATGCCTCCCCCGGAGCCCTGAAGGTAGCGGCCTGCAACTGTCGCCGCCACGGCGTGGAAGATCGCGTCCACCTGCTGCAGGGCCATCTGCTGGAGCCGCTGCCGGAGCCCGTTGATCTCATCGCCGCCAACCTGCCCTACGTCAGCCAAGCCGAGCTGGCCCAACTGCCGCCAGAGATCAACTGCTACGAGCCGAGAGAGGCTCTGAACGGTGGCCCCGACGGGCTCGACCACATCCGTCGCCTGTTGGCCCAGGCGGGGGGACACCTCAAACCAGAAGGAGGCATCCTGTTGGAGATCGGGGCGACCCAGGGGCCGGCGGTGGTCGCTCTGGTCAGGCGCCACTTTCCAGGGGCGAGAGTCGAGATCGCCAGGGACTACGCTGGGCTGGACAGAGTCGTGATCGTGGAGACGTGAGAGATGCCTTCTCAAGGGAGCAGAGGAGCAGGGGATCAAGGGAGCAGAGGACGGCGCCGCCGAGGCCATCAAGGGGTTCGCCGTTTGACCAAGACAGCGAATTGCGTTATACTACCTCCACAATTATGAGAATCGAGACGAAGGTGCTCCCTGTCGGAAAGGAAACCATTGCTGTAGCTGCCCGGATTCTGGCCGAGGGCGGCCTGGTCGCCTTCCCCACGGACACGGTCTATGGCGTTGGCGCACATGCCTTCCAACCCGAGGCTGTGGAGCGAATTTATGTGGCCAAGATCCGTCCACGGGACAAAGCTATCCCCATCCTTCTGGCCCGGGCTGATGATCTCGCGCTCGTGGCTGAGGGAATTACGGAGACCGCCTGGCTCCTGGCCGAGACGTTTTGGCCCGGTGGCTTAACTTTGGTGCTGCCCAAGAAAGCCAACGTCCCTGATGTCATCAGTGCTGGCGGCCCCACTGTGGCCGTGCGGGTGCCTGACCACCCGGTGCCCCTGGCTCTGATGGCCGCTCTGGGCGCTCCCCTGGCCGCCACCAGCGCTAATTTGAGCGGCCGTCCCAGCCCTGTCACTGCCCAGGAGGTGGAGGCAGAGCTTGAGGGCCGCATCGAGCTCATCCTCGACGGTGGGCGGTGCCCCGGCGGCGTCCCTTCCACCGTGCTGGATCTGACTACAGACCCGCCGAGTGTCCTGCGTGCCGGGGCCATCGCTGAGGAAGAGATCAGAAGCGCCTGGCGCTGAAGCACCGGGCTGAAAGAGCGAAGCCCTCTTCGGGCGCTGAAAGGATCTAAATATGCTCTTTGCTGGATTAGGTTTCTATGTTGTTTATCTCCTGACCGGTGTGCTGGTGGCTATCAGCGTCCATGAATGTAGTCATGCCTGGGTGGCCAATGCTCTGGGCGATCCCACGGCCAAAAACGCGGGGCGACTCTCCCTGAACCCCTTCGCCCACCTCCACCCCCTGGGCACGCTCTCCCTCCTGCTCCTGGGCCTGGGTTGGGGAAAGCCCGTGCATGTAGATGCCAACAGGCTGCGCCCAGGACCCAAAATTGGCATGGCCTTGGTGGCCATGGGAGGACCTGTTGCCAACTTCGTGACCGCTGCTCTCTTGGCGATTCCTCTCAGGCTGCACCTAATCCCCTTCATGCCGCGGAGGATGGGGGGCTTTATCGTCTCCTACGGCGAACTGGTCTCCTGGGTGGTTTGGCTGAACCTCGCTCTGGCTATCTTCAACTTGATACCCCTCACGCCGCTGGATGGCTCCAGGCTACTGGCTGTGCTTTTGCCCTCTCGCTGGTTCGCCATCCTCGCCCGCTACGAGCGCTATGGCCTGGTCTTGGTATTGCTCCTGATCGTTCTGGAAAGATTCGCCCAAACGGGCATTCTGACGAGGATACTCTTCCCCCCCATTGAGTTCCTGTGGTGGAGATTCGCCAACCTGACTCCACCTTTCCCCTGGCGCTATTTCTGAAACGCGGGCCAGGCCGTTATGCTATCCGCACGTCCCACAAAAGGCTGGTAAGGCGTCAATGAATTCGAAGGATCTGCTTCAGGAAGAACCAAAGAATATCTATGCTCGTCCGGCCAGGTTTGGGGACATCTGTGTACTGCTTGAGCCTACCCAAAAAGAGGAAATTAAGCTTCTACGCCAACGCCAGACGCCTCTGCAATCACTTTTCGGAGGGATTCTAATTGAGGACGTTCATCTGACGTGCCAGAGATTTGCGTGCCAGGACAAACACCTGATGCAAGGCTTCGTTCAGAACCTGACTCGTGCCTTGGCGATCGTTGAACCCTTCCCTTTCACCGCTTTATCGCTCAAGATGCTTTACAGTCCGCTCAGGCAGACAAATATCCTCAAGTGGCATGTTCAAGTCACAGAGAATTTACAACGCTTTGTCGCCATTGTTGAGCATACGCTTTTGGCAACGGATATTACCCCCTTGTATCCATCTGGGTTTGTATCATCGCTAGTTGCAGCTCTGAGAGGAGTGCCTGAGTTAAACTCTAACAACCTTTCGGATCACAACGTATTTCCTCACCATCTATTTGCTGCTGACAAAGTTGTTCTATCCAAAATCAATGGCCTGAACGAGTTTGAAACATTGGCGACCTTTCGACTGCCAGCACTCGCCCAGCCCATCCCCTGAACGGATATTATTGAGGAGTAGAAAGTGCGTATCGCTATCGGTGCAGATCACGCCGGCTTCCATCTAAAAGAGGCCATAGCCGAGCTCCTCGGGGAGTTAGGCCATGAATATCACGACTTCGGAGCGTACAACGCCGAGCCCTCCGACTATCCCGATTTCGCCCGGGCTGTGGCTGAAGCGGTAGCCCAGGGCGATTTCGAGCGGGGCATCCTGGTCTGCGGTAACGGCATCGGCGCCTGCATCACGGCCAACAAAGTGCCGGGCATTCTAGCAGCAGTGTGCCACGACACCCTCTCCGCTCGCCAGGGGAAGGAGCACGACGACGTCAATGTCCTCTGCCTGGGGGAGCGGATCATCGGCACGGAACTGGCGCTGGAGATCGTTCGGGTTTGGCTGGCTGCTGAGTTCTCAGGGCTGGAGCGCTATCGTCGCCGCCTGGCCAAGATAGCCGAGCTAGAGGGAAAGTAAGCGATGCTCATCGGCATTGACGCCAGCCGAAGCGTGGCTAAGAAGCGAACAGGCACGGAGAACTACTCTCTTAACCTGATCCGCCACCTTCTAGCTTTAGGGGGCGATCACCGCTATCGCCTCTACTTCAATCGTCCCCCCTCCCGCGACCTTGCGACCTTGCGACCTTGCGACTTGCGAGTCATACCCTTCCCCCGTCTCTGGACCCACCTGCGCCTCTCCTGGGAGATGGCACGCCGCCCTCCAGACCTGCTCTTCGTCCCCGCCCACGTCCTGCCCATCGTTCATCCTCGTCACAGCGTGGTCACCGTCCACGATCTGGGCTATCTATACTATCCAGAGGCCCACCGCCTCCTGGATCGGCTTTATCTTGATCTC
>JBHIAO010000174.1:0-10955 GCA_046758565.1 Anaerolineae bacterium
GTCAGGGGACCCGGGCTGTCCATATCTTGTGGTGAGCTCGGGTCCCCTGACCCGAAATGCAGCATTCTTGACCGTTGAAAGCGCTTTCTCCGACAAACTGCTAGAGTCCACCACCTTGACCAGGCACTGTCCGCACTGGTATAATCTATTCCACCCGCCAGCTCCGGCCGGGTGGGGTATGCGCGAATGTCGCAATAAAGAATCCCCGGTCCGATCTGGACCGGGGATTTCCGAACTGTGGGCTGGTGGAATTCAGGGCTAACGGCTGGCTGTGGCAGTGAACTCTACCTCGCCAGCGCCATTCGGCAGTTCCACTATCGGCCGGCTGTTCGGGCAGGGGAGGAATCCAACTGGCCACTCGATCTGGATCACGGCCGGTTCAGTTGTGGCACTAAAGAGGGCGTAGCCGGTTTCATCGGTCATGGCAATCAGAGTCATGTGGTCGGTCATCACCATGATGCGTGCACCGCTGACGGGTACCGTTTCACCGCCCTCACAGGACAGGCCGGCCCGGGCCGCGACGCTGATAGCCGAGTTGGGTGCGCTGGTGTTGGCTCTTGTGGCCGGGCTGGTGCGTACTGTTATCATCGCAAGATAGACGCGATGTCGCGAGGGTTCGGCGGCTGCTTGCTGAAGCACAACTGTGAGCCCAACAATAGCTATAAAAGCAGCGAATATAACTCGAGTGACACGCATTACACTTAATCCTTTCCCAGCCGTGTGTGGGATTCTCGATGTTTCAGACGCCTGTTGCGTTGAATATGATACGTGGTATATTTGGCCCGTTGACGGCATGGATGACTGATTCCTTACTAACACGATGCATCGTGGAATAGCGAAATTGCAACCCTATGATACACATCGAGCGTCAATGATGGGTCAATCTCGCGTCAGAGACGCGTCAAAGTTCCTTTTTTCCACGAATTCACGCGTAGAGGACTGGATCAGTGTATTCTAGAACAGTGGTCCTGTCGTTGTCTGGCACCCTGGCAGCCGTCATCTTTATGACATTGGCACTATCGGCTTTAACATCGCCAGGGACGACCCAAGAGTCTGTTGTCCAACTCGGGGCTCCGCCTACGATGTCAACAGATGCACTGCCGGCGTCTACTGCAACCCCGACACCCGCTCGTCCAAAGCCTACTCTCATTCCAACGTCCACCATTATCCCAACGCCCACCCCCACACCAACGCCGATTGGCGGGGGCGGTGTCCTGGTTTTCGACTGGGTGCGCGAGCGTAACCAGGACATCTATGCCATCGACATCCGGAATGGCGGCGACCCTGTTAGGCTGACGGACTATCCGGGCGAGGATCGATCGCCGGCCTGGTCTCCGGACGGCACGCGCATCGCCTTCGCCTCTCGCCGCGATGACAACTGGGACCTGTACCTGCTTCACGTGACAAGCGGAGAAGTCAGCCGGCTGACGCATCACTCGCACTACGACGGCGCACCTGCCTGGTCTCCAGACGGCGAGTTCATTGCCTTCGAGTCCACGCGGGAGGGCGATCTCGATATCTTCACACTTCGGCTATCTGACAGCACTGTCACGCAAGTGACGACCGATCCAGCCCCGGACTTCGGGCCGGCCTGGTCTCCCGATGGCCGGCACATAGCTTTTGTCACCTGGCGCGACGGCAATCAGGAAATCTATCTGGCGTCACCCAGCAGGGAGCACGCCCCACACAACTTCACGGAGAATCCGGCCAACGACCACTTCCCCACGTGGTTGTCGTCTGACGCTCTGTCGTTCACCTCGGATCGAGGGGGCCGGCCGGCGCTCTATGTCCAGACGATCCAACGCCACGGCACGATCGGTGTCCCCAGTATGGTTCGCCTGGCTGCCCGTACCGGCGATGTGGGCTCAACCAGGCACAACTGGTCTCCGGATGGCAAGCGCGTCGCCTACGTTCATACCAGCCGGCGCGGCTACGGCCTCATCATCTCAGGTTCAGCGCATGCTGAACTGGCCACATCCCCACTGTATAGCAATGATCCGATCGGTGGGTTGGACTGGTTTGAAGGCCAGACTGAGCTTGCTGTTAAGTCCGACCCTCCAAAGGCACCGCCTCTGTACACAGAAATCTTGGGGCGAGAGACTCCACCGTATGACCTGAAGTACTTGCCAGGAGTAGACGCCCCCAATGCCCGACTGAGCGATCGGGTCGACGACTCTTTTAGCGCTCTGCGAGAGCGAGTCCGAGATGAGACGGGCTACGATTTTCTGGGCGTTCTGAGCGATGCCTGGCGACCGATCACTGCGCGCAACGACGGGTCTTCCTACCGAAGTTGGCACAAGGCCGGCCGTGCGATCGATACGCGGACTGAATTGCGAGCACCATCGGGCCGGAACTTGCTGCTCGTTGTGCGAGAGGACAACACAGGGCGCTGGGGTAAGACCTATTGGCGGCTTTATCTACGGACGGCACGACAGGATGGCGGTATGGGTGAGCCGATGAAGCAGGCGCCCTGGGATTTCTTCGCCCGTTTTGAGACTGCTCAGGCCGCCAAGGAAGGAGGTCGGCAGCTACCGGTGCCGGCCGGCTACTACGTAGATTTCACGGCGCTGGCGGCAGAGTACGGTTGGGAGCGTATTTCCGCCAACGACCGCTCTGGATTCTCCTGGAAAGATGATTGGGTTGCCAGTGAATACTGGCACTTCGAGAAGCGGGATGGCTTGAGGTGGCGCTCGGCCATGCTGGAGATATATGACCAGGAGACGTACAGCACGCATTTCGGTCATCGAAGCCGGCGTTGATCAGCACCCCAGATGGTCCCGGCCCCTAAGGGTTTTGTCCAAGAGACTTTGGCTCAAAGGGTTCTACAAGAGCAAAGAAATGACTTCCCCAGACGTTTTTCTGAAAACCCTTAGGGTCTAATCGCATAGCCGCTTTAGGACCCTCAGTACGTTCAACGTGATCCAGCGATTGGCACGCCCTGGCTGTCCCCAGTCCAGGCCGGCGTTCTGGAAAGCGCGTTCCAGAGGCCAGCGCCCGCCATCCATTTGCCTCTGGAGCACAGACTCCATTGCTGAGCGCACACGCGGATCTGCCCCAAGGCCCAGATCTGCCAGGACACGCATTGCGAAAAGCATATCGCGAGGATCGTAGTTGGGAAAACTCAGCCGCAGTGCCGATGCCGGCGGTGTCATCAGGGCATGTTGCAGGAACACGTCGGCGCCCTGCCTGATGGCGGCCTGCATATCAGGGCTTCGGTACTGCACGGGGATCGCGCTCATTGCCCACAGTGTCCCGAGACTGACCCAGAGAGGTGAGCGTCCCTCAGCGTCTCGTCCGACCCAGTCGCTGACCAAGGCTACCGCCGTCATGCGATCCGACGCCCGGCGGATTCGTTCGTCTTCGGCATATCCGAGCCGGTGTAGCGACCAGAGCAGCAGTCCTGGCGCCCAGTGGTGTGCCACGGGACCGTCGGGTGTCAACATGAAATCGCCGCCGGGCGTCATGAATGTTTCCAAAACGAAGTCGGCAGCGGTCGCGACTCGAAAGTCTTGACCTGTCATGCCTAACTCAGCCAGGAGATAGAGTTGCCAGAGGGTGGCGGTAAATGCCGGCTCGGTCAGATGGTCCGATGTTTCCCACCAGCCGTCCGGGTGTTGCCGGCTGAAAATCGTGCGCACGGCCGGCGACGTCGGGATGCGTAGACGAGCGTCGCGAAGCGCCAGGGAATGATTCGGTCGCTCCAGAACGTCGGACAGAAAAAAGTAGAGGATGGATGGATCGTCGCCCTCCAGGAGCCATCTCACAGGGTCGCCGGTCAGCGGTTCCCACCACCTAGTCATCATCGGTGTCCAGAGTGCCCAATACCTGTCGAACAACTTCAACCATGCGCGGGGCCATAGGTAGCTCGTCCACGTCTTCGCGGGATGATTATAGAAGCTGAACATAGCTCCTGTCAATTCAAGGAGCATTTTTCGGATTGGCCAGGTGTGGCCGTAACTATGCGCCGGCAATCGCGTTACCACTGGATGGACTCTTACGCATCGTAGGACTTGAGTGCAACCCAACAAGCTGACACGAGGGCTTTTCGTGATGGATACGGATATTGAGCCGATCGAAGCGACAGAAGCGATACAGGATGGCAACACTATTGTCCTGAGGATTGGCTGGATTCAGGTAGCGGTGGTGTTGGTCGTGTTGGCGAGTATCGGTGGTGCTCTTGCTGCTGGCCTGTGGATGGGACGCTACCTGAGTGGTTCATCAGGTTCATCAGCCACGGCTGCCCGGGACGTACCACAAAATGCCATCGCAGAACAAAAGGCGATACCGGTGCAGCCGCAACAGATCGCTGCTAGCCGATCGAGCCAGTCGCAGCCGCGCATCCAGGTCCGACCGGCTCAACCTCGTTCATCGGCGGGGGTTACCACGTCCATCGGGCGCACACCCAACGTGGGCGATGTAGCGCCGGACTTCACACTTAAGAACCTGGAAGGCGAGAAGATCAGTCTCAGCGATTTCGAGGGACAGCCGGTTCTCATCAACTTCTGGGCTACCTGGTGCGCTCCCTGTCGGATCGAGATGCCAGCTATCGAGAACATGTATCAGAAGTACAAGGACGACGGCTTCGTGGTCCTGGCGGCGGATGTCGAAGAGTCAATCACTGTCGTGCGGAGTTTCGTTGACAGCATGGGCCTTACATTTCCGATTTTGCTCGACTATAAAGGTGACATCGCGAGGCGCGACTATCGAATCCGTGGATATCCGACCAGCTATTTCGTGGGGCGTGACGGGAAGATTGTCGCGGCACATCGAGGCATGATGAGTGAGCAAGTCATGCGGCGCTACATGGAACAGGTCCTGGCGACACAGCCACTGGTTGGAGATTAGAGATTGGAGATTGGAGAATCTCACGCTGGAATCTCCAATCTCCAATCTCCAATCTCCCTGCTTGACAAACGGTCTGGCACGCAGTAGAATGGCATCGAAGGCTCAAGGAGCAACATGCCCAATTTCGGTCAGATCAGTCGCCTGGTGAGTTTGGTTGTCGCGGGCTTGGTACTTACGGCCCTCGTGGAAATGCCAACGTGGACCCTCCCGCTGATCGTCCTTGATTCCCCCCTCACTCTCCGCCTTTCGGGTCCCTGGTTGATCACAGCCGTGCTCGTGATCCTGGCATGTGCCGGCACGGATGTACTTCTCCGGCTTCACCCTGCACTCGACGAAAGAGGATTCCGCCACACGGCGCCGGCCTGGGTTGTCCCGGGCACGATGGCCGCCGTAGCACCCTTTGTGATTGTGCAGTTCGAGCCGTGGTCCGTACGCTGGCTCCTGGTCCTGGCCGGCGCCGGCGTCGGCCTGAGCCTGGCACTCCTGGGTGAAGTTCATGCAGCCGATCCATGTGATCGGCATTTTCATGCAGCGCGGGCCAGCTTGACCACCCTCGCCTATGCTACAGCCCTGCTCCTCTTTACGGCCATCTATGCCGCGCACGTGCGCACCGTGCTCTCCGGTACAGCCATTTCACTGATCAGCTTTCTACTGGCGATGTCACTATTCCGCTGGTCTGCCAGGGAAGACAGTATGTTGTGGCCATACGCGGCGCCGACAGCTCTGATTGTCGGTTTGGCAACCTGGGGACTGAACCACATGCATCTCGATAGCCTTGCCGGCGGTGGTCTGCTCCTGCTGGTGTTTTACCTCGTCACCGGCGTCGCACAGCAGCTCATCCAGAGGGACCTGAGCCGGCGGGTTTTGATCGAGTTTGCAGTTGCGGCAGTGCTGGGCCTGCTGCTCATTGGCCTTTCAGCACGCGGCGGTTGAGGACACCGGTATGAGCTCGAACGTTGATGATGTGTTGCGCGAACCTTAGGCGCGTACCACTCCTTCGTGCGCACGCATCCGTTATTGGAAAGCCTTACTGTGCCGATTGGTAACGGGTTTGAGGTGAGTGTGTTGTCCGGATAACACGGGAGGTTTGAAATGGAAATCCGAAGAGTTGGCGTCGTCGGGTGCGGGCTGATGGGCTCGGGGATCATCGAGGTGTCGGCGCGGGCCGGTTACGAAGTGATCGTCCGTGAGATCAACGACGAGATCCTGGAGAAGGGCGTGGACCGTGTGCGCAAGTCAATGGGTCGTGCAGTTGACCGCGGTAAGATGGAACAGGGTGACATGGATGTTGCCATGGGCCGCATCAGCGGTACCGTTGAGTTGGCAGATTTCAGCGACTGTGATCTGGTGATCGAGGCTGCAATCGAGAACATGGACGTGAAGAAAGATATCTTCACGCAGCTCGATGAAATCACGCCGGCCTCGATCGTCCTGGCGAGCAATACGTCGTCCCTGAGCATCACTGAGATCGGGTCGGTGACCCAACGACCCGATAAGGTCGTCGGCATGCACTTCTTCAATCCGGTCCCCGTGCTGCCGTTATTGGAGGTAGTGCGTGGGTTCCAGACTAGCGAGGAAACACTCCAGATCGCCCGTGAGTTTGGCAAGAGCGTTGGCAAGACAATTGTAGTGGCCGAGAAAGACAACCCAGGATTCATCGTCAACCTGCTGTTTGTGCCGTATGGGCTGGACTCGATCCGCGCCCTGGAAAACGGCGTTGCGAGCAAAGAGGACATCGACATGGCTATGAAGTTGGGAATGAATCACCCAATGGGGCCGTTTACGCTCATGGACTTCGTCGGGCTGGACACGATGCTGTATGTGGCTGATGCCATGTACGAAGAGTATCGTGATCCCAGGTACGCAGCGCCACCACTGCTCCGCCGGATGGTGACGGCCGGCTATCTGGGGCGAAAAACGGGCAAGGGCTTCTACGAGTATTAGTTCCTCTTTTAGTTCCCCCTGGTTCCCCTTCTCCTAGCTTCTGGCCGAGTACAACCACTCCTGGTAGAGGTCGTCAAGTTGCCGGCCGGCGGCTTGCTCAAATGCATCTAGCAAGTCGTCGGGGGTGGCGATTTTGTACTTGCGGCTCTGGTAGTACGCCTGTAGAGCCTTGAAGAAGGCGTCATCGCCGATGTCATCACGAACCGCCTGGAAGAAGAGGGCGCCTTTCAGGTAAACGATAGCGCCGTAGCGCTCCCGGTTTTCAGGACGGTCCCAGTATTCCAGCGGCTGGGTGACCAAATCATCGCGACCGCTCTTGACCGCCTGGTCGTAGGCCTGATCCCACTGTTCCCGCACTCTCTGGAAGACGTTTGCACCTTTGACGTCTTGAAAGTATACGCCAGAAGAATAGGTGACCAGCGCCTCGTCCAACCAGGGCTCGTCGATAACGTCATTGCCGACGACATTGTACCACCACTGATGGGCAACCTCGTGAGCGGTCGCTATCTCAAAGAAGAGGTCACCAAAGTTGTCATACAGGAAGTCACCGATGAGAATTATGCCGGGGAACTCGACGCCGGCCGCGCTGCGCATCGGTGCGTCGACGACGTCGAGCTCGACGTACGGGTAGGGACCGAAGCGCCGGCTGAAGGCCTTCAGTGCATCGACAGCAATGCGTAGGGCGGCCTCGCCGCCGGCCTCGTGCCCGGGTAGGTAGTACGAATTCACGGTGATGCCGTCCGCAGAATCGGTCGCTTTCTCGAGGTCGGGGCTCAGGATTACGAAAAACTCACGGGCCGGCCCGCTCGCATAGCGATAGCGGGTTGTGCCGTCGAGGATCTCCTGACTGACTTCGGCCCCAGTTGCAGCGAGGACGAGATCGCTCCGCGTGGTGATGTCCACGGTGTAGAACGCCATGTCGCTGTACACTGAATCGCCAACCGCCGATGTCGGGTCCAGGTTCCAGCCTTCATCGTCGAAGACTGCCAGAATCGGGTACCAGCCGGCGAGTGCCATCACGCCATCAGCGA
This sequence comes from Anaerolineae bacterium, assembly GCA_046758565.1. GTDB lineage: Bacteria > Chloroflexota > Anaerolineae > Epilineales > JAANWY01 > JBHIAO01. Next base: position 7,821 of record JBHIAO010000174.1, read on the forward strand.
AGTTGTAGGTGCCATATCCTGATCGGACGCTCGACTCGCCAAAATCCCTGGGGACGGTTCCCTCGAATTCCAGCAAGAGTTGAACGGATTTGCCGCGCCTGAGAATGGCCGGCAGCCGCACTTGCAGGACGGTGTCCTCCAACGATAGCTTCGGCTCAACCGGCTCGCCGTCCACGGTGACCCTGGAGACGGTCAAAACGCCGTTGCCGTAGCTGTGACCGCCGTTGGGAAACAGGCGGAAGTTGAGCTTGTCCAGCGGGGTTCGCTCCGTGTTGGTGTAGTCAACAATTTCGCGACCCGTGAAGGTCAGGTTGTCGTAGTCGATCGTCACGTCGATGCTGTAGTGAGTCAAATTGCCGAGGGTTGCCAGGTCGTCTCTGGCTTCAGGGCGCATAGCCTCGGTCTGTGCAGAGGTGCGGAGGTGCAGAGGTGCGGAGGGGAATTCGCCATTGCCCTTTTGCTCCTCTGCACCTTTGAGGGTGATGGTAGTCGAGTTGTTCTCAATGGTTGGAGATGGCTGGATGGCTGGTGATGGCTGAGCAGTTGGCGATGGCTGGATGGTCGGCGTGGGTGGGACCGTCGGGGTGGGGGAAAGCAATTGCAGTACCCGGCAGCCGCTCAAAGTCAGTAGAAGCGATAGGAAGACGGCAGTCCAGCGTGATAGCCTCATGCGTTGTGCACCTTGTCGATTTCGTAATTTGCTCACGTGTTACCCCTACCTAAGTCAGTAGTAAATTGTCAGTATCAGTGATCAAACTCTGAAACTGATCACTGATTACTGGTCACTGCTAACTGCTCGTCGTACAGCGCCTGATAGATCGAGTACTGCTCCATGACCTGGCGGACATATTCCTGTGTCTGATCCAGGTGTATCGAAGCCACGAGCATATCCAGGTCATCGGAAAGGCGCTGCCAACGCCGGCCATTCCCCGGACCGCCGTTGTACGCTGCCAACGCCAGGATCGGGTCCCCAAAGCGCTTTATCTGTTCCGCCAAGTACCACGTGCCGAATTCGATGCTGCGGTACGGGCGGTACAGAGTGTTCACATTGAAGTCCCGAATGCCGAGCTTGCCGGCAATGTACCATCCCGTCGACGGGATGACCTGGGAGAGTCCGCGCGCGTCAGCGTAGGATGTGGCCGTTGGGTTGAAGCGGCTTTCCTGGCGGACAAGCGCTGCCAACAGCCGTGGATCCAGACTGTAGCGGCCCGATTCTACAAGCATGAGCTCGCGGTAATCAGTCGGATAGGCCAGGCGAGCGATTTCTCCTGGCGCTTCCAGCGGCGATGTACCGGTCAGGATGAGTGCACGCTCAGCGCTGGAAATGGACAGATGCCGGCTACCCGGATCGTCGAACAGCATAGCCAGACGCGACAGATGGGCCGGCAGTCCCCAGTAGGCATCGCGCAGTGCCTTCAGCTCCGCCAGGCCCTCGTCCCGCAGGCCAACGGCCAGCAGGACGCGCCCCCGCCGATATCGGTGATCCGCCTTGAGCTGGCGGTCAATCTCGGCCAGTGTCTCGTCACTTACGTGAAGCCACGCTGACCACGAACGACGAGCCACCGTCGGCGGGTCGATGGCTTCAGGTGTCAGTTCGCGGAGCAGCGCCTGAGCCCGCAGTCCATCAAAATTCAGGGGTGCGATCCGGGCAGCAGTGGCGAACTCCGCTGCTGCCGCATCCTCGTCGCCCAGTGCAAGCGCAGCCTTGCCGGCCCAGAGAAGCATACGGGCCCGGACTTCGGTCGTCTTCGCCTGATTGGCAGCCAGTTGCCAGGCCTCGCGGGCGCTGGTGTAGTCATCATCCAGGTAGGGCACAATGCCAGCCCGAAAGCCGGCCTCAGGGCCCACATCACCCTGCGGGTATCGGTTGACGATGATGCGATACATATCCGCCGCCTCGGCCCGCCGGCCGACGGCCTCCAGGGCGCGGGCTGCTTCCCACAATGCGTTGTCCACCAGCGGCTCACTGGGATGCTCGCGGGCGAACTCTCGGTAGGTGACAACTGCTTCGTCGGTGTTGCCCATGCGCCGCTGCGCGCGTGCCTTTCGTACCCAGGCCGCGCCATAGTACTCGTTGTCCGGGTAATTTTCGATGAGCCTGTCGTAAGCGTTGATGGCCGATGACCAACGCCCCAACTGCTCGTTGCTGCGACCGAGGAAGTACAGCGCATCTCCCAGGGGGGCCGGCTCGCTGACCAGATACCGGGTCAGCGCATCGACAGTGGCTCGATCATCTCCGTTGTAGTAGTATACCAGGCCCCGTGTCCGTTGGTTCACCGGCTCCTCCAGCAAGAGCAGCTCGCCCAGGGCCATGTATGCGCTGCCCGTGGCCGTATGTTGCTCGACGACCTGCTGGAGCACGCGGGCTGCGTCGGCCAGTCGGCCGGCTGCCAGGTAGCTCGTGCCGGCCAATCCCAACAACCGAGCCTTTTCAGCCTGCTCCGGCGTACGGTTGGCCGCCTGGGCGTATCGCTCGGCAGCCGTTGCGACGTCGTTCTGTGCCAAAGCGATTTCGGCCAAGCTTTCGAGAGTGGTGGCAGTCAGCTTATTGTCTGGCGTGATCCGCGCAACAGTCTCGTATTCCCCGGCAGCCTCGCCGGTGCGGTCCAGGGCTTGAAGTGCCTCTGCGATGTAGAGGCCGGCATAGTCGGCCAGCGTGTCATCAAGCCGGCGGTAGGCCTGGAAGGCTGCGATGGTGCCGGCCCAGTCCTCTAGCGCCTGCCAGGCGCGGCCGAGAAGGAACCAGGCTGTGGCGTCGTCAGGACTACTGACCACGTAGGCCGACAATACCTCGGCCGCCGCTGCCGGCTCGTCGTTCAACAGGTAGGTCTCGCCCAGGTGGAAGCGAATGGTGCGGGCGTCCTTGGCCGGTGGCCGGCCGGCGAGGAGGGCTCGATAGCCTTGGATAGCCCGCTCGTAGTCGCCGTTGCGTTGGAATGCGAAAGCCTCGTGCCAGTCCTTGATATCGATCGTGGGTGACGGCGTCGGAGGCGGCGGCGATGGCGTGGCGGTGGGCGGTGACAGGGTGGGCGTTGAACGTTGGGGCGATGCACCCTTCGGCAAGCTCACGACAGGCGTTTGCACGTTGGACGGCCGCGGCGTGAGGGTGACGATGATCGGTCCGACCACTCGTGG
>JBHIAO010000175.1:0-10931 GCA_046758565.1 Anaerolineae bacterium
AGTAAGTAGTACGTTCACCCAGAAGCTGCGGGTAGAAGGTAAACTCGTGAAACGTGAGGATTTGAGAAGTAAGTCGCAATCATTATGGCGTTACCCCGCAACATTTGCGTTGTCCGCGAGAATCATGGCTCCGTGATGCGTGATACGTGAGCTACACGCGGGCTTTCTCACGGATCACGCATCACGGATCACGCCGATAGCGGTTTGGTTGCGGCCAAGGGCTGCGTCAAGCATCACGTTTTACGTTTCACGTTTCACGTTTCACGTTGGGGAGGTGAATACTCGTGATCGACGACGTCATGAAGGAAGCTGCAGAGCGGATGACCAAATCTGTCGAGGCTCTCCGTCACGACCTGGCCACGATCCGCACGGGACGGGCCTCACCTAAGCTGGTGGAGCGCGTGATGGTTGACTACTACGGCACACCGACACCGCTCAATCAGATCGCCTCAATCTCAGCTCCGGAAGCACGACTCCTGACAATCAAGCCCTGGGATCCAAATGCCCTATCGAACATCGAGAAGGCGATTCTAGGATCTGACCTGGGCCTGAATCCTAACAACGATGGCACGATCATTCGGTTGGTGATCCCACGTCTCACTGAGGAACGCCGGCACGAGTTGTCCCGCATTGCCGCCCAACGTGTTGAAGAAGCCCGAGTCGCCATACGAAACTGCCGGCGCGACGCCATCAGAGATCTTCAGGAACTGGAGCGCGAAAAGATGATCAGCGAAGATGAGTACTATCGCGCTCGCGACCGCATGCAAGAGCTCACCGATAAGTACATAGAAAACGTCAACGACGTCGGCGAGGCCAAAGAGGCCGAGATTATGGAGGTGTGATCGCTCGATGTTTCGAGCTCGAAGTTCGGAGCCGGCTTCTGGTGATGGAGGTCAACAGACAGCAACGGTAGACCGCCAGTCGGTGACGGCAAGTCAAGCGCTGGAGCCTGGACTGTCGAAGGTGCCACGCCACGTTGCCATTATCATGGATGGCAACGGTCGCTGGGCTCGAGCGCGAGGCCTTCCGAGGTTGGCCGGTCACCGTGCCGGCACCGACAATATCCGCCGTGTGCTGGAAGGATGTACCGAGGCCGGCGTTGAAGTTCTTACAATCTACGCTTTCTCGACAGAGAACTGGGAGCGACCAGAACCAGAAGTGCATGGTTTGATGCGGCTTCTGGAGGAGGTCATCCAGCGCGAACTGGACGAACTTCATGCCAAGGGCGTCCAAATTCGGCACAGCGGCTGGCTAGACGGTGTCTCCGAACGACTGCAGCGCCTGATTCACAAGGCCGTGGACCTTACCAAAGAGAATGACCGCATCATTCTGAATGTCGCATTCAACTACGGCGGCCGGCTCGAGATCATCAGGGCCGTGCAAGCCATCATCCGCGACGGCATCCCGCCCGAGGCGATCGACGAAGAAGTCTTCGAAAGCTGCCTGACCACAGCCGGCCTCCCAGACCCCGACTTGATCATCCGAACTGGCGGTGAGATGCGGCTGTCGAATTTTCTACTCTGGCAGGGAGCGTATTCGGAAATTTATTCTACACCCACCTTCTGGCCCGATTTTGATAAGCAAGCCCTGTTCGACGCCTTTGTAGACTACAGCCAGCGGGAACGCCGTTTCGGTCGGGTGCCCAACGCCGAAACCTAAATCATGAAAATGGTCGGATTGTCAAGTAGTCAGATAGTCGAATAGTCCTGTGGTCGGATGGTCGAATGGCCAATCGTCCGCCTGTCTACCTGACTATGTGACCAATTGACCATGTGACTAATTGACTAACTGACTAAATGCTCCAACAGCGCGTTCTCAGCGCCATCGTGCTCGTGCCTGTCGTCCTGGGTGCGACCTATTTTGGCGGCTGGGTCTTTTTCACCCTCGTCTTCATCGTAACGCTGCTGGCGGGTTACGAGTTCTTTGCCCTACTGGCCAGCCGTGGTTACCACCCGGCCCCCGTGTTGGGCCTGGCGCTGATAGCCGGTCTCATCATCGCCGCCTCGCTGCCCGACCGGCACCTGGATCGATTGGTGCTGGCCGTGGGACTCATCCTCTCCCTTCTCTGGCAAATCGGACGCTCGCCACTCCGCCGCTCGTTGAGCGACTGGGCGTTGACCATGACTGGCGCGGTCTACATTGGCTGGCTGGCCGGCTTCATGATCTCCGTGCGCGAGTTGCCCGACGGCCTCGGCTGGATATTGGTGATCCTGGTGGGGACATGGGCAAACGACTCAGCGGCGTACTTGACGGGCGTCTACCTGGCCGGCCGCTACCTGGGCCGGCACGCCTTCGCACCAACGGTAAGCCCGAAGAAGACATGGGAGGGATCGGTGGCCGGCTGGCTGATGTGTACCGCCGTCACAGCAGGGTTGGCGACGTTTCTTGGTGCGCCGCTGCCGTCCAGCATTGGGATTGGCCTCGCCGTAGGCATCCTGGGGACAATGGGCGACCTCGGCGTGTCGGTCATCAAGCGCCAGGTTGGCGTGAAAGATTCCAGTAGCCTGATTCCGGGACACGGTGGCATGCTGGATCGCGTGGACAGCCTGCTCTTCGCGAGCGTCATCGTATACTACTTCGTCTTGTGGTTTGTCCAACCGAGATGACATCTGATGGATAAATGGAAGATTTTACACTCTTAGGGCTCTTGAGCCGTATTAATCTCGTACTTGCCTCGGCGACGGTCATCATCGCCTTCTCGCTGTTCGTCTATCTACTGGTACACAACTTTCGCAATACCGTGGCGCGCGCCTTCTGTGCACTGCTGGCTTTCGTCGGCATCGTTTACACTGGCGACGTCTTTCTGGCCGCTGTGGACGACGTCCACGCTGCCCATATCTGGCTCACCGTCCAGTGGGTGGGCATCGCTTTCGTGCCGGCGGCGTACTTGCACTTCTCCGACACCATCCTCAGGACAACCAACGACGTTTCACGCCGGCGAAGGCTGGCTGTCAGTGTAGCATTCCTCGCCAGCTTGGCTATGCTGATCCTCGTCATGGCAACCGATTGGCTGGTACACACCGTGGAAGTCGCACCACGGGGCGTTTTCCACTTTGATGCCGGCCGGCTATTTCCGCCCTTCGTCGCCTACTTCTTCCTGGTGGTGGGCTGGGCGGCCTGGAATGTGTGGAGCGCTCGACAGCGCTGTCTCACGTCCACCTCGCGCCGCCGAATGTCGTACTTGCTGGTGTCCGTCATTGCACCGCTCAGTGTATTCCCCTATCTGCTAATCTCACCTGTCGACGCAGTATCCGAGAACCCCTGGTTGTTCTGGAGCCTGGCAGCCATGGCCAGTATCAGCATCGCGACGATGACGGTGATCATGGCGTATGCGGTGGCGTTTCACGGGGTACTGACCCCCGACCGGGTGGTCAAGCGCGACCTCATCAGGTATCTGGTTCAAGCACCACTGCTGGGCACCGTGGTCATCGGTCTCACGCTATTAGTGCCTCCGACTGAGCGCATTCTCGGCCTACCCCGCGACACAGTGGTAGTCCTATCGATCGTGGTGGGAATCGTGGTCTTCCAATCGCTGGTCCAATTTACAAAACCCCTCGTAGATCTCATCATCTATCAGCGGGATTGGAGCGAAGTGGTCTGGCTGCGCCGGCTGGATGAGCGGCTCCTCACCAGCAGCGACCTGCGCCAACTCCTGGAGAACATCCTCACGTCGTTATGCGACCTGTTGCGCATCGAGAACGGGTTTATCCTGGTTATGAAGGACGGCAAACTCGTCATCGACACTCACTGCGGTGATCGGTCTATCGCCCTCACGTTCTTGCGTGAGCGTGATTTGTCGTCGCTCCTGGGTCAAATCGCGGAGAATGAACAGTACGGCGACGGCGACAACAATGAAGAACCGGGGCAGTCGACGCATCTCACTGAGCGATTCGTCCACGATGACGGATTTTCGCTTCTACCGCTGCGCACTCCAGACGGACAGGCAACTCTGGGCGTGCTGGTTCTCGAGACAGAGGTAGAGTTAACCTATCTCACGGGTGAAGAACACCAGGTGGCGATCACGCTCCTGGAGCGAGCTGCTCTTGCCCTGGAGGATCAGCGCCTCCAGCAGACCGTGTTCAGTGTTCTGAAAGAGTTGACACCACAAATCGAGATACTGCAAGCCCAAGTTCGTGGAGCAGTGCCGTATGCCGGCTCGACGGCCCTGGAGGCCATCGAGGATGATCCCATCCGCTCCCCCGACTTTTCCAACTGGGTCAAGGATGCCCTCAGTCATTACTGGGGTGGACCGAAACTGACCGAGAGCCCACTGATGCAACTCCAGATCGTCCGCGACGCCCTGGCCGAGCACGACTCTAACCCGGCACGGGCCATGCGCTACGTCCTGGACCGGGCCCTCGAGGCCATCAAACCCGACGGACAGCGGAGCCTGACGGCGAACGAATGGGTGCTGTACAACATCGTCGAGCTGAAGTTCCGGCAGGGCAAACGTGCACGAGACGTGGCCCGCCGGCTGGCCATGAGCGAATCCGACCTCTACCGCAAGCAGCGCGTCGCCATCGAGGAAGTCGCCCGGCAACTCGCCTCTATGGAAAAGCAAGAACGGAAAACCTGATAGTTTTTGACAGTCCATCTCCCCTATAATTATCCCCGCGATTGACCTACATCGCATGTGCGTGTAGGTTTTTTGCTGTTTAGCCATGTCATCACGGATTTCTGGATTCTACAAGCTCAGCCTGGCCGAGCGCCGGCAAGCCGTCCAGCGCGTCGCCAAGCTGACCGACGAGCAGATCGAACTGTTAACAACCAACTGTGGCCTGACACCGGAGGAGGCCGCCCACCTGATCGAAAACGTGATCGGCGTGTACGGCCTCCCGCTGGGCATCGCCGTGAACTTCCGGATCAACGGTCGCGACGTCCTGGTGCCGATGGTCGTCGAAGAGCCGTCTGTGGTGGCCGCCTGCAGTTTCGCTGCCCGGCTGGCCCGCGAGGCCGGCGGGTTCACCGCCGACAGCGACCCCCCGGTCATGATCGGGCAAATCCAGGTACTAGACGCGCCCGACCTGGAAGCGGCCGCTGAGGCTGTGGAGCGCGCCGAAGACGACATCGCCGGCATTGTCGACGCCCAGAGCCCGACCATCGTGCAGTTGGGGGGTGGCTTCCGGGGACTGGAGATCAAGCGCCTTCCAGACACGCTGGTCGGCCCCATGCTCATCGTGCACCTGCTGATCGACGTGCGTGATGCCATGGGAGCCAACGTCGTCAACACGGCGGCCGAAGCGGTGGCGCCGGTGATCGAAGATCTGACCGGCGGGCGAGCACTACTGCGCATCCTGTCCAACCTGGCCGACCGCCGGCTGGCTCGCGCGGGGTGCCGCGTGCCGGCTGTCGCCCTGACCCGCGACGACATCACCGGCGATGTGGTTGTTCAGGGTGTCGTCGAAGCCCAAACCATGGCCGAGGTCGATCCGTACCGGGCAGCGACCCACAACAAAGGGATCATGAACGGGATCGACGCTGTCATCGTCGCCACGGGAAACGACTGGCGGGCAGCCGAGGCCGGCGCCCATGCATACGCCGCACGGTCTGGCCGCTACGGTCCCTTGACCCGTTGGCGCCGGGCTGAGAACGGCGACCTGATCGGCAGTATCGAGCTGCCCCTGGCTGTGGGAATCGTGGGGGGAACGACCAAGGCACATCCGCTGGCCCGTCTGGCCCTGGATATCCTGGGCGTTCAGACGGCCGGCGAACTGGCGCAAGTGGCGGCGGTTGTCGGACTGGCCCAGAATCTGGGTGCGTTGCGTGCCCTGGCGACTGAGGGCATCCAGGCCGGCCACATGGCACTCCATGCTCGGCAATTGGCGGTGACCGCTGGCGCTACCGGCGAGTTTGTAGACCAGGTTGCGCAGCAACTTGTAGAAGAAGGAAACATACGGCTGGCGAGAGCCAAAGAGCTAGTGATCAGTAACCAGTGATCAGTAACCAGTGACCAGTAATCAGTGAACACTCAGACCCCTCAGAGGTAAGACGAGTTGATACATTGTGCCAACCACTAATTACTGATAACCGAAGGGAGTGGAGTTGTGTTGGACCAATGGGTTGAAGCGACGTTGGACTGGGAAGACGCGCGCCACACGGAGCAACTGGATGACGATTCACGGCGCAGAGTTCACGAGGCCGATAGGGTGCTGGGCAATGGATGGCCGGCTGAGTATGTCCTCTGGACCTTTACCGAACCTGAGTCGTACAGAGCAACCTGGCAAGGCCAAGCGAACGGGACGCCAGGGGAGGATGTAGTATGAAACCCACACGCGATATCGGACTTGTAGGCTACGGCGCCTATGTGCCTCGTTTCCGGATTCCGGCGACAGAAATCGCGAGGATCTGGGACGGCGTCGAGGACGGCGGTGTGCCTATTGAGGCCAAGTCCGTTCCAGGCCTCGACGAGGACGTCACCACGATGTCTATTGAGGCCGCCCGCAACGCCGTGCTGCGGGCCGGCATCGACCCATCGGACATTGGCGCCGTGTGGGTCGGTACCGAGTCCAAGCCGTACGCCGTGAAGCCGACGTCCACCATCGTCGCCGAGGCATTGGGCATTGGACCGTTCACCCAAGCTGCGGATTGGGAGTTCGCCTGCAAGGCCGGCAGCGAAGCGCTGCAAGCCGCGTTCGGCATGGTGGCCTCGGGAATGATGAAGTACGCCATGGCACTGGGCATGGACACAGCCCAGGGACGACCAGGCGACGACCTGGAGTACACGGCTGGGGCCGGCGGCGCTGCATTGATCGTTGGGCCGGCCGAGGAGAGCCTGGCGGTGCTGGAGGCGTCCACATCTTATGTCACGGATACACCGGACTTTTTCCGGCGCCAGCACCAGCACTATCCGCAGCACGGCCATCGCTTCACCGGTGAGCCGGCCTATTTCCACCACACGCTCAGCGCCTCTCGGGCCCTGCTCGAGGATCTGGGACGCGAGGCGACCGACTACGACTACGCCGTGTTCCACCAGCCTAACGTCAAGTTCCCCCTGAAAGCGGCCAAGGCCCTCGGCTTCGGCCGCGACCAGGTGACCACCGGTCTGCTGTCGGGTCGCATTGGGAACACATATGCCGGCGCCGCCCTCATCGGACTGACAGCCATTCTCGATGAGGCCATGCCAGGCGACAAGATCTTCGTTTGCACCTTCGGCTCCGGAGCCGGCAGCGATGCTTTCTCCTTCGTCGTGACGGACGCAATCGACAAGCGGCGCAACCGTGCCCGACCAACCGCAGTGTACGTGGAGCGGAGTAAGTACGTGGACTATGCAACGTACGCTCGTCACCGCGAGAAGTTCATCATGAACTGACGAGTCGGCTAGCGGCGCAAGCTGATTACTTGCTGACGATGAGGTAAATCAATCATGCGACATGTAAGCATTATCGGAATTGGACAGACACCCGTCAACGAGCACTGGGATCAGTCGCTGCGCGAGCTTGCGGCTCAGGCCATCGTCCGCGCCATGACCGACTCCGGCATCGGCCCTGACGCTATTGACGCGGTATACGTAGGCAACATGGCATCGGGATCGATGATCGGACAAGAACATCTGGGTGCACTTGTGGCCGACTACGTCGGACTTTGGGGCACTGAGGCCATCAAAGTGGAAGCCGCGTCCGCCGCCGGCGGAGCTGCGTTCCGCCAGGGCTATCTCTCGGTAGCCGGTGGGCTTCACGATGTCGCGGTTGTCGTTGGCGTAGAGAAGATGACAGAGAAGTTGAATGGCGATGTCACGTCGGCCCTGGCGACAGCCGCAGACGCCGACTTCGAGGCAGATCACGGGTTGTCCGATGTGGCGCTGAACGCACTGTTGATGCGGCGCTATATGCACGAATACCATCTGACGCACCTCGACTTTGCACCCTTCGCCATCAACGCCCACCGCAACGCCGTGCACAACCCAAACGCGATGTTCCCATTCGAGATCAAACAATCAGCGATCGAGAATGCACGGATGGTCGCTGACCCGATCACGCTGCTGGATTCATCGCCCATCGCCGACGGCGCAGCAACTGTGGTTCTCTGCCCATCGGATACAGCGCGCACTTTCACCGACCGACCGGTGCATGTACGAGCCTCGTCTCTTGCGACTGACACCATCGCCATCCACAGCCGGCGCGACCCGCTATTCCTGGAAGGCGCAGCAATCTCAGCCGCCCGAGCCTATGAGCAAGCCGGCGTCGGTCCAAACGACATCGATTTCTTCGAATTGCACGACGCCTTCAGCATCATGGCGGCCCTCTCCCTGGAGGCAGCCGGCTTTGCCGACCGCGGTCGGGCGGTGCACGTGGCCCAGGACTGTCAGATCTCGCGCGAGGGCCGAATTCCGATCCAGACCATGGGCGGCCTGAAAGCACGGGGATACCCTGTGGGGGCGACCGGCGTATATCAGATTGTTGAAGCGGCCACGCAACTGCGGGGTGAGGCCGGCGGTGCCCAGATCCCGAACATCCGGCTGGGCATGACGCAGAGCATCGGCGGCACCGGCGCAACCGTTGTGACACATATTTTGGAAGCAGGCTAGCCATCAAGCCACCCAGCCATCTCAACCATCTGATGGCTAGATGGCTGGATGGTTGGATAGCTGAGTTGGAGGATTGACCATGGACCTACCGCGCCATTGGCGCTTGAAGCAAGCTCGCTATCGATTGGAAGGCGCGCAGTGCGAAGACTGTGACAGCATCTTCTTCCCGGCACGGTCTATCTGCCCGGAGTGCCGGTCTGAAAGGGTGTCTCCCTACCAATTCGCCGGCCGTGGACGGGTATACTCCTATTCGACCGTCTATCAGCCGCCGGCGGGGTTTGACGAGTACGTGCCTTACACCGTGGCCCTCGTGCGACTGGACGAAGGGCCGCTCGTTGCGACCCAGTTGACCGACATCGATCCCTCGGATGTCGAGATCGACATGCCGGTGGAGATGGTGACCCGCACCTTGCGCCGCTACGGTGACGATGGGCCTATTGTCTACGGCTACAAGTTTCGCCCCGTGCTCGAAGCGGCATAGCCGCCCCCCTCAAAACCAAATTCCGGGACGCCTCGTCCCAGCTTCTCGTGGATCGGAAGCGTCACCAAGCAACGCTTCCGGTTCTGCCTTTTGGAATGGATAGTCCAGAACCAGGGATTAAGACCATCCCACGACCCGAATTTGACCAAATCTTGACGAAAGTGTAAGCTTCAAACCTTGACAAATCTCACTAAAACTGATACAATATTGCACGATTTCCGCATGACGAAGGCTCTGTTCTATGACATTTCTCAACCTCGTGCCATCAGACACAGCGACGTCGGAGGGAGTAACCATATGCACCTGATCTGTGTCGGACTTAGTCACCATACCGCCCCGGTCGAGCTCCGAGAGCAATTGGCCTTCAGTGGCAGCAAACTTCGAGCTGGCCTTGAACATCTCAGCCCAACCGACGCGGAATCACAAGTCATCATCCACGAAGCAGTCATTCTCAGCACCTGCAACCGACTGGAGATCTACGGTCTCGCTCAGGAGGCCGACACTGGCATTGCCCGGATCTCGCACTTCTTAGCCGACTTCCACGGCATTCCCGAACCGACCTTCGCGCCGCATCTGTACACTGATCGTGACGACGAGGCTGTTCGACACCTGTTCCGTGTGGCCGCCGGCCTGGACTCCATGATCGTCGGCGAGTCCGAGATTCTGGGGCAAGTGCGGCGTGCCCACGAGACGGCGCGAGGACAGGGAGCCGCCGGTCCAATCATGTGTGCTCTGTTCGAACGAGCGGTGCGGGCCGGCCGGCGAGTACGCCACGAGACAGCCATCAACGAGCGGCCGGCCTCGGTACCATCAGCAGCGGTGGAGTTGGCGTACGAGCAATATGGTACGCTGGAGGGCGCGAACGTACTGGTAGTGGGGGCTGGGGACATGGGCGCCCTGACAGCCAAAGCCCTGATGGATCACGGCACGGAGGGGATCATCGTCTCCAACCGCTCCTATCCGCGTGCTATTCAACTGGCCAACGAATGGGACGGCTGTGCTGTCACATTTGACCAACTCGCCGAAGCCATCCAACAGGTAGATATCATCATCAGCGCTACCGGAGCTCCCCACCCTGTGATCAAATACGATATGCTGGCAGAAGTGATGACCAGGCGCAACCATCGGCCACTGCTCATCATCGATATCGCCGTCCCTCGCGATGTGGAGCCGGCCGTGGCCGAGATAGCCGGTGTGAGTCTCCATGACATCGATGCTCTGAAGGGGCGCGTGGACAACAGCCTGGCTCAGCGCAAGGCAGAAGCCCCTGAGGCGGAAGAAATCGTGGCCGAGGAGGCCGGCAAGTTCATCGCCTGGTTCCGAGCTCTCGACGTGGTTCCTACCATCGTCGATCTGCGAAAACGGGCCGAGGCCGTCCGGCAAGCCGAAGTGCATCGGGCGCTGTGCCAACTGCGTGATCTATCAGATCAGGAACAGGAAATCATCGAGATTCTGTCAAAACGCATTGTCAACAAGCTACTACACGAGCCCACCGTCCGGCTGAAACGACACGCCAACGGGCACAGTGGCTTCTACTATACGGAGTCGTTGAGGGAGTTGTTTGCGTTGGATGGGGGGAAGTAATGAGTACTGCGTATTGCGTACTGCGTATTCCGAGACTCTACGCAGTACGCAGTACGCAATCATAAGCAATGAACTTTCTGATGTTACAAACAACACCCCGCACCTTAATCGTCGGCACTCGCGGCAGTTCGCTGGCTCGGACGCAGACGGACCTGGTCGTGTCAGCCCTGCGAGAGCAGTGGCATGAACTTGAGGTTGCAACGAAGATTATCAAGACCGAAGGCGACCGGAAACTGGATGTGGCGACGGTTCAGTTGGGCAAGGGGGCCTTCGTCAAAGAGCTCGAAATTGCCCTGCTGGACGGCGAAATCGACCTGGCAGTGCACTCGTGCAAAGACCTAC
>JBHIAO010000176.1:0-10904 GCA_046758565.1 Anaerolineae bacterium
ACTGATAACTGATCTCAACGAGGAGACGGGAAATGCACAGTTACTCCTTTAGTCGCGATCCCATCAACCAAGACACATTCTCAATACCTCGAGGTGAGGTCCACATCATCCCCGAACGGTGCAAGGAGTGTACCTACTGCTGGGAACTGTGCCCCAACGACGTTCTAGAAATGTCGGACGCGCGCAACGCAAAGGGCTATCGCTATCCCCAGGTGCGGGCCGGCAAAGAAAATGATTGCGTCGATTGCGGCATGTGCGACTGGATTTGCCCCGAGTTCGCCATCTTCACGGTAGAGGTAACAGACCAACCACTGCCCGCGGCCGAACTGCCACCGCACGACGGCAAAGCGCCGGCGGAGGTGGCAGCATGAAGGATGCCGTCCTGACTGGAACCCACTTCATGATGGGGAACATCGCTTGTGCCGAAGGCGGCATCGCCGCCGGCTGCCGCTTTTTCGCTGGCTATCCCATCACCCCAGCCTCAGAGATCGCCCATCGCATGGCCCGCCGCCTGCCTCAGGTTGGCGGCAACTACATCCAGATGGAAGACGAGATGGGCAGCATGGCCGCCATTCTGGGCGCCGCCAACGCCGGTGTCAAGAGCATGACGTCAACGAGTGGCCCCGGCCTGTCCCTGATGCTGGAGAACATCGGCCTGGGGTTCATGACCGAGACGCCATGCGTCGTGGTGAACGTCCAGCGCGGCGGACCCAGCACCGGCATGCCGACCCTCACCAGCCAGGGCGACATGATGCAGGCGCGCTGGGGCTCGCACGGTGATTACGAGATGATCGCCTACGTGCCGGCCAGCGTCCAGGAGATGTTTGATTTCACGATCAAGGCCTTCAACGCCGCCGAGCGGTACCGCACCCCGGTGATCGTGCTGGCCGACCAGGTTCTCGCTCATATGAGTGGCAAGGTGGTCATCCCGCCGGCTGACGAACTGGAAATTGTCGAGGCGAAGCGACCGGCGGTGCCGCCAGGGGATGGGTTTCTCCCTTTCGGCGGTGACGGGCTGGTGCCCCCCATGGCCATCGCCGGCACGGGCTACCGGATTCACGTCACTGGCCTGACTCACGACGAACGCGGCTATCCCGACATCACTGCACAAGCCCAGCGCCGGCTGATGGACCGACTCATCAGCAAGATTCGCGACAACGTTGACGAAATCGTGGAACTGGAGACGCGATTCGTCGACGATGCCGAGATGCTGGTGCTTTGTTACGGCTCGACCTCCCGCTCGGCGTGGCAGGCGGTAAACGTTGCCCGGCGAGAGGGGATTGCGGTAGGATGGGTTCGATTGATAACCGCCTGGCCCTTCCCCGAGAAGCAGATGGCCGACCTGAGCCGGCAGGTTGAGACCATCCTGGTCCCCGAGATCAACTACGGCCAGATGATACATCCGGTTCGGGAGAATGCCGATTGCCGCGTGGAGAGCCTGATCCATGCCGGCGGCAGCCTGCTTCGCCCCAAGGACATCCTTGACGGCATTCGCGATGCGGTACACTGAGTGCACTTCAACTCTGTGAAAACTGGAAGAGTAACCGACCCTGGTTTCCTGATGATGCGTACGTGAAACGTGATGCGTGAAACGTGATCAGGTATCAATATTGGGGGTGCTTTCACGTTTTACGCTTCACGTTTCACGTTCGTGATCTGGAGAGGAGCTGATGATCGACACACTCAACAACGTAATGATTGCCGAACACCACCCCCAGGACGTACTGCTGCGGGGCGAACGTCTGCCTCACATCTGGTGTCCCGGCTGCGGGCTGGGAGCTGCCATGGCGTGCTACGAACGCGCCATCGCTGCATCGGGCATTCCCGTGGAGCACCATGTGTGCGTCTCAGGGATTGGCTGCACCGGGCGGATTGCCGGCTACGTGAAGATCGACTCCTACCACACGACCCATGGTCGTCCCGTCCCCTTCGCCACGGGTATGCACATTGCGAACCCCGATCTGGAGGTCACTGTCTTCACCGGTGACGGAGACCTGGCCACCATCGGCGGCAACCACCTGATTCACGCCATTCGCCGCAATGTCGATATCAATATCTTCTGTGTGAACAACTTTACCTATGGCATGACCGGCGGTCAGTTCGGGGCGACGACACCGCGCGGTGCCATCACGGCGACCACGCCATATGGCAATTTCGAGGGTGCTTTCAACCTGCCAGACCTGGCGGCCAGCCTGGGGGCACCCTTCGTAGCCCGCTGGACCACGCTCCACGTCCGGCAGTTGGAACAAGCCATGGAGCGATCCATGCAGGTAGACGGCATCGCTTTCATCGAGATCCTTTCGCCCTGCCCGCCAGGTTACGGCAAGTGGAACCGCTTCAGAGAAGGCATCGACCAGATGAAGTACTACCGCGAACACTGCATCGTGGATCACAGTGCCGATACGCGCGACATCGAGATCGATTTCCAGACTGGCCGGCCTACCGTGCTTGGCAACTTTGTGGACCGCGACCGGCCGTCGTACCTGACTGTCAAGCAGCAGATGCTAGCGTGAAACGTGAAACGTGAGAACTTTAGGCATGAAACACGATCATCACGTTTCACGTATGGAGGGAAACCATCATGAGTCGTTGGGAAATCCGGCTTTCGGGCTTCGGTGGGCAAGGGGTGGTATCGGCCGGCTATATCATTGCCAAAGCCGCCGCCCTGTACGTCGAAGGCAAGGATGCTGTCTTGTACCAGTCCTACGGTCCGGAGAAGCAGGGTGGCTGGGCGCGGGCCGATGTGGTCGTCGCCGATGGGGAGGTGGACTATCCGCTGGTGGGAGCGCCGGATATTTTCATTGCTATGTCCCAGGATGGCTTCGACCGGGATGCGGCTTCTGCCAGGCCTGATGCAACGATCCTGATTGACGAGCGCCTGGTGGATGTCAGGGAGCAAGGGAGCATGGGAGCAGGGGAGCGCGGGAGCAAGGGAGCAGGGGGGCATGGGAGCTGGGAAGCGGGGGAGAAGGGTGACAAAGGAGCTCACCTCCTCACCCCGGCACCCCGGCACCCCGGCACCCGTGCTCAGATTTTTGCGATCCCTGCAACAGAGGCAGCCGAGGCCCTGGGCAGACGGGTTGTGGCGAACATCGTCATGCTGGGAGCGTTCACGGTCCTCACCGGCATTGTCACACCCGAGTCGATGGAACGGGCGATTCTCGAAACCGTCCCCAAGGGAACGGAAGAACTGAATGCTCAAGCCTTCCAGCGCGGAATGGCGCTGGCAGATGGCGGATAGCGGATAGCAGGTAGCAGGTAGCAGATGGCGGATGGCAGATAGCAGATAGCAGGTAGCAGGTAGCAGATAGAGGGCCATCAATCAATCATGCGCTATCAGCCAGGTGAGGGTGGTAACATGGGTGACTTAGAAATCCGAAATCCGAAATCCGAAATCCGAAATTCACATTCCGTACTGGTCATCGGCGGGGGAATCGCCGGCATTCAGGCGGCCCTGGACCTGGCCGAGGCCGGCAGCAAGGTCGTGCTCGTCGAACGCCAGCCGGCCATCGGCGGTGTCATGGCCGCCCTGGACAAGAACTTTCCGACGCTGGATTGCTCCATCTGCATCGAAGCCCCCAAGATGCGAGAGGTGATAGAGCATGGCAACATCGAGATCCTCACCCTGGCTGAGGTCACGGGTGTCATGGGCGAGGCCGGCGATTTCACCGTCTCGATCCATCAAAGACCCCGCTTCGTCACGGATGAGTGTACCCGATGCGATGACTGCGTGCCCGTCTGCCCGCAGTTGCGCAAGAACGAGTTCGACGCCGCCATGGGCGCCCGGAAAGCGATCTACACACCTTTCGCCCAGGCCGAGCCCGGGGCGTACGTCGTCGATATCGAGAGCTGCCTCAACGAGCCACCCAACTACCTACCGTGCGCGCGATGCGTCGAGGCCTGCGCCCCCAAGTGCATCGATTTTGACATTCGGCCTCGCGACTTGACGTGCCAGGTGGGCGCCATCATCGTCGCCACCGGCTTTGATCTGCTGGATGTGCACCGTCTGCCCGAGTACGGCTACGGTCAGCATCCTGACGTGCTGACGTCTCTGGAGTTCGAGCGTTTGCTGAACGCCGCCGGCCCCAGCGATGGCCACATCGTCCGTCCCAGCGACGGCCGGCCCCCAGAGAACATCCTGTTCGCCCTGTGTGTCGGGTCCCGCGACCAGCGCTACGTGCCCTACTGTTCCCGGGTATGCTGCACGTACTCCACGAAGGAAGCGCTGCAGGCCATCGACCACGGGATTTCGGACGTCACCATCCTGTACATGGACATCCGGGCCTACGGCAAGGGCTTCGATGCTTTCGTCGACCGGACGCGGAGCGAAGGCGCAACCTACATTCGCGGCCGACCGGCGGCAGTGACACCAGTCTGTGCAGAGGAGCAGAGGAGCAGAGGAGCGGAGGAGCAGGGGAGTAGGGGAGAATCCTCCTCCGCACCTCCGCTCAAAAACGGACGACTGCAGGTGCGCTATGAGAATACCGAGACCGGACGTGTTGAGAACAAGCTCTTCGACATGGTGGTGCTGGCGCCGGCCATGGTGCCGAGCCGAGGGACGCCGGAGCTAGCCCGCATCCTAGGCGTCGAACTGGACCAGGATGGGTTCTTTGCCGCCACGGCCGAGGCCGGCGGCGTCATTGCGACCACCCGTCCCGGCATCTATATCTGCGGCAGCGCGGCCGGGCCCAAGGACATCGCCGACAGTGTAGCCGAGGCTGGCGGCGCGGCATCGGCGGCCATGACCCACGTGAGCCAGCGGGCCTGGCCACAACCCCTGGACGTCGAGTCCATCCCCGTGGATGGCGAGGCGCGCGTCGGCGTCTTCGTCTGCGACTGTGGCTCGAACATCGTCGGCACTGTCGACGTGCCAAACGTGGTCGAGTATGCTCGACATCTGGATGGTGTGGTTCACGCCGAGGAGATGCGGTTTGCCTGCTCGGGCGCCGATCAGGAGCGCATCACCCGGCTCATCGGTGATGCGGGGCTCAACCGATGCCTGGTGGCCGCCTGCTCACCCCGCACCCACTGCCCCATCTTTCAATTGGCCGCCGAAAAGGCCGGCCTCAACCCCTATCTGGTGGAAATGGCCAACATCCGCGATCAGGGCTCCTGGGTGCACAAGAAGGAACCTGTTGCAGCCACGGCGAAAGCCAGGGATCTGGTTTTCATGGGTGTGGAGAAGGCCAAACGGTTGCAGCCCCTGGAAACAACGACCCAACCCATGACTCAGCGCGCCCTGGTCGTCGGCGGCGGAATCGCCGGCCTGACGGCGGCGGCCAACTTGGCCCAGCAGGGGTATGAGACCCACCTGGTGGAGCGAGAGCCGCAACTGGGCGGCCTGCTGCGGGAGCTGCATGAGTTGGCGCCGGCCGGCCTCAGCGCCCACGAACTTGTCGCCGACCGAATTCGGGCCGCGGAGCAGGCCGGCGTCCACATTCACACCAGCAGCGAAGTCGAGACAATCAGCGGCTTCGTGGGCAACTTCACGGCGACTCTTCAAATCCGAAATCCGAAATCCGAAATCCGAGATTCAATGACGCTGGACGTTGGTGCTGTGGTGTTGGCCACCGGGGCCGAGCCGTATCAACCGACAGAGTTCGGCTATGGCGAGGACCCTCGTGTTGTCACGAACCTGGAGCTGGAGAATATGATAGCCTCGGGCGACGGTGTATCGGCTGACCGCATCACCTTCGTCTCTTGTGTCGGCTCACGACACGATGCCAACGGCTGCTCCCGCTACTGCTGCCAGACCATGATCCATCAGGCGCTGCGGCTCCGAGAGCAGGGCAAACACGTTCGGGTGTTGTACAAGGATATTCGCACCGTCGGTCGGGGCGCCGAGCAACTCTACGAGCAGGCATGCCGGGCCGGCGTTCAGTTCCTGCAGTACGACCAGGACGCACAGCCGGAAGAAGCCCTTCGATTCGAAAACAGCCACGTGATCTTCCACGACGAGCTCATGAACTGCGATATTGCGGCGCCCACCGAGCTTCTGGTGCTCGTCGTTGGCTTAACGCCGCCAGCCGACAACGGGAACGGTGGGGAGATGCTGATGAGCGGCAAGAAAAAGCCAATCCGCAATCCGCAATCCGCAATCCGCAATCCGAACGGCGTCGCGCAGCAGTTGAAGGTCTCCTTCGGTCAAGATGGCTTCCTGCTGGAGCGACATCCCAAGCTGGGGCCGGTGGAGGCGGCGGTGGCCGGCGTCTTCATGGCCGGCACGGCCCAGGGCCCCAAAGATATCCACGAATCGGTATCCCAGGCCCTGGCTGCGGCCTCCAAGGCCGGCGCCCTGCTGGCGCGAGACACGATCGAACAGGAGCCGCTGGCGGCCATCATTGACCAGGAAGCGTGCACCGGCTGCACGCTGTGCGCCAAGGTGTGCCCGTACAGTGCCATCGAGGCGGAAATCAAACAGCCGGCGGTTTTGAACCCGGCCATGTGCCTGGGCTGCGGCACCTGTGCTGCCGAGTGCCCGCCGGATGCCATCGCCATGCCCGGCTTCACCGATGAGCAAATCATGGCCCAGATCGATGCCGCCCTGGCCCAGAACCCCGAGGAGAAAGTCGTGGTGTTTGCCTGTAACTGGTGTTCCTACGCCGGTGCAGACCAGGCCGGCATCGCCAAGTACCAGTACCCGCCCAGTTCGCGGATCATTCGAACCATGTGCTCCGGCCGCGTGGACCAGAAATTCGTCACCCGCGCCTTCGACAGGGGCGCCGGGGCAGTTCTGGTTTCGGGTTGTCACCTGGGCGATTGCCACTATATCAATGCCAACGAGCACACGGCGAAGCGGTTCTCTCGGTGGCAGAAGAGGCTGAAACGTAAGGGCGTCGACCCGGAGCGCCTGCAGCTCGCCTGGGTGTCAGCCGCCGAGGGCCGGCAATTCGCCGCCAAGATGCAAGAGATGCACGACATCGTGCAGCGGTGGCGGGCGGAGCAAGAGCCGGCGCTGGCCTAGAACTCATCTGGCATTATTGCGTACTGCGTACTGCGTAACTCGCAGACCGCACTACGCAATACGCACTACGCAATACGTTTCACGGAGGACATGATGGAAACCAGTCAGCCCATCGTCCTGGATGATGCCTTGTGGGACGAGGTAGTCGCGCAAACCGGCGGGGCCATGATGGCCTGCTATCAGTGCGGAACCTGTACGGCAACCTGCCCGTGGGGGCTGGTGCGTGGCGAGCCTCTGAGCGTACGCCGGCTCATCCGCTCGGCCCAACTGGGATTTAGGGCCGGAACAGTGAACGGGAGGGCAAACGAGGATCTCTGGCTGTGCACCACTTGCCGGCAGTGTGAGCCCCGCTGTCCTCGCATGGTGGAGATCGTTGACTCGATGCTGGCCCTGCGAGGGGTCGCTTTTGCCAACCGTCAGGCGCCAGAACAGTTGGAGCAGACGCTGTGGGGTATCTACGAGGACGGCAATCCGTGGGGCGGGAAGCGTACTGAGCGCGCCCGGTGGGCCAACGGATTGGACGTGAAGGACGCGCGCCAAGGGGTTGAGGTCCTGTACTATGTCGGCTGCACCGCCTCGTACGACCCGCGCCTGCAGCGCGTCGCCCGCGCCCTGGTTCAGGTCTTCCGAGCAGCCGGCATAGATTTCGGGATTCTCGGCGAGGTCGAGAACTGCTGCGGAGACGTGGTCCACAGCATCGGCGAAGAGGGATTCCTTGAAGAAATCGTCGAAGACAACGCGGCCACATTTGGGGAGACGGGGGCGACCGCCATCGTGACAACCTCGCCGCATTGTTTCTACATGTTCAAGCACGTTTACCCTCGCTATGGCGTGGAGTTGCCGGTCAAGCATTACACTGAAATCCTGGCCGACCTCATTGACGAGGGCCGGCTCCAGTTCGAGACACCATTGAAGCAGTCAGTGACCTACCACGATCCGTGCTACCTGGGCCGTTACGAGGACGTCTACGAGGCACCCCGCAGGATTCTGTCCGCCATTCCGGACCTCGATCTGGCTGAGATGCAGGACACTCGCGCAAATGCCTTGTGTTGCGGCGGTGGAGGCGGCCGCATGTGGCTTGAGACCGAGAAAGGTGAGCGCCTATCTGACCTGCGGGTTGAGCAGGCCCAGGCCACCGGAGCCGGCACCCTGGCGACCACCTGCCCCAACTGCATTCAGAATTTCGAGGACAGTCTCAAGACCTCTGGCACGAAGGAGATGCGCGTGGTCGATGTCGCCGAGCTGGCAGCACAGGCACTATGATTTCGGATTTCGGATTTCGGAGGAGGCAACGTAATGGCTGAGAACGAACTGGACGAGTACCGGGGCATCTGGGTCTACCTGGAGCAATACGACGGGTGGTTCGAAAACGTGTCGCTGGAGATCCTGGGCAAAGCTCGGGAGCTGGCTGACACTTGCGGCTCGGACCTGACTGCCGTGATCCTGGGACAGGACCTTGAAGCCATGGCCGGTGGGGCGATCCAGCGGGGAGCCGATCACGTGCTCCTGGCCGATGATCCGGTGCTGAACATCTACACGACGGATGCCTACACGGCGGTGATGGCCGACCTCATTCAGAGCCGCCAGCCCAACGTGCTCTTGCTGGGCGCCACCCACAACGGTCGTGACCTGGCCGGCCGGCTGGCTGTGCGGGTGCGGACCGGGCTGACGGCCGATGCTGTGCGTCTGGACATCGACCCGGCGGGTGAACTGGTGGCTTACACCCCCGGCCTCGGAGGGCGTGTTCTGGCGGCTTGCACCTGTCCCAACAGCCGGCCTCAGATGGCGACCGTACGACCGGGCATCTTTGTCATGTCAAACCGGGACGAGGGCCGCACGGGTTCGGTGGAGCGGGTCCCGGTGGCGGTGGACGCTTCCGATATCCGGACCGAGGTTCTCGAACGCGTCACCGGCGAAACCGTCGATCTGACGGGAGCCGAACGGGTTGTCGTGGCCGGGCTGGGCACAGGTGGTGACCTGTCGTTGGTCCGAGAACTCGCCACTCTGCTAGACGCCGACGTTGGTGTGACCCGGCCCATCGCCGATGAAGGATTGATCGCCCGTGACTACCAGATCGGAACGACAGGCGCGTCTATCAGACCGGAGATCCTAATCGTGGTCGGTGCCAGCGGCGCCATGCACTTTACCAGCGGTATCGAGGAATCCGAAACGATCATCGCCGTTAACATCGATCCCGAAGCGCCGATGTTCGAATACGCCGACTATTGTGTGGTGGACGATCTATTCGAGGTTTTGCCGGCCCTGATCAAGCGCGTCAATTTGAATTGTCAATTGTGAATTGTGAATCGTGAATTGTGAATTTGGGCCCGAAACCCGGGAAATTGTTAGCGCGAATAACCGCTAGGTCAAGCAAAAGGCTAGCGCCGGTTGAGTAGGAGTGGAGCGACGTATCGAAACCAAGCGGGTTGTGCCCGTAGACCCGCTTGCTGGTCTCGATACGCTACGCACTCGACCGACGCTCGCTAGCCTCAACGATTAACCGTTCACAATTCACAATTGATCATTCACAATTCACAATTAAGAGGTGATGTCGTGAACATTGTCGTGTGCATGAAGGTAGTACCCAAAGCTGAACAGGTCCGGCTGGATCCGGAGACCCGCACCCTGGACCGCAGCGGAGCGGAAAACGAGATCAACGAGCCCGACAAGAATGCGCTGGAGATGGCGCTGCAGTTGAAGGAGCAATACGGGGGCACGGTGACGGTCCTCTCCATGGGGCCGCCCTTTTTCGACGAGTACCTGCGTCTGGCGGTTGCTATGGGGGCCGATGACGCGGTGCTGCTGAGCGATCGGGCCCTGGCCGGCGCCGATACGCTGGCCACGTCGTACGCCCTGGCGAAGGGTGTTCAGAAGGTCGCAGACGTCGATCTGGTGCTGTGTGGTGAGGAATCCTCGGATGGCGCCACCGGCCAGGTTCCACCCGGTATCGCCGAGTGGCTCGACTGGTCACAGATCACCTACGTAGCGGAGCTGTCGCTGCTGGACGATGGCCGGCTTCGCGGCCGGCGAACCATCCACGGCGGCCACGAGGTGGTGGCGGTGCCATTGCCGGCGGTTGCTTCGGTGGAGCTGGGTGTCAACAGCCCACGGTTCCCCGACTTCCGCCGCAAACGCTGGGCCGACCGCGAGTTTGAGCTGACGGTCTGGGACGCCGCAGACATTGGGGCTGATCCGGCGCTCATTGGGATCGAGGGCTCCCGGAGCGTGGTCAGTGACCTCATCGAGAAAGAACGGCCCGAGCGAATGCGGCACCGCATTGACGGTACCGTCGAAGAGAAAGCTCAGCAACTCTTCGAGATCATCGAACCGTACCTGCAGTGATAGCCTACACCCATTGAGAGGTCGGCGACATCAGCGTAGATGTACCAGACGAGGGGGTTGAGCCGTGAAGACTGTCAGGCAAGTCTTGCGATGTAAAGGGCATGCCGTCTGGTGCGTAGCGCCAGACGCATCGGTGCGTGAAGCCCTTCAACTGATGGCCGAGAAGGACGTGGGTGCGCTGCTGGTCCTTGAAGCCGACAGGCTGGTGGGAGTTTTCTCAGAGCGGGATTACGCCCGAAAGGTCGTACTGAAAGGAAGATCCTCCGAGGATACGCCCGTCCGGGAGATCATGACCCAGGAAGTGGTCCACGTCTGTCCCGACCAGACCATCGAAGACTGTATGGCGCTGATTACAGACAAGCGTGTCCGGCATCTGCCGGTTCTCGAAGATGACCAGTTGGTTGGCATTGTGTCTATCGGGGACGTGGTCAAGGCCATCATCTCGGAGCAAGAGTTTATTATCGAGCAGCTCGAGAACTACATCTATGGGCACCCGATAGATCAGTACGTGTCGTGGGCCGCCGGTGGGGGATCTGTTCTCAATCCACAGTGATCGGCGTACGGTAGATCTGCTTCCGTCGACTACAATCCACTCACT
>JBHIAO010000177.1:0-10899 GCA_046758565.1 Anaerolineae bacterium
CATCATCACGTTCGTCATCAACGCCGTGACTTCGTGGGTCGTTTTCCGACAGGGGAGACGGGCCGAAAAGCGCGTGTTGTAGTTGGTACGTGGAACTGGAGTTTGATAGTCTGGCATGGTGAAGCGTAAAACGTAAAACATGAAACGTGAGGAATTGAGTTGAGACATGATCATCACGTTTTACGTTTCACGTTTCACGCGGGCCAATGGTCTTCCATGGTGATTTCACCGGAAGGCACTTTGTCACCACCACTTCTATTTGAGGGAACATGTCAGCAGAGACCGTACAACGCATCATGTTCATACTTCTGGGTCTGGCCACCATTGTTGTTGTGGTCCCGATATTGTTGGTCATCGGTTATATCGTAATCCAGGGCATCGGCGTTATTGACTGGACTTTCCTGTCGGCGATGCCGCAAGATGGGATGAAGGCCGGCGGCATCTTCCCGGCCATCGTTGGCACAGTCCTTCTGACCCTTGGCACGGCCATCGTGTCCATCCCGATCGGTGTGGGCGCGTCGATCTACCTGGCAGAGTACGCTGGAGAAAACTGGCTCACGCGTGCCATTCGGCTGGCAATTATCAACCTGGCCGGCATTCCCTCGGTGGTATATGGCCTGTTCGGTCTTGGGTTGTTTGTCCTGTTCTTGCACTTCGGGACCTCGATCCTGGCTGGCTCGCTGACCCTGGCGATTCTCACGCTGCCGGTGATCATCAGCACAGCCGAGGAGGCCATCACCTCCGTGCCTGTGGCCTTTCGGACAGTTAGTGTGTCCCTGGGAGCGACCAAGTGGCAAACGGTCCGCCATCAGGTATTACCGCACGCGCTGCCAGGGATTCTGACCGGCATCATCCTGGGCCTGGGGCGTGCTGCTGGTGAGACAGCCCCGATCCTGTTCACGGTGGCGGCCTTCTTCTTGCCGCGCCTGCCCCATTCCGTATTCGATCCGACGATGGCCCTGCCGTACCATCTGTTTGTGATTTCGACCCAGGTCCCAGGCATGCCAATCGGAATCCAGTACGGAACGGCCCTCATCTTGCTGGTTTTCGTACTGTCCATGGTGTTCATCGCAACACTCATCCGCGGGCGATTCCGGGCGCGCCGGCCATGGTAGCCGGCGGTTGAAACCGCGCCTACGGTTGCGAAGTCGGCCTTCGCCGACCAGAACCCGAACCGACGAAGAGCCTGTCCTGAGCTTGCCGAAGGATCGGTTTCGCAAGGGTTGCCGCGAATTCATTCGCCAGGCGCGCGCGCTTCAGCTTGTTGCCTGAGGGTTTATTCTCAGGCCGACCGAAGGAGACTAGTGTTGTTGGAAGTCACAAACGTTGAGCTTGACGAGGTCGCACAGCCGGCCAAGACGTCAGCACCTGAGCCGAAAATCAGCATCGTCGATCTCAGCGTGTTCTACGACGGCCACCGGGCGCTAAATGACATCACACTCGACGTCTTCCCGCGGGAGATCTTGACGATCTTCGGGCCGGCACACAGCGGAAAATCGACGTTGCTTCGCACTCTGAACCGTCTCAACGACTTGATCGATGGCGTAATGATCGACGGCCAGGTACTGTTGGACGGACAGGACATCTACCGCCCAGGTGTCGACGCGGTACAGCTCCGGCGCAAGGTCGGTATGGTCTTCGCTCTGCCGACGCCACTACCATGCTCGATTCGGGAAAACATCACGTACGGTCCAAGAATGGGGGGTCTTCACGATACGATGGAGCTTGAGACCATCGTGGAGCGGACGCTCCGTCAGGCTGCCCTGTGGGACGAGGTGAAGGATCGACTGGATCGCTCGGCCTTTGCGTTGAGCGGTGGACAGCAGCAGCGGCTCTGCCTGGCACGCACCCTGGCGTTGGAGCCGGACGTTATCTTGCTGGATGAGCCGGCCTCGGGTCTCGATCCCATTTCAACCCTCAAGGTCGAGGAGTCGCTCCGGGAGCTGAAGAAGGACTACACCATCGTCATCGTGCCGCACAGTATCCAGCAGGCGAGCCGAATCGCTGACAAGGCAGCCTTTCTCCTGTCGGGTGACCTCATCGAGTACAGGTCCGGCGAAGACATCTTCACCAACCCGCGCGATAGCCGAACTGAGGACTATATCACTGGTCGCTTTGGCTAGTAAGCCGGCGGTTGAAACCACAGCAACCTCTGCGAAGCCTGTCCTGAGCTCCGCCGAAGGGTCGCTCCTTCGACTTGGCTCAGGACAAGCCTACGGCGACTGGGCCTTTAGCTCGCGCAGGCGGGCTTCGCAAGGGTTGCTGCGAATTCATTCGCCCCGCTCTCGTCCGCGACCTATCTTCCGTATGCGAGATACTTCTCCCACACCTCGCCCGCGCCGGTACGTCCGAGCAAGGCGACGGCTACGTAGCGCGGTCGATAAGGCTCCCTCAACAGGGCCATGCCGACCTCGACCGGCGTTCGGTCGCCCTTGTGACGGTTGCACGACCCACAGGCTGTGACAACGTTCGTCCAGGAATGATCGCCGCCACGGGAGCGCGGCAACACGTGGTCAATCGTCAGCTCAGCCTTGCCCGGTTGGTCTCCGCAATACTGGCAGGTGTAGTTGTCCCGCGACAGGACAGTTCGGCGAGATACAGGCAGGTCGAACCGACGCGGTACCCTGACATAGGTGACCAATCGGATCACCAGTGGCACCGGGACCTTGATGCGCTCAGCACGCAACCGGGCCTCGGCAGCCTCAACGAGCTCAGCCTTCTCCTTCAGCAGAAGGACCACCGCACGTCGAACCGATACCACGTTCAACGGTTCATAAGTTGCGTTCAACACCAACACGCTGTTCATCGCCAGCTAACTCTTCCTGTGCATCTCTGTTATCGACAGTAAGCCCTAACGAAAAGAGCCCAGACCATCAGGCCCGGGCTCTCAGTGCGAATTCCAAAATCACAATGTTGACTACTGGTATGCAGACATAGCCCTGGTCGGATTCGAACCGACACTTGCACGAGTTTGAGTCGTGTGCCTCTGCCGGCTGGGCTACAAGGCTTAGCAACACCAACCTCTGTGTGTCGCTGTGATTTGGACGCGTAACCAGAGAGCCCACGGACGGACTCGAACCGCCGACCGCTCACTTACCATGCGAGTGCTCTACCGACTGAGCTACGTGGGCCTGATTAATTGTGAATTATGAATTGTTAATCGTGAATTGTTAACGACATCTGCGCGGAGTAACAACTCACACATGGCAATTAGCAATTCACAATTACACAGGTCGGGGCGCCCGGATTTGAACCGGGGACCTCATCGTCCCGAACGATGCGCGCTACCGGACTGCGCCACGCCCCGAAAAAGCGGGCGATGGGACTCGAACCCACGGCCCTCAGCTTGGGAAGCTGATGCTCTACCAACTGAGCTACGCCCGCTGGCAGGCGGGACAGGACTCGAACCCGCAACCTGCGGTTTTGGAGACCGCTGCTCTGCCAATTGAGCTACCCGCCTACATATTTTGTCGTTTGGTCAGTTGGTCGCTTGGTCAAGTTGTCATTTCGATGTCCAATCACAAGTGGACTACCAGACTAAGCGACCACCAGACTACCCGACTAATAAAGCCACCCGTCGGACTCGAACCGACGACCTGCTCATTACGAGTGAGCTGCTCTACCGACTGAGCTAGGGTGGCACCCCATCCAGCCATCCAGCCATCTAACCATCTAGCTATCTGACCGAGCTAACCGCTCT
Organism: Anaerolineae bacterium; assembly: GCA_046758565.1. GTDB lineage: Bacteria > Chloroflexota > Anaerolineae > Epilineales > JAANWY01 > JBHIAO01. The sequence goes on from JBHIAO010000177.1 coordinate 3,701, forward strand.
GGGGAGACCAACGGGGCTCGAACCCGCAACCTTCTGGGCCACAACCAGATGCTCTACCAATTGAGCTATGGCCTCCACGAGCTGCAAGCGAATCCGGTATTACCAGGACTCGCCTGCCAGGCGGGAGCGACGGGATTCGAACCCGCGATCTCTGGCTTGACAGGCCAGCATGTTAACCACTACACTACGCCCCCTGGCTCCGCGGGCAGGACTCGAACCTGCAACCACCCGGTTACACTTTACCCCCACGTTTCCGTAGGGAGTGGACTATCTCATCATCCACGTGGGATGGCGGGCGCTGTGGGGTTTATTGGTTAGGCTCCTCATCCCCTAGTCTCTGCACCTTCCCGGCTACATGTGGAAGCCATCTCTAGATAGCGACCACCGCCCTTCACCGGGCTTGGCTCAGGGTTACCGCCACCCAAGGTGCTGCGGCTTCCTTGAATTCACCCGCTTTTTCACTACCCGTCGCCGAGTAGTGCTGCTAAGTCATGCAAGCCGGCATGAATCTCTGCGTGACAATTCTGGCAGACCAGTGAGAGACTCATCGCAGAGATGCCACTCGCACGTGTCCATTACAGCCGGACGCTCTACCCATTGAGCTACCGCGGATCATTCCAATGTCCTGGACCGATCTCACTTACTCACACACCGCGAGATACGGCCTGCTATATCGTTCGTTGTCAGGAGCGGGCGATCGGATTCGAACCGACGACCTTTTCCTTGGCAAGGAAACGTTCTACCACTGAACTACGCCCGCTGGTGCCGAGGCCCAGATTTGAACTGGGGACACCTTGATTTTCAGTCAAGTGCTCTACCAGGCTGAGCTACCTCGGCTTTACGGGAGAAACCCGGAAAACCTGGTTTCTGATCGTCAGGAGCGGGCGATCGGATTCGAACCGACGACCTTCTCCTTGGCAAGGAGACGTTCTACCACTGAACTACGCCCGCAAGTTTACACCTTGGCCGGCACGCTCAGGAGGCGACGGCCGGATTCGAACCGGCGATCGGGGTTTTGCAGACCCCTGCCTTAACCACTTGGCTACGTCGCCGCCAGGGTTGGGCCGGCACACTTCAGCCCGCCGCTTCAACGACGAACCTGCTGATTGGCGGAGCGGGTGGGATTCGAACCCACGACGGAGTTGCCCCCGCAACGGCTTAGCAGGCCGCTCCCTTACCAGGCTAGGGTAACCGCTCCTGGTTTGGCAAAACGATTAAGGCTGAGGGGCTAGGACTCGAACCTAGACCGGCAGGGCCAGAACCTGCTGTCCTACCATTAGACGACCCCTCAGTATTTAGTGATCAGTAACCAGTAACCAGTGAACAGTAAAAAGTCTTATTACTGTTCACTGTTCACTGTTCACTGATCACTGACACGAGTACCTCCGGGAGGACTCGAACCTCCAACCAACGGATTAAGAGTCCGCTGCTCTGCCAAATTGAGCTACGGAGGCACACCGCCAGGTAGCGGGGGCGGGACTCGAACCCGCGACCTCCAGGTTATGAGCCTGGCGAGCTGCCACTGCTCCACCCCGCAACGTTGAATGGCGGCGGCTGGACTTGAACCAGCGACCTAGGGCTTATGAGTCCCCCGCTCTGCCGACTGAGCTACGCCGCCAGATAAACACTTATTAAAGTATACAACAACTCAGCCCAGTGTGCAACCCCTCTTAGGGCGCGGGGGCGGGATTCGAACCCGCGACCTCCAGGTTATGAGCCTGGCGAGCTGCCACTGCTCCACCCCGCATTGCTTACTTGCCACTGTCTATTGATGATTCAGCAGGCAGTTCATACTCCCGATTCTGTGTACTCCGCCATCTGTCTCAGGATTGAGTTCCTGGCGGCTCCTGGCTTGCCGGGTGTTACCCGGCCTCACCGTCGCCGCTGCGACGGGAATGAACTATCCATCGAATGGAGGGAGCCCATCCCACCCGCCTCGCTGCCGTGGTTGCTCTCGCCTGCGTGCGCCGGTTACCCGCCACACCCTCGCCTTCCCGGCGAGCTTTCACCCTTGCCGCCACTGGCCATCTCGATTCTCGGAATCTAATGCCGATCTCGAGAACGCTGGCTGTGCGGAGACAGGTCTTCTCTCTGTTGCGGCTGTTGTCACAGACCGTCGCCGGCCTGTGCCCTCACTTACGGTTTCGTGAGGCCCACATATCGCCGATCATCAGACCGGCAGTGGCAGTCGGGAAGTTCCTCTAGCACCGTGCCGGCTTCCAATGGTGGCTGACCATGATGCTCCGCATCAGTAGAGCAGTGGCCGGCCTGGAAGTCTGCAGGCTGCCAGCGGCGGATCCCTGCCTGCGGTCTGGGTTTTTCAGGTGCAGTGCTTCTCAATAGGATGTGAGAGTGCGGAAGGAGAGATTTGAACTCTCATGGGCCAATAAGCCCACTAGGCCCTCAACCTAGCGCGTCTGCCAGTTCCGCCACTTCCGCGCAAACGAGCATCGTTGAGCGCACCAGGTACCCCCGGAGGGACTCGAACCCCCAACCTTCTGATTCGAAGTCAGACGCTCTCTCCAGTTGAGCTACGGGGGCGTATGGCCTCCCCGGCAGGACTCGAACCTGCGACCTTTGGGTCCGCAACCCAACGCTCTTTCCACTGAGCTACGGGGAGATTTAGCTCAATCCGCCCGCTTATCAAAGAAGGCGCCCGGTTGAGCCAACACCTTCACATCATCAATTGAGAAAGAACAAAAAACGTGAAACCGGATGGTCTCACGCCTTTGAAGGATTCCAGCAATCCCGGTAGTCTACTTGGCCATTGATCCCTCATTGGCGCGAGAGTCGAGCGGCTTGTTACGCGTAAAGTCGCGACGCAGCGAATTGGGCCACGCAGAATGACCCTGCATGGTCCACTTCGGGTCACAAACAGTACACTGAATCTTCAAACAGTCCATCCTCACAGCCGACTTACCTTAGTGTTCGAGTTCCACGACCGCATTTTATTATACCACATGCAGGTCACGGCGTCAAATTAACATCGCCTGGTCTCAGGACGAGTCGAGCGTTCGTAGCAGGCCGTCGAGTCCAAGCATGTAGCTGTACCAGCCGAAGCCAGCAATCTTCCCCACGCATACCGGCGCGATGACGGAGTGACGTCGGAATTCTTCACGAGCGTCCACATTTGAAAGATGGACTTCGACGGTAGGCAGGCCGGCAGCGGCGATAGCGTCCCGTAGGGCGTAGCTGGTGTGCGTGTACGCACCCGGGTTGAACACAATGCCGTCGGCCCAATCCTGGGCTTCGTGAATGGCGTCGATTAGTGCGCCCTCGCTATTCGACTGAACGCATCGAACCTCGGCACCGAGTTCGGTCGCGGCGTCTCGCAGCCGGCCATCGATTTCGTCCAGCGTCACAGCGCCGTACACGTTTGGCTCACGGGCTCCCAGCAGGTTAAGATTGGGGCCATGTAGTATCAGCACTTTGCGGTTCATAGGTCTCACTCAGAATAGTCATTATGGTTTCTTGCGGTACATCCGCCGTCACGATCACGTCGCCGACCGCCCGAGGCAGCACATAGCGTCGGGTGCCGGCCTTCCGTTTCTTGTCAGCCCCCATGGCGTCCCAGATTCTTTCGGGCGACGTTTCGCCGTGCCGGACCGGCAGCCCGTACCGTGTCAGCGTGTCGGCGATGCGGGCTTCAAGGGCCGGCTGGGCGAGGCCCAGGGCCACCGCAACGCGGGCAGCGATGACCATGCCGATGCTGACCGCGAAGCCATGTGGCAATTGGTACTCGTTGAGTACTTCCAATGCATGCCCGAAGGTGTGTCCCAGGTTGAGGACGGCCCGCCGGCCACTCTCGAAGGGGTCCTCCTGGACAATATCCCGCTTCACCTCGATAGCCCGACGGATGACCCACAGCAGCGGCTCGTGTCCGTCGTGCTCCAGATGCTCGAAGAGCGTCGGATCGCCAATGATCCCGGCTTTGATGACCTCGGCCAGGCCAGCGTGGAATCCCTCATCCGGCAGAGTGCTCAGCGTTGTAACGTCGGCGACAATCAGGGCCGGCTGCTTGAACGCCCCCACCAGGTTCTTGCCCTGTGGCAGATCGACGCCGACTTTGCCACCCACGCTGGCGTCCACCATGGCCAACAGCGTGGTCGGGACCTGAACCAGTGGGACACCGCGTAGGAAGGTGGCTGCGACGAAGCCGGCGGTGTCCCCAACCACGCCACCACCCAGCGCCGCCACCGGGTTCCCCCGCTCCAGCCGCGCATCCACCAGGGCACCGTACAGATCACGTACGGTGTCCAGGGTCTTATGCTCCTCGCCGGCGGGGAAAGTGATCAGCCTCGACTCGAAGCCGGCATCGCGCAAGCTCTGAGCCACCCGATCGGCGTACAGGCCGGCCACAGTTTCGTCGCTGATGATGGCCGCCCGGCCCGAAAGCCCACGCTCAACCATCAGTCGGCCAAGGTTGTTCAGCACTCCCTCGCCAAGCACGATGTCATAGCTGCCCTCAGGTGTTTGGACTAAAATCTTCTCCATATTGTCATCCATTCTGTGTTTGCCAACCTGGCCCACCTATGATACAATTTTTGTCCAGGAAATTACTTATGCGACGCTGGGTCGCTCAAGATCGCGATGGTCGGACTGTCTATCTGACAGAAGAGCGATGGCGCCACATTACCGATCGACATGATGAGTTGACGGAGGGCGATGAAATCGTCCCTAACAACTTTGTGGTCTCTTCCTGGGGCATCCGTGAAGTCTCATGAGCTGAAAAGTATCATGTTGGACATTCGATGGACCGAAATCACTACCTCAGATGGCCAGGTAGCCCGGATCGAATATGACCCGGAGGCGGACATTCTGGAAATCTTCTTTGACTCGGTCCAGGCAACAACCGCCGTACATCTCCACGACTCCATTGTACTCCGCATTAACCAGCCGGAGCGCCGACCGAGCGGGCTCATTATTGTTGGATACCGAATCCTCTCTCACCCGACAGCAGTGGGACCTCGGAGTATTCCTCTGAGCAACCTGGATAACTTACCGGAAGATCTGCATGCACTTGTGAGCGAATTGGTCACCACGCCACCTGTTAGCGATCTCCTCAAGGTTACATCGTACTTCCCTACGAAAGACCAGCTTGTGACGCTTGCGTATGTGGATTGTCCGGCAGCGCTGGCTCTGGCGGCCTGAGCTAGCCGACGAATGAATTCGCCGTCTGATACAAGAAGTGCGTTAAAAACGCACTGTTGCGCAGCGTGATTAACTTGTTGCGAAAGACCTGCTTCATTTCAGCTCCGCCCGATACTTCACATAGCCAACCCGCCACGGTAAGTTGTCCATGGGCAGATCCTCCAGCCGGCTGCGCCGGAGGGCCTCGAAGCGCGGGCGCATCTCCGCCAGGCTGTCGCCGCCCAGCTTCTCCAGCAGCGCGTCGGCCAGCACGAAGGCCACCATCGCCTCACCCACGACCACAGCCCGTGGCACCGCACAGTAGTCGGAGCGCTCGTACGCGGTCGTGGCCGGCTCCCCCGTAGCCAGATCAACGGACCTGAGGGGGTCCAGCGTTGTCGAAATCGGCTTCATCGCCGCCCGAACGACAATGGGCTGACCCGTCGTAATACCCCCTTCCAACCCACCAGCCCGGTTCGTCCGCCGCACCAAATGCCCCCTCGCCCCCTCTGGCTCCTCTGGCTCTTCTACCCCCTCTGGCTCCTCCAAGAAGATTTCGTCGTGAACTTCGGTGCCGCGCTTGCGAGCGTTCTCGAAAGCCGGCCCAATCTCCACCCCTTTCATCGCCTGGATGCTGAGAATGGCCTGGGCCAGCCGGCCTGTCAGCCGGCGGTCCCAATGGACGTGGCTGCCCAGCCCGGGCGGCACGCCTGTCGCCACCACCTCGAAGACGCCGCCCAGGGTATCTTTCTGCCGGGCCACGTCGCGAACGCGTGCAATCATGGCCTGGCTATCTTCAGGGATCGGACAGCGCACTTCGGAGGTCTCGGCGGCCGTCCAGCGTTGTTCGAAGCTCATCTCCGGCGGAATTTCGCTCTCAACACCCCCGATTTCCGTTACGTAGCCACCAACTCGAATCCCGAACTCAACCAGCAGTCGCTTGCACACCGCGCCGACGGCGACGCGGCAGGCCGTCTCGCGGGCGCTGGCCCGTTCCAGTGACAGCCGGAGCTCGCGATAGCCGTATTTGATGGCGCCGGTCAGGTCGGCGTGGCCTGGGCGCGGGATTGTCATGGGTGCGATGTCCTTCTCGGCCCAGTTGGCCCAATCCTTGTTGTTGATGCGCATGGCGATGGGGCCGCCGGTCGTGAGTCCCTTCATCACCCCACCCGAGAATTCCACCAGATCACTCTCGATCTTCATGCGGCCACCACTGCCGAAGCCCATCTGCCGGCGGGCCAGATCGGGGTTGACATCATGTTCAGACAGCGGAACGCCAGCCGGCATCCCCTCCAGAATTGCCGTGATGTACGGCCCGTGGGACTCGCCGGCCGTCAAAAAACGCAATTGATTCATAAACTACCCACTCTCGGCATATCTTTTGCGCATGAACTTGTCCAGCCAATTAACATGTGGTATGATTGGTGCTGGACACGACAGACGCACGGATAGGAACTGCAAATTGACCGTCATCAACATTCCCAGAACGCTTCGCGAGCAACTCGGCGACCAGGGGGCCGACGATTTGGTCGATCTATTGAATCGCGTCTCCGAGGACACCAAGCGCGATACCCTCGTTTTGGCAGAAGAAAAGTTTGAACGGCGGCTCGGCGAAGAGGCCAGCGCAATAAATCAACACACTACGGGGATGGCATCCCAACTCAACCAGCGTATTACCGAGGTAGAGTCCGGACTCAACCAGCGCCTGGCCGAAGTAGAATCCGGACTCAACCGGCGCCTGGCCAACGTGAAGACCGAAGTGGCCGAAACCAAGGCGGAATTGGTTCGCTGGATGTTCGTTTTCTGGGTGGGTCAGCTAGCTGCCATCCTGGGCATTCTCTTCGTGTTCTTCAAGTAATCTAGAAACTTCCCCTGTCAGTTCCCAACACCCGAGCCATCAGGCTGTCTCCAGCGAGCCAAGTGCTGCTTGCCGCATCAGATCAACTGGCGGTGCTCGGCCGGTCCAGAGCCTGAAAGCCTCCACTCCCTGGCCGATCAACATGTCCAGGCCCCTGATGGTTCGGGAGCCCTGCAATTCGGCTTGCTGCAGGAGTCGGGTTTTCAGCGGG
>JBHIAO010000178.1:0-10858 GCA_046758565.1 Anaerolineae bacterium
AGGTCGTGCGGACTGGCGAGCGGCTTGACTCCATTGACTACGGCGCTGAACTGGAACGCATGGAGCGCCGGATTCTGGAAGAAGAAGCCCGCGCTGAAGCGACCACAGAGATGGCAGAAGAGTCAATCGAAGACCAATTCGCGGCGCTCGAGGCTGACGACGAGTTGCAGCAGGAGCTCGCTGCACTCAAGGCGAAGGTCCTGGGAACGGAAGAGGAAGCATAGAGGAACTAAAGAGGAACTAAGGGGAACTAGAGAGGAACTAAAGGGAACTAACCTAGCAGTTTGTCGGAGAATGCGCCTTCAACGGACGAGAATGCTGCATTTCGGGTCAGGGGACCCGTGCTCACCACAAGATATGGACAGCCCGGGTCCCCTGACCCGGTTCTCCGACAAACTGCTAGAGCATGGAGTTCCTCTGAATTCCCCTTAGTTCCCCCAAGTTCCCCTTAGTTCCCCTTTTTGGGAGGTTAATATGGCAGTCTTAGATGTTATCGAATGGGCCGATGCTGCAGCTCGGGATATCGTGCAACGGGTGCCGGCCCGTGGTTCCGGCGAGTTTCGAATTGGCTCCCAACTGGTCGTCCGTGAGCATCAGGCGGCGGTCTTCTTCCGCGATGGCAAGTCGCTGGACACATTCGGCCCAGGTCGTTACACCCTCACCACGGCGAACATCCCTCTCCTGACTGATCTTATCAGCATCCCGTTCGGCGGAAAATCGCCGTTTCGGGCGGAGGTCTACTTCGTCAACTCGCGCACGTTTACCGAGATGAAGTGGGGAACCCCAGAGCCCATCGCTTTGAGAGACAAGGACCTTGGCATGGTCCGGTTGCGGGCATTTGGCAACTATGCGATGCAGGTGGCGGATCCGCAGCTCTTTGTGAACAAGATCGTTGGCGCCCGCGGCCTCTACCAGACATCGGATATTCAGGATTTCCTGCGTGGGATCATCGTCAGTCGGTTCACGGACTTCCTGGGCGAAACCGGCGTCTCTCTATTCGATTTGCCGCGCATGTACGATGAGATGGGGGCCGGCACTCGTGCTCGTGCCAGCGACGACTTCAAGGCGCTGGGCATTGACCTGAAGGTGTTCTACGTGCAGAGCATCAACACCACTGAGGAAACGCAGAAGGCCATCGATGAGCGGGCGGCGATGGGCGCGATCGGCGACATGCAGTCTTATTTGCAGTTCAAGACGGCACGGGCCCTCAGTGAGGCCGCCACTGCCGGCGGTGAGGGTACTGTACAAACCGGGCTGGGCCTGGGCGCCGGCGTCGGCCTCGGGGCGATGATCGCTCAGATGATGGGGCGCGCCGTAGAGCAGGCCGGCCAGCCGCCTCAGGCAGCCCAGCCGGCTGCTGTCGGTCCGGAGAACCTGAACCAGGTGTTTACAGCCATGCAGTTGCTCGTTCAAGGTCAGTTGACGCTAGGGCAGAAGGAGCGAGATCAGATCATTGCACAGTTGCAGAACATGTACCTGGAGTTGGCGAAGGACAAGCCGGACCTGGGTCGCATCAAGGAACTCCGCCGCACGATCACCGGACAGTGGCCGTGGCTCAGCGATGAATTGGAGGAGGCTTTCAACACGCCGGCCGTCCAGCGGGCGATGGCGGCGGTTGCGGCGGCCTTCACGGAAGGGTAATTATGCGTGAAACGTAAAACGTGAAACGTGAGGAGCCAGGATGAAACCAGTCATTAACCTCACGCATCACGTTTTACGTTATACGTAGTCCTGCCTCGCCCCTACGGGCACGGCTACTCTAGGTTGATGAATGAGATGTCCTCACCACGACGCGACGGGCGCGCTGCTGACGAGATTCGCCCTGTCGAAATCATACCCAACTACCTGGCACACGCCGAGGGATCAGCCTTCATCAAGATAGGCAACACCTGGGTGCTGTGCGCTGCCAGTGTTGAGGAGCGCGTGCCGCGCTGGGTGTTGAGCAGTGGTCACGGCTGGGTGACTGCGACGTACAATCTGCTGCCGCGATCCACCCACGACCGCACACGGCGCGAGCGCCAGGGTGCCGGTGGGCGAACTCAAGAGATCGAGCGCCTCATCGGGCGCAGCCTGCGGGGAGCAGTGAACCTTGCAGCTCTGGGCGAGCAGATGATCACGGTCGACTGCGACGTCATCCAGGCCGACGGCGGGACCCGAACGGCGTCCATCACAGGTGGGTATGTTGCCCTGGCCATCGCGTTGTATAAGCTTATTGCTCAGCGTGCCGTCTCGCGGAGAGTCATCCAGCACAGCATCGCCGCCATCAGCGCCGGCGTGGTTCAGGACCAGGTTCTCCTGGACTTGGACTATCGGGAGGACTTCGAGGCCGCCGTGGATTTCAACGTTGTCATGACGGATCGAGGTGACCTGATCGAGGTTCAGGGAACGGCTGAGGGAAAGCCGTTTTCACCCCGGGTGATGAACGAGTTGGTAGAGCTCTCCTGGAAAGGTATCCAGGACTTGCTGGTAGTTCAACAGGAGGCCTTGGGGCGGGCCCTTGAGCGATGAGCGAACCGCGCCGGCCCGGTGTCCCGAGTGTGGCGCATTTGTTGCCCCCGATGCCGAGGCGTGCAAGCGGTGCGGCGCATTGCTGAGCCGGCCTGCGGCCGGGAGCGGGTCACCCACGGAACGCGGCGGCTGGTCGTCGACACTGGCTACTGGCCTGGAAACGCTCCTCGTTGTCGCGATTCTAGCCTCCCTCATCGGGGCCATCTGGATGATGCGCCCTGAAGATTCGACACAACTGGCGGCGCTTCCAGGCCCCAGACCCACGCCGACACCGCTGCCAACCTCCACCGCGACGCTTACACGAACCCCGACGCCACCCTCAACGGCGACGCCCACAGTCACGTCGACGTCAACGCCCTCATTCTACATTCACACCGTCGAGTCGGGTGACACGCTGATTGCTATCGCTCTGGACTACGGCGCCACGCTCGAGGCCATTCTGGAAGCCAACGACTTGAGCGAGGACGATCTTCTGCAGATTGGGCAGGAGTTAATCATCCCGCTGGACGCCGAGATTGATCTGCCGACAGCTACAGCGACGCGGCTTCCCAGCACGGGGTTTAACGTGATCACCCACACTATTGAAGCCGGCGATACCTTACTGGGTATCGCTTTGCAATACGACTCAACTGTCTCTGACGTCATGGAGGCCAATGGCCTGTCCAACCCAGAGGAAATCCTGAGGATTGGTCAAGTTCTTGTGATCCCATCACGGGCCTCGTCACCCACGCCCATCCCGCCAACACCTACGCCTACGGCAACGCCGACAGCGACGCAGCGTTTGAGTCCTACACCTGCGGAGCCGACTCCCACACCGCGCTTTGCGTTGCCGGCGCCGCTCCTCCTTGGCCCGCCGGCGGATGCGTTGCTCGACAGCGAGGTGGGATTGTTGAACTGGGTGTCCATTGGCGTCCTAAGTGACGATATCTGGTACGTGGTGCGACTCCGGACCGCCCGCCCTGGAGAGCCCGAAGTCACGCGAGAGGCATGGGTCAAGGCGACTGCCTGGCGGATTCCAGAAGACCTGGCACCAGAGACCGGCACGACACAACGTTATCGGTGGGACGTCACCGTGATGCGCCGGATAGGGGAGGACGCCGGCGAGGCCCTCAGTCCGCGCAGCGAGATTCGGACGTTCCGATGGCAGAGGAAGTAGTGGGTGTAACATTGGTTTCCGAGAGAGGAACCTTCTGGGCATGGGACGGCGTGAAACGTAAAACGTGAAACGTGAATTTCCTCACGTTTCACGTTTCACGGGCGCACTTGTCACTGCGCCGGACTGCGTAAGTCCGGGTTGATGGCATTTATCTGCCGAAGAACAGCTCCCACCATGCCCGCCAGGGTTCGGATGGCGTTGGGGATGTCGGTTCCCTCGGTTGTGGTGCCTCCTGTGCGCGCGTCTCATCCTCTTCGTGGAACATGGGAACGATGACTTTGTCCCCAGGCCGGCTCATTTTGTACTCTTCCCGAGCTGCTTGCTCGACGTAGGCGTCCGTCTGAACAAACGCCTTTTGCACTTCCAAGTCAGCCACCTCTTCCTCCAGCCCGGCCACTTCTGCCTGTAGTGCTGCTTTCGTGTTCCGCAACTGGTGGCCAACGAGAGCGACTTTCCCGAAGCCAACGATAAAATAGCCGGCCAAGATGAGACCGATGAAGGCCATCACCTGGGCGAGGGAGATAGACGAGAGGCCTTTCTTACGAGCCATGATGGATTTCCTCGTGGTTGGGTAGGGCCAAAAAACAGGCTCCGGCTACCCGCCAGAGCCCGCAACTGGTGCCCAAGGAAGGATTCGAACCTTCACGGGCGTAAGCCCACTGCGCCCTGAACGCAGCGCGTCTGCCAGTTCCGCCACTTGGGCTCAAGCTCGATAGTAAGTTTAGCATGATCGCTGCTGATCGTCAAGTCTTGAGTCAACGGGCAATTCACGGCTGTCGAGCCGACCGCCGGCCCACTACCTTAGTGTTGGTGTAGTTTCAACTGCCCTTTGCGCAAATCGGGTGTTTGCTGTGTAGACACTTCCATGGTAGAATGAACGATGACAATCGGGTTTCATCTCAACACTTTGGAGGCACGATGCTCACCGAAAATGCGCTAGCCGAGTATCTGGCACGGGAATTCACACCGTCGCAGGCGGCCCTGCTTTCTGAAGTAATCACCAGTGCGTATGCAGATTTGGTCAAGACGGGCGACTTCAACGAGCTGAAGGAGATTGTACGCGACCTGGCCGAGGCGCAGCAGCGCACGGAACAGCGCCTGGAGCAACTGGCCGAGGCGCAGCAGCGCACGGAACAGACGGTGGAGCGCCTGGGCCAGCGCGTCGATCGTCTTGCCGAGGCGCAGCAGCGCACGGAACAGCGCCTGGAGCAACTGGCCGAGGCGCAGCAGCGCACCGAGGAAGCGCTGCGCACTCTGACGAATGGGCTGAGTGAGACCCGTTCCGAACTCGCCGGGCTGGGCAGACACTTCGGCTACGCGTTGGAAAATGAAGCGTACCGCGCCCTACCCCCTCTGCTGCGCGAACGCTACAACATCGAGATCACTCGCCGCTTTGTACGCACATACGTCCGTGATCGGGAGATCAATCTGTTGGCCGAGGGGGAACAGAACGGCGAGCCGGTGCTACTGGTAGGGGAAGCCAAGGCGCACCTGGGGACGGACGACTTTGAGCAGTTAGAGAGAAGTCTGAATTCCGTGCGCCGGGCGCAGGCGACCGGTGAGCTGCCTGGCTATCGCATCGTGCCGCTCTTCGTGGCCCACGCGGCCCGTCCGGCGGCCCTGGACCGCGCCGAAGATCAAGGCATCATCGTGGTGCAAAGCTTCGAGTGGTGATAAGGCCGCTCTACTCAATCACGTCGATTCCAGAGCTGCAGGAGTGGCAATGGCTCCGCCTGCGTGATCTGCTGTTCAGGCCGAACATACCACCGATAGAGCGTCTGAAAGCGATCGCTGGGTTGGAACATAGTGCGTGGGAGTTGGATGTTCTGGACGCGGACGTCAACGCCATAGTGGTAGACCGGGTAGTATAATAAGAGGGCCGGCACTTCGTCAGCGAAAAGCTGCTGGAACTCTCGGTACAACTGGCGACGCGCTTCAACGTCGGTCGTGCGCCGGCCAGCCTCAAGCAGATTGTCGATGGCGCGATGCTCGAGGCCGGCGTAGTTCTGACCACCCTGGATCTGACTTGAGTGCCACAGTGAATAGGGATCCGGATCGGCCATCGTTTGGGTCCAGCCATACAGCACTGCATCAAACTGGCGCGGCTCCAGGTGCTGCGCCCGTAGCGCCGCGACGTTGAGTGTCTGCACAGAAGTGCGCACGCCGATCTCGGTCCACTGCCGAGCGATGGTTTCGGCCATGGCCCGGCGCGTCGGGTCGTCGTTGGTTAGAACTTCAACTTCGAATCGCTGGCCACCCCGATCGCGAACCCCATCCCCGTCAGCATCGACCCAGCCGGCCTGCTTCAACAACACACGCGCGGCCTCGGCATCATTCCGAACCCTGCGGATTTCGGGATTGTAGGCCCACGATCCGGGAAAGATTGGGCTGTCTGCCACCACAGCCTGGCCGGCCAGGTAGTCGTCAATCAGTTGTTGCCGATCGATGGCCATCAGCAGCGCTCGACGCACGCGACGGTCTTTAAGCGCCGGCTCGTCGAGATTCAAAATCAAAGCCACACAACTGGTCTGCTGGGCGGAGTAAATTGCCAGATCGTCAAGATTGCTGGCGGTCTCGAAGTCCTGGGTAAGTAGCCGGCTGACACCCTGTATCTCACCTGCCTGATACGCCGTCAGCAGGCTCTGCACGTCGGGATAGAGCCGAAACACGATCTCTTTCAGGTACGGTTGGGTACCGTAGAAATCATCAAAGGCTTCCAGCTTGACGTGCTCCCGATCCAACTCCACCAGGCGAAATGGCCCGGAACCGACCGGGGACTGATTGAACGAGACCTGGGGCAATGCCTGCGCGGTGACATTCCTCAGCCGCTGGGCCGGCAACAGCGGCAGGGACGTGTAGTACAAGAACGGCGCCAGAGGCTCAGACAGCGAGAAGCGGATCGTTCGGCGGTCGAGCTTGTCGACGGTAACGGTGCGCCACAGCGAAGCCTGGTCTGGAAGCAGGTCGGATCCGTCATCCTGCAGGAGCCCGATAGTGTAGATGACGTCGTCGGCGGTAACCAGCGAGCCATCGTGCCAGCTTGCGTCCTCGCGCAGGGTGAAGATGTAGGTCAGGCCATCGTCTATGACGGTCCAACCCTCAGCCACATCGGCCACGATCTGGCCGTGTTCGTCGGTGCGGGTCAGGCCGCTGAAGACGAGAGAGACCAAGTCATGCTCGGCACTAGTCCCCCAAAGTAACGGATTCACGACGTGAACCCGTCCCGCCAAACCTTCGGTATAGGTGCCACTTTCGTCGGGTACGACGCCCGTGGTCTGGTTCCTGGCCAGGTTGGCGAGCAGGCCGGCGACAATGAGAAGGCCGGCAACGGTTACAAGAAGTTGCCAACGAAGTCGGTAGAACACTATCGTGAAGATGGACAAGAGGACTTCCAGCGAGATAGGGATACAGAAATCGGAGCGCGTGAAACGTAAAACGTGAAACGTGAAGATGTGCATCATATGCCATTGTTCACGTTTTGCGTTTCACGTTTCACGCAGACACTTTCCACCTGCCAGAGTTTTAAGCTGGTTTCATGCGGCCCAGGGCGAAATGTCTCATCGGGCTTACAGAACGTTCAGCAGGGAGACGAGTAGGAATAGAACGGCAAATACGATCGTCAAGTTAAACAACGTGCGATCGACGCCGCGCCGGCTCTGGTAGACCGATGACTGTCCCCCAAACACACCCCCGACACCGTGTCCTCGAGCCTGGATCAGGATCAGAACGGTAAGGGTTATGGCGACGATGATCTGAACGATGCTCAAGTATGTTTGCAAGCGAATACCTCCCATCGTGCGTATGCGGATGCGTGATCAACTGCAGTGCCAATTATAGGGCAAGGGTTGGTCGATGGCAAATGTACAACTGCAACACTACAATTGCGGGTGCGTGAAAGGAGCTTGCTGTGCCTGTAATGAATTATCTCTTCTGCGGTTTGCACCTCTACGTCTTCGTGCTGGCCATCTTGATTACGTTCTCCGCCTGGGGAAGCCGGCTGCGCTGGGTGGGTCTCGCGGTTAGCGCGTTAGCCCTGCTCTTTGCCATTACCCCGCTTTTCAACCCGGGCTGGCTTGCCGCGATTCAGTTGCCGGGGAAGCTGGCAATTCTGGTGGGCTCCGCTCTGGTTACGGTGTTAACGGAGCGTTCTGACACACGCTACATTGGCTTGTTGCTGGTCCTGGCGGCCGGCGGTGCGGTGGCCGCTCAGGTGGTCACATTCTAGCGGAGGCGACATGCCTGGCCATCAGTGGTCATCCGACTCGTTTGGTAGTCGCGAACCAGGGCGCTGCCAACGCGCCTGCTCCACGACTACGAAGCGGCTAGCCCGCTCTACGAGATGCTCGAGGGCAGGACGTAATTGTTCGGGAGCTAATCGTTCTATCTCTTCGGCGTCCAAATCCCAGTAGGCGTGGGCCAGCCGGCCCCGCAAGCGTGCCATTTCCGCTATTGCCTCCAGGACTTCATCTGAAACACCCAATATCTCCGCCGTCAATTCGGTTTGGGCTCGTAGCGACGCATCAGGCTCCTCGTGCCCCAGTACCAAGTGAGCGTAGCGCGATATGCGCCGCACTAGCGTTTCCAAGGGCTCAACCAACAGCACATACACGCCCAGGAAATCACGAACTGCCGTCATTTCTTCCGCCAGAACTGCTTGCAGTTCTACATCCGCTAGTAACGGAAGAGCACTGTCAATGCGCTCTATTTTATCGGCCGCCGACTCCAGGAGCCAGATGGCTTCGTCGGCTTTAGAGTCCTCCTGGTTCTCCATCGTTCTGTGTCCTTCTACCAACTGAGTATCGCCAACGAGCGGAATGCCGTCTCTATGCACAGCTTCGATAATATCCGGACTAGCGTGGGCTAGGTTGACGACCTGTGCTGGAATGCCAAGCCGAGACACTAACTTCTCTTGCAACTCTATCTCATCCCACGCCGAAGCATCTCGCTCGAAGATAACACCTACATCCACATCGCTGACCGCCACGTGCGTGCCTCGTGCTCGGGAACCGAACAGATAGGCCGCTTGCACTGTTGGATACTCTTCCAACAGTGCAGTCAGTTCGTGAATCAGGTCTTGGTCAGCAACGCGGCTAGATAGGGTACCCGATTTAGCCTCTACCATCTCAGTGCTCACCATCGCACGACTTGAACAACTTGCTCGGCTTCTCTCAATTCCCGTTTTCACAACCGGCCGGCTGTGCCCTACTCCTCCTCGGCCCGATCTTGCATCTCTATCATCCGTCTCTCTACGTCCTGTGTCGGCCCGAGTGATCGAAAGGCGTAGAGAAATGTGGCCACACCCAAGATCGCGAAGATAATGAAGAGTATCCACAGAGTAGACACATGCGGCTCCTAGACACCAAGTTGTTCCTGCACGCTTCGCAGTGCAATGCGGGTCCGCTCCAACCGAATCCGATTGGTGAGCAGGTAAATGTACATGATAGTAAAAGCAACCAGCGAGATCACGAGGATAACGATCATGATGGGCTCCATAGACGGCCCACCCTCACGTAGAACCACTGGATCGGGATGCTGAGTGCGCCATATTCGCACCGCGAAGTGGTTCAGAATAATCACCGGCACGCCCACCACGGCGATTACCGCTGACAGGCGAGCTTGCTGCGGTCCCGGATCGGTGTAGGCACGAAGCATCAGATACGCGACGTACAGGAACCACAGAAACAGCGTGAGCGTCAGCCGCATATCGCCCCAAGTCCACCAGATACCCCAGAACGACTTGGCCCACAGGCTGCCCGTCACCAGGGCCAGCGTTGTGAATATCACGCCCAACTCGGCAGACGACAGAGCAAGTACGTCCCAGTGCCGGTTGCGCGTGACAAGATAGGTGAGGCTTGAGACGAAGACCACTGTGAATGCTAGGTATGCGGTCCAGGCTGACGGGACATGGAAATAAAAGATTCGGAAAGCATCGCCCAACATCTGCTCAGGTGGAGATATGATCAGAGCTCCGAAAAGAGCAACCAGCAGCAGTATCAGGGCTCCCCAGCCGGTAATTCGGCTCCAACGCTCCAGTCGTTCATTCATGCGTTACCCTCCAATACGTTCAATACTTCATGAAGCCAGAATTCGACGATCCGGAGTGCGTGAAACGTGAAACGTAAAACGTGAGGATTTCACGTTTTACGTTTCACGTCGTTCTATCCCTTCCAACTTGCTGATCTCATCGAGAGGCACTTCGCGCACCCAGTTCCGATTTGATATCCCTACGCCTCTACGACAAACTCGAAGCTTAACCATGCTACAGCAAACAGAATCGCGTCATAGGCCAACAGAATGCCCAACTCCGGTGTGAGTGTGGCCAGTGAGTCCCCGCGCAGAATTGCTCCCGTAGCCTGCACGGCGACGATGATGACGGGCATCAGCATCGGAAACAGCAAGACAGGCAGCATGACTTCACGAGCTCGGGTGTGCATAGCCACCGCGGCCAACAGCGTTCCCA
The DNA here is from genome assembly GCA_046758565.1 of Anaerolineae bacterium. Lineage (GTDB taxonomy): Bacteria > Chloroflexota > Anaerolineae > Epilineales > JAANWY01 > JBHIAO01. The sequence continues at coordinate 10,125 of JBHIAO010000178.1, forward strand.
CCGCCACGAAGCCGACCGTCCCCAGGACCACAATCGGGACGATCGCCAGAAGCCGCAGTAAGGGCATGTTAAAGAGTACGGCAAACAGTGGCAGTAGTATCGCCTCGGTGATGAGCATCAACAATACGTTTGCCGTCATTTTCCCCAGATAGATGGCGCTGCGGTCTACGGGGGCTAGCATCAGGCCGGCCAGAGATCCGCGATCCTTCTCAACTGCGAAAGATCGGTTAAGCCCCAAGGTGCCGGAGAAGGTGAAGGCCACCCACAGGATACCCGGTGCAACCGTCGCCAGATCGACACGTTGTAGCTCGAAGGCGAAATTGAAGATTACAATCGTGAGCAGCGAGAAGACCAGCGTAGCGCTGATGACCTCCTTGCCTCGCCATTCGGTTAACAGATCCTTGCCGGCAATGGTCCCCGCTTTCTTCAGGTACCCGCTCGCCTCAGCCACCCATCCTTCAGGCACGACTTTTGCCCGCGAGTCAGAAAGGGGCAAGTCGGATATGGCCCTCACACCCCTAGCTCCCCTCTCCCAACCCTTCGACAGCTCAGGACGGCGCTTTGGGAGAGGGGGGCACGAAGCTCCCATACCCTTGCTGTGTGGAGGTGAAGAGCTCATGCCTTCAACGAAGACCAACCTTTCTCCCTGCTCCTCTGCAACCCTGCTCCTCTGCACAGATCACGCTGCCTGGGCCACGTAGTGGCGATAGACGGCTCCGAAGTCTCCCCCATCA
>JBHIAO010000179.1:0-10833 GCA_046758565.1 Anaerolineae bacterium
TCCGATCTCTAATCTCTGCTTCCGCACGAGCGTGCCCATGGGTCTCCTGCACGAAGAAAACCGAGAGAAACAGCCCCAGCAGGGCGAAAGCGATGCCCAGGTAGAAGGGCTGGGGTCGCAGGGCGTAGGCTGAAGCAATGTAGCCAGTGGCCAGCGCCGAGAGGGAAACCGCCACGTAACCGGAGAACTCGTTGAGGCCCATGGCCATCCCGCGCTGCTTCGGCCCCACCAGGTCAATCTTCATGATCACCGTCGTGGACCAGCACAGCCCCTGGTTGATCCCCAGCAGCACGTTGGCCAGCACGATCCAACCCCAACTTGGTGCCCAGATGATCAGCACGGGCACCGGCAACCCCACCAGCCAGCCGGCCACCAGCAGCCGCCTGCGCCCGATGCGATCCCCGAGGCCGCCGGCTGACAGGTTGGCCAGCGCCTTGACCACGCCGAAGCTGATGATAAACGACAGGACAACCGTTTTGGAGATAATGCCAAAGTCCTGCTCGGCGATGAGGGGGACCACGGTCCGTTCCAGGCCGACCATGGCCCCCACGAAAGCGTTGACCACCAGCAGCAGCGTGAACTGCTGCCAGTTGGCCCGCAGGCCCAGAACGACCTTGCGCTCACTCATGGTCCCGTGCCACCTCGTAACCGACCGCCTCCCAGGCACTAAAGCCGCCGTCCAGTAGCATCAGGTTACGGTATCCCCGTCGTTCCAGCACCGAGATGCCCACAGTTGAACGGTCGGCGTGACCGCAGTGGACGACCACAGGATCGTCTTGGGAAAGTGACAGTTCTTCAGCCGGCAGGCGCCCCGCCTCGGTGTGGATGGCTCGGGGGAGGTGTCCCGCGCGCCACTCGGCTTCCTGACGAACGTCCAACACCATCGGACCATCGCCGCTTTCCAGTTGCTGGTGAAGCTCCTCGACCGGTATTACCGGCACCTGAGTGACCGGCAGGTTCGTCGCTTCCCAGGCCGCCATGCCGCCCTGCAGATAACCCCGCAGGTCATCGTAGCCGATGCGGATGAGCTGGCGGACGGCCGCTTCCCGCTCAGCCAGGTCGTCGGAAGTCAAAATGATGGGCGATCCGAAGGGCACTACCCAGCCGGCCCAGGTGATCAGCGGGGCGGCCAGCGGGATGCCATAAGCGCCCGGGATGTGCCCTGCTGCGAACTCGCGTGGGGTGCGCGTATCCACCACGGCAACCCCTTGCGCCATGTGTTGGTGCACGTCTTCCGGCGACAGCGGTTCGAGCACCGGGAGGCCGCCGAGCACCCGCGGTCCTTGCTGATTCACGGGGCGCATGTACCGAAAGTAGGTGGGGTACGAGGGCAAACCGCTCAGCGCCAGGTGCACGAACGCCTCCTCCGAGGTTGTCTGTACCAGGGGGTTCCGCTGCCTTTCCAGCCCGATGGTGGTGGTTCGCTCGGCAGTGCTGGGTGCGGCACAGAAGGAGCCGGCGCCGTGGGTAGGATAGACCGACACTTCGTCGGGGAAACGGAGCAGCTTGTGGTGAATGGTGTGATACAGATGTCGGGCCAGCGGCTCCGTCAGGTCGTGCCCCAGCAGATCGGTGCGCGCGGCCCCACCGACGATGAGTGCTCCCCCGCTGAAGAGGGCCGTCGAGGCCTCGCCGTCGGCCGGCTGCACCGCGAAGCTGATGTGCTCGGGGGTATGGCCCGGGGTGGCCAGCACCTCGATAGTCAGATCGCCCAAGGAGATGCTGTCTCCCTCTCGCAGCGGCAGGTAGTCGAAGGCGAGTTCCGCGTCAGCACTGGCGCCGATGCGTAGACCAACCTGCGCAGCCAGCTCCCGGGCGCCGGAGACGAAATCGGCGTGCAGGTGGGTGTCCAGGGCATGAGTGAGGCGCAGACCCAGCCCTTCAGCTATCTGCACATAGCGGTCCACATCCCGCTGCGGGTCAATGGCAACCGCCAGCCCCGTCTCCTCCGAGGCAACTAGGTAGGACGAGTTGCCTAATCCTTCATCTACGAATTGCCGAACAAACATGTGTTGAATCCTCCTTTTTCACGTTTCACGTTTTACGTTTTACGTAGTGTACTCTAACACGTTACCGGCCTGTCGCCACTCGGCAACCCCCTCTTCCAGGCGTGCAACGTTCCACCCTCGCTCGGCCAGCAGTTCCAGGGCTTCATCCGCGTAGACGCAGTAGGGACCACGGCAATAGGCGACGATCGTCTTGGTCTCCGGAAGCTCGCTGAGCCGGCGTTCCAGCTCATCCACGGGGATGGAAATCGCTCCGGGCAGGTGGCCCGCCTGGTACTCCACGTGCGGCCGCACGTCCAGCAGGACGACGTCACCTTGGCGGAGCCGCGCCCGCAGCTCGTCGGCCGAAATCTGCTCAAACTCGTGCCGTCGATGGCGGTAGGCATCGAGGGTCCGTTCCACCTCCGCCAGTTGTCGTTCAGCCACGGCGCGCAGCTCCAGCCACAGGCGGCCGACGGCCGGATCGGCCACGCGGTAACGGATGTGCAGCCCTTCGCGCTCGCTCAACACCAGCCGGGCCTCTTTGAGTCGCTGCAGGTGCTGTGAGGTGTTAGCCACGCTCATGTGGGCTTCCTGCGCCAGTTCCTCGACCGTACGCGGTGCCTGCACCAGCAAATCCAGCAGTTCCAGCCGGCGGGGACTGGCCAGAGCCTTGCCGATGCGGGCGAAAAGGTGGTAAAGCTGTTCTTTCTGCTGTCGCTTTTCTTCTGTATACCGTATCATGGGTCAACACTCACAGCCAATCAAGGGTAGAAATATAGCATTCAATAGATTACTTGAATAATACCGCAAAGCGACTGTTTTGTCAAACCCATTCTCATTTGAACTGCCACAGCAGGTCCAGGTTGAGGATGCTGTGATCCACTCCCAACAAGTGGGGGCGCACAGCCGGGCGCCAGATGCGGTTCAGCTTGCGGAGCATTTGGGCGGCTGCCGCCAGCGCCGTGTTGTAGAGGTGGGCTGGCCGGCCTGGGGCTTTTGCGGCTAGCCCACCCCTTTGCATTACCGGGGGCCTACCAGGGCCTCGAACAACTGGTTGAAGTCGGCCTTGGCGGTCTCGACGAAGACCCCTTTGTTGCCACCAATGGCTACCGTCATGTCGCCACCGGCGTACATCCAACCCTGCTGCGGCACCCAGTTCATCTGGCTCAGTTGCGCGAATGCGCCGGCCAGGGTGTTGAACAGCATGGTAACTGTGGCGCAGAACTGAGCCGACATCGCCGCCAACTCGGGCGACATGTCCATCGTCGCCTTGTAGTCCACCAACTGGCCGTCGGCGGTGAACTCCCCGGCAGCGACGACACCCTCGATCTGGAGCAGCTCATCCAAGGTTGCAGTCATGCCAATCACCTCCTTTCAAGTTTCGAGAGCTTTCTCGGAAAGTCCTCGACACAGGTCAAGTACGCAATACGCAGTACGCCCATCAGACCCACCCGTACAGCGTCTCGCTCTGGTAGGCCCGCCAGGTGAAGAGAGCGATGGCGACGACCAGCACGGCGGTCAGCCACAGCGGGAAGGGCGTCCACACCTGAACCCCCAACATGGCCAGCGTCAGCACCACGAACAGGCAGACCGTGGCGATGCGTTTACGGCGCAGGCGCAGCGGCCCGATCTGCTGAACGATTTCCTGGGGCACCGGGTTGCCGGCCGCCTGGGCGAAGAGGGCGTCAATGCGCGGTTGCAGGCTGGTGTGAACGTAAGTCAGAAGGCCGGCGATGAGCAGGAGCAGCAGGAACTTGAGCCCCAGCGCCGCGTTGGTGACCAGGGCATCCAGGCCCATCCCGCGCAGCAGCACCAGTGCCAACCCGGTGACCAGCGCTGTGGCCTGGAAGATGAAGCAAGGAATGGTGCGGTTCTTGATGATGTTCTCCATGTAGGTGTCTGCACGGTCACCTAGTGGCGGACCTAGCTTCACGCGTTGGTTGACGGTGACCAGCGCGTAGAAGGGCCAGGCCATAAGGATGGCGTTGACGATGTGGATGACCTTGAGAATGTCGATGAGATTAGCCATGGTTTCCCTCTCAATCTTTGCTAAGTTTTTCAGGGCCGGCTTGTGACCCTCTCAGGCTGCCAGTCCAGCGTTCGATGAAGCTGAGTAACCGCTCTACGTCCTGGACATAGGCTGCCTCGCCGGAGCGGACATGTTGCACCCAACCCCGCCAAAAGTGCCGGCCCCCGGCGTCTACCTCCTCTTCCTCCCACCAGATGCGGATGATGAAAGAGATGTTGAGTTGGTTGAGCGGTCTCATATTGGCATGATGGTAGCAGAGGGGTATCTCTCCGCTATCTCAGAAAAAATGACCCCAAGGTTGCCCCTTGGGGTCATTTTGGTAGCGGTTCGTAGTAACGACTTATGAACTTTGAGGAATTAATCAGGTAATCATTAGAGCGCATATGACGACGGATTTTCAGGATTTAACGGATAAAATCCGGTTAATCCCCCTGATCCGTTGTCATATGGGGAGACACGAGTTACCCGTTTAATTTGTCAATTTTCATCAGTCGTTCTACGAACCGCTTATCCGTGTTGAGCAATGTGTATCTGCGTCGCCTGCGTTCTAACTACTTCGTGTGCCTCGCGTGCGAACGTCGTGCCCTGCCTGGCGCAGGGCTGCCAAGTCGCGCTTGATCGTCTTCGGGCTCACCCTCAGTGCTGTCGCCAGGTCGTCCACCCTGGGGGCCGCGCCCTGTTCCCCAGCCTCTCGCAGCAGGCGCAAAAGGCGATGTTGCCGGCGGGCTTTCTTGCCGGCGATGGCCTCATCCTCCGGCGTCTCCACCGTCCAGGTGATTTCCACCCACTCGTCGTCGCGCGGTGGCCGGCCGGTGGGGGCGTCAGTCCGGAGAAGGCGGAAGGTCGCGCGTCGGGGTTGGATGGCCTGCCAGGCCTCCACGATGGCCCGGTGCTCCGGCACCCGCTCCAGGCTCATTTGCTGCTGCTCGGGGGAAAGCCCTTGCAGTGCCCCCATTAGCTCCTGATACGCCTGCTCAAGGGCCGCGCGGGCTTCGTCTGTTCGGCCCAGGGCGGAAAGCACCTCGGTGTGCCAAAAGTGCACCAGGTACGGCTGATCCACGCCGGGCTTAAGTCCGGCCACCGCTACACCAGTGGCCGCGAGGGCATCTTCGGGTTGCCCCAATTCCAGAAGAGCTTTGCCCCGCATGGCTTGCAGGAAGATCGCCATATCAACCAGGCCCATTTCCCGGCACGCCGCTTCGGTCGCCTCCAGTTGGGCCAACGCTTCCTGAGCACGCCCCGCATCCAGGGTGATCGAGGCCAGAATGCGCTGCAGTTGCAGTCTATCCCACTGCTCGCCTATGGCTCCCAACCTGGTCAACGCGGCTTCCAGGTAGCTGCAAGCCTGGTCCAGTTCCTCCCGCCGGCGGGCGATTTCGGCCAGAGTTCCCAGAGCGTGCGCTTCAATCACCTGGTCGCCGCTCTCTCGAGCGTAGGCTAACGCCACTTCCACATCGTCGGCAGCCCGCTCATCGTCCCCCAGCATGTCGCTGCGGATGGAGGCGGCGTTGCTGCGCGCCAGGGCCTCCTGATGGCGATCCTTGATCTTGTAGCAGATGGCGGCCGTCTGGTCGAAAAGCTCGAGCGCCTGACTGATTTCCCCCTGGTAGTAGAGCAGTACGGCCAGGTTCATCAGGCCGCGCACCTCCCCAACCACATCTCCGGTGTCGCGGCTGACCTCTAACGCGCGGCGATAGCACCTTTCGGCGGCCTCCATATCGCCTTGTTGACGGGAGACAATGCCCAGAAAGCCCTGAACTTTCGCCTGCCCTGGCAGGTCACCCAACTGCACGTAACAGTCCAGGGCTATCTCAAGCTGAGCCCGAGCGGCTTCATATTGACCCAGGCGTCGCAGGGTGTTGCCTAGCGAAACATGGGCATCGGCTTCTCCTCCAGGATCAACCTGCTGCTGGTAAATTTCGACCGCTGCTTCCAGGTGCGGGATCGCCGCGTTGAATTCGCCCTGCCCGCGGAGAGTCTCTCCCAGCGACCGGAGTGCGGCCGCCGGCGCAATCTCTTCGCCTGACTGCTGAGCCATCTCCAGTGCCTGGCGGGCAACAGCTTCAGCCTCACTCAGTTGCCCGGTAAGATACAGAAACCGCGCCCGGCGACGGTAAACCTCAGCCAGATAATGGATGTTGTTCTGGGCAAGCTGGGACATCGCCTCCAGGTCAGCCGCCTGTTTCTCACGGTGCCCCAGGATATGCAGGGTCATTTCGTGAGCTGACAGCAGCTCAAACCGCTGTGTAGGCGGCAGGTGGGCTTCATCGGCCAGGGCGATGGCCCGCTCGTAGTGGTACAGGGCGGTAGGATAGGCGTGGACGGTCGTGGCCCGCTCCCCGGCCTGTCGGTGGTACTGCACGGCTTTGTCCCACACCTGCCCGCGGGTGAAGTGGTGCACCAAGGCTTCCACTCGCTCCGGGCGCACTGCCTCCAGGGCCTGGCCCGCTCTCTGGTGTAGCCGCCGCCGTGCCGGCGCGGCGATCGCTTCATAGGCCACCTGGCGGATCTTGTCGTGGCTGAACCGATAGGCCGCTTCCCGCTCGACCAGCAGACCACGGCGCAGCAGGTCCTCCAATGCGCTGGGTAGGGGCGAGGCAAGTCGGAGAGCCGATTCTTTTGCTTCGACACCACCAATCCGACTTGCCTCGCCCCTACTTTCCGCCTCACTGATCTGGCGCAGCAGGGTGAAGTCAAAGTCGTCGCCCAGCACCGCTGCGGCGTTCAGGGTCGCCCGTACCGCTGGGCTCAGCCGCGCCAGGCGACGCGCGATGACCTGTTGTAACGCCGGCGTCAGCGGCAACTCGGTATCGTCAGCGGTCGTCTCGTCCCAGCGGATGCTCCAGGCACCCGATTCATCCTGGTAGAGCCGCCCCGCGTCGTGCAGCGCGCGCAGCGTCTCGAGCACGAAGAGCGGATTTCCGCCGCTCTCCCGGTAGAGCCGCGCCTCGAAGCCAGACGCCTGGCTGACCAGTCCCAGCCCCTGCTGCACCAATTCCGCCGTCTCAACGGCGCTCAGCCGGCCCAGCAGCACCCGCCCGTGGCCGCCGGCCCCTGGGCCGGGACAGGCCTGGTCCAGCGCCCGCAACGTGTTCCACACCGCCGGGCGGGCGCGCGCCTCCGCGCCCCGGTAACTGACGATGACCAGTATCCGGTGTGCCGGCAACCGGGGGAGGAGGTGCGCTATCACCTCCAGTGTGCCCTCGTCGGCCCACTGCAGGTCGTCCAGGATCAGCAGGTGGGGCGTGACCTGTTCGAGTGCCAGCAGCACCCGCGTGATGGCCTCCAGCAGGCGACGTTGCGCCTCCTCGGGTTCCAGCGAGACGCGCGGCGGCAGGTCGGGCAGCCACTCCGCCAGTTGGGGAATGAGCCGGCTCACTTCCCGCAACCAGACCCCCTCGACCAGTTCGGCCAGTTGTCCGGCCCGCAACGGGGATAGCCCACGCTCAAGGGCCTCTCGCAGCGCCCCGTAAGGGGCGAGCTCCCCGAGCTCGCGGCCCCGCCCCCACAGCACCTGGAAGCCGCGCCAGGCTGCATCCCCGCTGATCTCCTGCAACAGGCGCGTTTTGCCGACCCCCGGTTCGCCCTCCAGAAGCACAATTCCACCGCGCCCACTCAATGCCCCTTCCATGGCGCGCATGAGGGCCGCCCGTTCCTCATGCCGGCCTACGAATGGAACGGCGCCGGCCCCCTCCAGGAGCGGGGAGGAGGGAGCGGTGGGTGTCGGATGGCGCCGGGCGGTCTCCTGCTCCATACGGGCGCTGATCTCTCGGTAGAGCGCCGTGGTAGCGGGGCTTGGCGGGACACCCAATTCCTCGGCCAGCAAATCGCAGCACAGGTCGTACTGCCGGAGCGCCTCGTTGGGCCGGCCCAGCAGGAAGCACAGACGCATCACCTCGCGATGCGCCGCCTCGCGCAGGGGATCGTACCGCGTGAGCTGAGCGGCGTGCGTCAGCGCCTCCTCGTACAGCCCCTGCGCCTTGCACAGCAGCACCAACTGGTTCAGTGCTTTCAGGTAGAGGTCGCGCAGCCGCTCCCGCTCAATGACGGCCCAATCATCGTAGTAACCAGCCAGGAAGTCGCCGGTGTAGAGCGCCACAGCCTCCTTCAGCAAAGAGAGGGCATGCCCGGGAGGAGGGCTTTCGGTTTCTCTGACCTCCCTCAATTTTTCTTCAAAGGCTTCCACGTCCAGCCAGTAGGATGCTTGGCGATTGAACTGCACGGTCTCGGCGTCGGTCAGAATGCAGGGTTGGGGACTGGGAAGGGGTTTAAGGGCCTGGCGGACTTGCCACAGGGCCTGGCTGAGGCGGCGGCGGGCCTGGGCGTCCGGCATGTCGGGCCAGAACAGGCCGGCCAGGAGGTCCCGCGTGTGGGGTCGATCCGGGTAGGTCATGAGGTAGGCGAAGAGGGAACGCGCCGCCCGGGAGCGGATGGGAGGCAGCGGATCTTTCCCCCGTCGCAGGTGCAGACCGCCGAACAGGTACACGTGTAACATGGTGCTTACAGGGAAACTCTTCAGCGTGGGTATATACTCTAAACGCGATGTGTGTGTCACACCTCAGGCATAGAAGCCTTGCGAAACCCTTGCGAGGGCCTGTCCCAGTCCAGGGGTTTGTGAGCAAATCTCACTTGTGCGTTATCCTGTACGGCCCAACGGTTCGTCGTTCCGTTACACCCATCCATATGGGATACGCGTTCGGTAGGCGTGCCACCCGAATAGAGCAGCCAGACCGATCAGGACCAGGGTGACGACAGGGTTGAAGCGGCTGAAGACCTGGAGGCCCAGCAGGACGATGGTGATCACGATGAACAGGCAGGTGGCCGCCAGCTTCTTCCGTCTCACCCGCAGGGGGCCGATCTGGGCTGCGATCTCCTGCGGCACCGGATTCGCTCCCGCCTGGGCGAAGAGAGCGTCGATCTTTGGCTGGAGGCTGAAGTGAACGTAGCTCAAGAGCCCCATTAACACCAGCAGCAGGATGAGCTTGGCCGCCAGCACCCAGTTGGTGAGGAGCGAGCCCAGACCGAGCCCGCGAAAGTAGATCAGAGCCAGCCCGGTGACCAGTGCTGTGAGTTGGTAGATGTAGCAGCGGATGGTTTGCCCCTTGATGATGTTCTCCATGTAGCGGTCGGCCCGGTCGCCCAGAGGAGGCCCGAGTGCTCCCCGCTCATTGACGGCGATCAGGGCGTAGAGTGGCCAGGCCATGAACACCACAACCAGAATGTGTGCGAATCTGAGAATCTGAAGTAAGGCTTGCATAGTTTCACCTCCCATGAATCTTGGCCATGCCGATCATTGGTCATTCGGATTTCACCCGCAAGACAGCTTCCAGCTCTTCCTGCCGGAACAGCCCACTCCGTCGCCACAGGGGTTCCCCCTCCGGCGTGAGCAGGATCACTGTCGGCATCGAGAGGATGCTGTATCGTTCTGCCGCCTCGGGGTGTTTCCCTGGAGGAGACTTTCGAACGGTTGAGCCGGGACGCTATCGTGCGCGTGTGCCATGAATCCGCTGCATGGCACTGTGCTCCAGCCGCGTCTCAAAGGGGATGGCATTTGCCATGCAGTAGACGCCTGGGCAGCGCTGGGCGGCCAGCCGCTCCACCTCCTCGATCTGCTCCCGGGGCGCGTCGCTCTCCACGTTAAGGGTCAGGCGCACCCCCTCGATGATGGGCGCCTCTGCCAGGCCGAAAACGGGAGCGAAGTTCTCCAGGGACACATTGTTCAGCTTCATCGTGAATGCTCCTTTCTCTGCTCTGGGTTCTGAGGTAGTGTGGATTGCCGGCGGCCAACACGGCGTCCAGCGTCGCCAGGCCGGCGGCCCGATGATCGGGATGCAGCTCGTAACGGCGCCAGGCATCCCAGGCCAGAACGCGCTGGGGGCGGAAGCGCCGAATGAGCCGGGTGAGTTCCGCCACCAGGCTTGGCCCTGAGGGGCTCGAGCCCGAAGGGTCCGGTGCCCGGTTCAGTTCGCCGTCTGGATAGTCCAGGAACACCACCTCGGCAATACCCAACACCTCGGCTGCGGCGAGCTGCTCTTCCCGCCGGCGGGCGGCCAGCCGTGCCGGTTCCGCCATCGGGTCGTGGCTGCCTTTGCCCCCGTCGGTACAGACCGCCAGGTGCACTGCCCACCCTTCGTCCCTCCAGCGGGCGATGCTACCTCCACTGGTGAACTCGACGTCGTCGGGGTGGGCGCTCACAGCCAGAACACGTTTCTCACTTGGTTGGTGCATTGGTCACGAGAAAGGCCGGCGTGCCTGATGTCTGTGAAACGTGAAACTTAACGCAGCCTTTGGCCGCAACCAAACTGCGTAAAACGTGAAACGTAAAACGTGAGGATTTCCGGCGTGAGCTCATCACGTTTCGCGTTTCACGTTTTACGAGGCGATAATTCACGCACATGACGCAAATATTGCGGAGTAACGCCGTAACTGGACCCCTTCACGTTTCACGTATCACGTTTCACGCTTAGAACACCAACACCCGGTCCGCCTCTAAAGTCCAGCCCCCCTGCAGGTCCAGCGTCCCCATTAGCACGCCCTCTGCCAGATCCTCAGGCCCGAGCCCGCGGGCCTCGCAGCAGGTCCCTCAGACGGCTACCTGACCGCGTCGGGCCATGGAGCGCACCATCCGTTCGATGTTGTAGTAGCCGTCTGGGGTCTTCTGTCCCTTCATGGCGCAGAGGACTCCGTCGCCCGTCATGAAGACCCATACGCCAATTCCAGTGCGCTTGGCCAGGGTCAACGCCAGGCGTAGGGCGTTGTAGGGACGCTCGTTCCCATAGGGTGCGTCGTTCAGGATGAAAAAGATGTTGCGTTGGG
>JBHIAO010000180.1:0-10793 GCA_046758565.1 Anaerolineae bacterium
GCCGACGGATTACTCGCCACCGGTGCTGGCCTGGGTATGAGAGGCGGTGCCTTCGCCTCGACCGCAGCCGGCTTCTCCTCCAGGCCACCCAGCCAGAAGACGAAGGCCATCAGGCCCAGGAAGAGCAGCACACAGATCGAGATCACGCTGGCAGCGTAGCCCAGCGTTGGCGAAAAAGCTTCCGGCGAGGTGTCGCGCATGACACCAAAGACGTGCCAATGCTGGCGGATGGCATTGCGGGCGTAGCCCATCAGCCCCATCAGCCAGGTGAATGTCACGGCCAACAGCAGCAGCGCGTACTGCGACCGCCCTGGCATCCGGCCCCAGGCGATTGTGCCCAGCGTTTGGGCTCGCCGGAAGAGGAAAATGTCTATGATGGTCCCCAGTATCAGCGCGGACAGGACGGCCAGCACCTGGTACAGCGAGAAGCCGATGCGAACAATGGCCGGCACGAAATAGCCGTAGATCCCAAGGAGAATGACGGTTGCCGCTGCAACTGCCACCACCGCCCCCTGGAGCATCTTCCCTGCTCTTGCCCACGTCACCGTGGCCACCTTGTTGGCGCGCCGGTACAGCAGAAAGCTCAGGAAGGTGGTGAGAATCATGAGGTTGACCGCTGTGTTCTTGGCGGACATCACGCCCAGCACGCCCAGCAAGGGGTGGTGGGCCGCACCGATGCGCCGCGCTTCCTCCAGGCTGGCCACCAGGCTGTGGGGGGTGGCCCACACCAGAAAGCCCAGCCCCAGCACGACCAGCAGGTACTTGATGTATTTCTTGTAGCGCTCCCCACCCTGGATGCGGCTCATGCCGATCCACAGGTAGTAATTAGCGGTGAGAAAGAGCACGCCAATGAGCACCGCCTGGATGATCCACAGCCAGGACAGAAAGCCGCCCATCATGGTGATGCCCATCTGCTGGTTGAAGCCGTAGATCTCCCGTCCGAACCAGTAGCCGGCGAACGGCAGCGGGATCAGGGCAACGACGGCGATGAAGTTGCCGACGTAGCCCATCCAATCGTAGTGGGCGCGGTCTTCCTCGGTCCTGGCTCCCAGGAATCGAAAAGCAGCGTACATGCCGACGATGGCGCCCCCGAAGGCCACATTAGCGATGAGTCGATGGATGTTGAGGGGCATCCAGGTATGATTGCGGATGGCCTCCCCCAGGCTGATCAGGTTACCACTCTCGTCAATGCCGGCCGGGCTGATGGCGAAAGTCGCCCACGCATTGGCGATAAACATCAGCGCCGTCCCGAAGATATTGAGTGCTACCCCCAGAGCCACATGGAGCCCCTTGCGATCCATCAGACGGTCCCAACCATACCAGTAAAGGTAGAGGCTGAAGCCTTCGCCGAAGAAGAGGAGCGCATAGGCCGCCATGGTGGGAGTGAAAACATCGGCCAGGTAGCTGAAGAAGCGTGGATAAAGCGTGACCAGCAGGAAGAGCAACAGGGCGCCAAAGGTGGCCGTGGTGGAGAAGGCAACCACAAGCAGCTTGGTGAACTCTCGCGCCAGGCGGTCGTATTTGAGATCGCCGGTGCGCCAGCCCACGATCTCCACCACCAGGGCAAACATGGGCACCCCGAGAACGAAAGCGGCGAACATCAGGTGCACCTCGGCGGCGATCCAGATGACTACCCGGCTGGTGAGCCACAGCAGGCCGGTGATCTGGGCCAGGTCTCGGTAGGCCGGGGACGTGTCACCTGGCCCTTGAGCCACGGTCCGGACGGCAGAAGGCGTGGCAGCCGGCTCCTGGATCACGACGCTTCCATATGGCCCTCGCACAACTCCGAGGGCTATCACCACGGCGATGACTACAACCAAAGTCAACACCATGGACCTGGCAACGAACCGCGCGCTATTTGCTGATGACTTCACGCACTTCTCCTACTTCCTCACCATCAGCTGTAAACTTGCCACGTCACATGGAACCCGAATTCTTCTCGCCCCCCATCAGCATCCCGACAGCTATGGCCGGCACAACCATCAGATTCCCCTGGACCACCAGCCGGATGGCGCTGACCAGGTCGTCCCCCGTCATCCCCTTCAGCAGATAGCCGCTCGCCCCTGCTTCCAACGCGGCCAGCACCGTGCTTGCGTCGTCCTCGACCGTCAGCATGACGATCTTGGACGTTGGGCAAGTCTGGGCAATACTTCGCGCCGCCTGCAGGCCGTTGCCCGGCATGTTGATGTCCAGCAACACCACGGTCGGTAGAAGCTCCTGAGCCCGATCCAGAGCCGTTGTGGCGCTGTCTGCCTGGCCGACCACGGTGATGCCTGGATCCCGCTCCAGGGCGGTCACCACTTCGTGGCGGAAAAGGGAATGGTCATCCGCCACCAACACGTTGATCGTGTCCACGTCTCTAATCTCTACCACAAACTCAATAGCCCATTTCGGATTTCGGACATTCCGTTCGGATTTCAGCGCCATCCGCAATCCGCAGTCCGGGCCTTGATCATCGTTTCGGTCATTGGCTTCCGCCCGCTCCCGCTGGATTGCCAAATCCAGCGGTTATGGCTTGGATTTGGCAATCCAAGCCGAGCTAGCTAAGTGGCCCAAACGATGATCATACCCGCAATCCGCAATGGGAAGCCCGGCCCGCTACTTTATCGGATAGGCACTACGGAGTCGAGAAGCTGAAGTCGGCCTGGACCTGCTCGCCGGCCGTTACCGTCACTTCTGCCTCCTGCTGGCCCAACTTCTCATGCCAGGCCAGCAACCTGTAGGTGCCTGGTGGAACATCGGTGATGACGTAGACCCCGTCTTCTCCGGTGATGTCGAAGTAAGGATGATATTGCACCAAGACCCAGGCCTGCATCCAGTCGTGAGAGTCGCACACGACCTCCACTATACCCGGTCGTCTCAGACGCCGGCGGGTCCGTTGATCTTGTCTAGGAAGGGCCACGTTGAAGACGGTACGCTGACCCCCCAAGAGGCCGTGGGTGTTGTGGATGACCGGATCGCTGTTCACGATTTGCAATCGGGCACCGGCGCGCGCGACCAGCACGTGAGGCTCAAACAGGCCGCCGTGGTTGTTCAGCACAAAGGGCTCTTCCGGCCACTTCTTGCCCTCTTTGATCTCCTCGATGAAGACGACCACGTTCTCGATCGCCCCGTCCTCGGAGACCAGCAGGGATTCGTCAGGGAGCGTCTCGCCGAACACCTTGGCGTCCTTGTCTACGTGGATGATGTAGCGTTCAGGGATGGGTCCGTCGATGGTTACCACGCCACCAATGGTACCGCCATTGGTGACCTCGATCTCGGTGTAGGCAGGAGGTCTGGGAGTGGTGACCGTCACTGCGGTTGCCGCCGGAGCTCCGCTCTCGCCCGACCCCTGCCCGCCACAGGCGCTGGCTGCAATGACTAGAACGGCGAGAGCAGTCAAGTAGAGGGTACCAATCCTCATCTGTCACTCCTGCACCAGCAGCGTTTTCACATCCTCGACGATATCCTCGGTGGGTAGGTCCTGAATGGACAGGTATTGCTTTCGGACCATCCCCTCCTGGTCTATCAGCACGCTCTGCGCCATGTGCACGAACTCGCGGGCATGCTGGTGCTTCTGGGTCTCGTCCTCGTGGGCATGGGTGTGGGACCCTTCCTGTTCCCCGCTTTCAACCAGTCGGTAGAAGATGCCGTAGGCCGAGGTCACTCCGGCGATCTCTTCCTCAGAGCCAGTCAGAAACTCCCAGCCCAACACGTCGAACCCTCGCGCTTTGGCGTAAGCCTTCAGCACGGCCGGTGTGTCGAGAGGATCGAAGCTTACGGAAATCAAGGCCAGTTGGTCTTGCAATGGTTCCTCCAGGCTCTCCCGAACCGCCTTGAACTTGAAGTTCTCCAGGGGACAGACGTCGGGACAACTGGTGTAGATGAAGTTCAAGAGTACCACTTTGCCCCGAAAATCGGAGAGCTGAACCCGCTTTCCGTCCTGGTTGGTCAGCTCAAAATCCTGAGCCTTTCCCAGCGATGGCAGTGTTTCTGCTGCAGCCTCGGCCGGGCTGCCGTTTGTGACCTGTTGGAGTTGAGCCTGCAAAGCTTTGATCTCGGCTGCCTGTTCCCTGGCCGTCTCCTGCAGCGCGGTTTGGCGTTGTCCGGTTGAGCACGAGACCATCACAAGCACCAGTGAGGCCATCAAGATCGCCAGCAACCCGTCAACCTGGACACGTTTTCTGTCCATCCTACTTCAGTCTCCTTTTCCTGGTGAGACGGGTATCCCCATGTCAGGCGAAGGGCGGCCTGGGAAGCGGAACCCTGCCAGCGAGATTGTGGATTCTGAGAAACCCGGTTTCTCCGAGAAACCGGGTTTCTTCCGTGGAAAGGGATTCCAACGCAGGGCGCAAGGCCACCTTTCCGCCACAGGACCCACGAAAGCTACCCTACGTCATTGACGTAGATGTAGCCGATCATGGGCCCTTCCTCGTCCGGGGTGTCGTGGTTGTTGCACACGAACTCGAAGACCCCGGTCTTGTCCACCGTGAAGGTGAAAGTCCCCTCCTCGCCGCGGTTGATTTGGGTTTCTGATACACCGAAGTCCGCGATCTCAATGAGGTGTTTACTACCCTTGACAGCGTGGATGTGCATGACGATGGTGTCACCTTTGTTAGCCACCACGTAGCCAGGATCGAAAACGTAGCGCTCGATCTCGTCCACCTCGCCGCGCTCACGGTCTACGACTTTGGCCTCTCCCTCTTCGGCCTCCCACTTCCACTCACCGGTGACGATGTTGAACTCTCTGGTCACCGGTGTGTACGCGGCAGCCTGAAGCTGCGCCTTCAGCGCTTCGATCTCCTGGGCCTGTTGCTGCACCGTCTGCTGCAGGCTGGATATATCCTGCTGGCTCGTACCGCCAGCGCCGGCGCAGGCCGCTACCGCAAGCGCCAGCCCTAACAGCAGGACCAGTGGCAGCAGCCACCGCACTAACTGGGATTGTCGGAACTTCTTGCTCATTTGAACTCCTCCCTATTGATCGAGGTTGCGACTATACGATTCCCTGTTCGTCGTCCACGGCAACACGTGCTCCTAATATCTGTACATCACCCCCTTCCTCTTCATCCATCGGTGGCCGGGTATCATCGGGGACTGCTTTCCTTATCATTCCATCATCCATTATACTTTGCTCCACATCCTGATACAATGGTCGAGAGTGCCTTGTTTTCTGCTCCCAAAGTCGGAGTTTTTTTCTACTTTAGTCGGATTCTCCTCAAATACTTTGATCGGAAAGGAGGTCACCGTACAAACAAAAAGCCTACCTTACGGTAGGCTTGTGGGTCACGGAGGTTCTCAGACGAACCAGGGACCTCAGAACCAGCCTTCTTTGTGCGCCATGATCGCGGCCTCCACGCGGCTGCGCACGTGCAGCTTCTGCAAGATGTTCGTCATATAGTGCTTGACTGTGGCCTCTGCCAGGTTGAGCGTCGCCCCAATTTCCTTGTTAGTGAGACCCTGGGCGACTAACTCCAGTATCTGTCGTTCCCGCTCGGTTAGAGCTTCTACCGGGTCCGCGGCCTCGTCTCCTGGGATTTGCGACTGGGTCATCTCCACCAGGAGGCTGGCCGCCATGGCCGGCGCGATCACTACCTCGCCTCGATGCACGGCGCGGATGCCCTCAGCCAACTCGTGGGCCGACACACCCTTCAACAGATAGCCTCGGGCGCCGGCCTTCAGAGAGGCGAGCAAGGCGTCCTCGTCCTCAGCCACGGTGAGCATCACGATCTTGCTCACCGGGCAATCGCGGGCTATTGCCCGGGCGGCCTGGAGCCCATCACCACCGGGCATGGTGATATCCAGCAAGACCACATCCGGCAGGAGGTCCTGAGCTTGAGCGATGGCGCCGGCAGCGTCCCCGGCCTGGCCCACGACGACCATGTTCGGTTCTTGCTCCAGGGTTGTCACCACCCCCTGGCGAAACAGGGGATGATCGTCCACCACCAACACCCGGATCTTATCCATCCTCAGTCTCCCCCCGCCCATCAATGGGAAGATAGACCCGCACCCGAGTACCCTCACCCGGGGCGGAGTCGACGGCGAAGGTGCCCCCCAGCATCTCCACACGCTCCCGCATCCCGGCCAAGCCCAACTGGGTGCCATCCTCGCTCGCCCTGGCCATCCAGTTGGTGGGATCGAAACCGGGCCCGGCATCCGAGATTTCCACACGCAGAGTTCCGTTCTCGTGAAGGACACGCACCGCCTGATCGGCTGCGCCGGCGTGGCGATAGCCATTCATGAGGGCCTCCTGCAAGACCCGGTACAGGGTAATCTTCTGAGACAATCGACCCGTATCGGGACCATGATAGGTGATCTCCAGATCGACCTGGCAGCCGGTCTTGCGCTCGTAGTCTCGCACCGCTTTGCCCACCGTCTCTGCCAGGGATAGGGTGTTCAGCTCCGGCAGACGCAGGCCGGCCGCCATGGAGCGGGTCCCAGCCATGGCACTTTCCAGAGCGCTCTTGATGACCTGGAAATCGTGTTGGACGGGATTCCCCTGGGGGTTCCTGGCCAGACAGTCAGCACACTGGCGGAACAGGGCGTCGATGCGCAGCAGGGCCAGCCCCAGATCCTGGGCCGGCCCATCGTGGAGGTCCCGGCTGATGCGGTGTAGCAATTGCTCGTTCAGCGCTGTGGTGCGAGCCGCAGCGCGCCTCACCTTGTCGGCCAGCAGACGGTTCTGGATGAAGAGCGCCGCCCGCTCGCATAGGATCTCCAGGAGGCGCACTTCCTGCGGTCCATAGGCGCGGGGGCCGGTGGCAGCCACGCATGCCACGCCCAGTACGGTACCTCGGGCTCGCAATGGAGCCCCCAGGCGGGAGTGAACGATTCCGTCAGTCACGGGGTCGTCGGCCCGCATGGTGTCACCCCGGGCCAGCACCCGTTGGGCAAAGGCTTCTCTTTCAAGGGATGGGTTTCCGCTACCGGCCGGACCGCGCAGAGCCTGGGGACTCAGCGTTCCCTTCTCGTCCAGGAGCCATATCCCACCTTCGTCCACACCTATAGCCTCAACCAACCGCTCCAGCAGTGTCTCCAGGAGGCCGCTCACGCCAAGGGACGCCAGAGCGGAATCAGTGACAGCCTGTAAGGCCTGCAGCTCGTCAATGGTCTGCTGCAATCGAGCCTGCTGAGCGGCAATGGTATCGCTGCCGCGCTTGACCATGCCGGAGAGGAGCAGATACATAACGGCAGTAGCAACGCCAACGATCAGCCAGCTTCGCCCCTGAGCGGCGCCGATTTCGCCTTGCAGTTCATCCAGCGCCTGATAGAATTCGCTGACGGCGATGATGCGATCGGTGCCCTCCTCGCGGACGGGCGCGTAAGTTTCCAGCAGACGGGACCAGTGCCCGCTCTCCAGATAATTTTCCGGCTCGTCGAGAGCAGTGATTCTGCTACTGACCTGCCCTTTCAGGGCCCGCCGGAGGCCACCATGCAGGGGGAAACGCTGCCCCATCAGTGATCTGGATGTGCTGTAGAGGATCTCTCCATCAGGTGACCATATCTTGAAGGCCACAATCTTCTCGCCTAGCGCACTGTCGGCTAGCAAGCTATTGAGGTGGTCCGTGTGCGCGGATGAGATGCCCTTCCCCGTGGTCAACTCTTGCAGGTGCGGGGCTACGAAGCTGTCCACGTACAAAGCCGTCACGGCGGCCGTACGGTTGATGACGCCCCGCTTGATCTGCTCCCCCACCCACCAACCGATGATGAGCATGCCGGCCACCAGGATGACCAGACTGGTCAGCATGAACTGGCGGGCCAGGCTGAAGCGTGCTATGAGACGCCAAACCGAGCGAACCATTGCCTACTCACCAGGCTACTATTTCAGAACACTTTGCTTCTTCTTCACCACCGCCAACCCGGCGGTGGCCTCCCGTGCACGGCTCAGCCAAATCTAGCACAAACCCTTGATTTGGTCAAGGAACTCGTTAACAGGGCCAAGTATGGTTGACAGGGGTGACAAACTGAGGTACAATGCACTCACTTCGGTCGACATTCAGTGTGAGGGGCGTCGTCACCCGTGTCGCGCACTCGTCTCCAACTCTTGCCGCTTGCAGTGACAACTTGTGATATCAACAGAGAAAGCACTCCACTTATCCAAACGGGTAGTTCATGCCACGCAAAATACCACCCTATCGGGTATAAAAGTGGACCCCGGTTGACGCCAAGTATAATTTCGATCATAGTTCGATTGTGATAAAAGTGATGTAGCCGGTCTGAAATGACCGAGAAGGGAGTGATGTCAGGGGAGCGATCAGGCGAATACGAATTATTCTGAAACGGACATGCAGGGACCTGAGGATTGTGGAGCGAATACATGGAAGGAGGAGAGATGTCAGAGTACAAATTGACCAACCGCATAACGCGCCGGGATTTCTTGAAGACCATGGGGGTACTGGCTGGTACGGCAGCGGCGGGCCCTGTCCTGTCTGCCTGTGTTTCCCCGGCTGGCCCGCCGGCGGCCAGCAAGCCCCTCAAGATCGGTGTTCTTCTGCCTTACTCCGACATCTACGCGGTGTTGGGGGACAGCATCACCGAGGCCATGAAAATGTACTTCGAGAGCGTCGGCAACGAGGCCGGTGGCCGGAAGATCGAGCTCATCACTGAAGATACGGAGATCAAGCCCGACATTGGCTTGCAGAAGGCCCGCAAGGTGGTCGAACAAGACAACGTTGACCTGGTGGCGGGGCTCGTCAGCTCGGGCGTAGCCAACGCTGTCCGCGACTACTTCCACGACAACAAGAAGATCCTCATCATCGCCAACGCTGGGTCCAACGTTATCACTCGCGCCAAGCGGAGCCCGTACATCTTCCGCACGTCTTTCACCAACTGGCAGCCAAACTGGCCCCTGGGCGGCTGGGCCTACGACAACGTGGCCCAGAAGGTGTTCATGAGTGCGCCGGACTACGCCGCCGGCCACAACATGGTGGACGCCTTCCTGAACAACTTCCAGGCTCACGGCGGCGAGCTGATCGGCGATGTCCAATTCACACCCTTCCCCGCCATGGGCGATCCGGCGCCCTTCATCACCGAAATCCAGAATGCAGATCCACCGATGGTCTACTGCTTCTACAGCGGTGGTGCCGCCGTGACCTTCGTGAAAGCCTATGGTGAGTTCGGCCTCACCGGGAAGATCCCTCTGGTTGCAGCGGGCTTCGCGGTGGAAGAGGACGTTCTCCCAGCCGAGGGCGAAGCAGCGTTGGGTGCCCACAGCGGCCTACACTGGGCACTGCGCCTGGACAACCCTGAGAACAAGGCGTTCACCAAAGCCTACAAAGAGCGCACCGGCAAGGATGCTAACGTCTTTGCCATGCAAGGCTATGATACGGGCCGGGTGATCGTCGAGGCCTTGAACGCTGTCCAGGGCGATACCTCCAATACGGACAAGTTAATCGAGGCCCTGGCGGCTGTCAAATTCAAGAGCCCTCGGGGAGAGTTCAAGTTTGACCCCGATACCCATAACGTGATCAACCCCGTCTACGTGCGACAGGTGCAGGAAGTCGATGGGGCTCTTCACAACGTCGTGTTGGAGAACCTGGGCGAGTTCCCGGATCCAGGCGACGATTCCAAGGGATAGGGAACTGAGGGGAACTAAGGGGAACTGAGGGAACTAAAGTTTCATTCTCTCAGTTTCTCTTGGTCCCCTGGTAGCGCCCTGATAAGAGCCTATCCGAAAACCGCTCGTAGTGGAGGCTTCAGCCACTTGGGAACGACTGAAGTCGTTACTACGAGTTTGCATAGTCTTGCCTACGTGCTTTCGCCAGGTCAGGATTGGAGTGTGTAACCTATGATGGAAGAGGAGGTTGTACGGCAGAAGGCTGAAGTAGCAACAGGTCCCAGGCGGCGTTCCACAGAGAGTTCTGTGCGCCCAACGCAGCCTGGTCTGACACAGCAGGGCATCCACGATCTCCAGTCGGCTATCGGGTTCATGGAGGATCAGGGTGATCTGGCGCGGATCGAAGGTGAAGTCGATCTCAAGTATGAGTTGGCCGGCATCGCCCAGAAACTGGAGGGCGGCCGCTGCGCTCTGTTCGAGCAGGTGAAGGGATCACCGTACGGGGTGCTGGTGGGTTTGTACTGGAATCGACATGTGCTGGCAAGGATGTTCGGCTGCGACGTCCGTCAGCTCCCCTTTGTCATTGGGGATGCCATCTCGGAGTGGCAATCGGACCCCATTGACCCCGTTGTAGTGGACTCAGCACCGTGCCAGGAAGTGATCGTTTCCCAACCGGACCTGCGTAAGCTCCCGATTCCGACACATGCTCTGAAGGATGGCGGGCCGTATATCGACTCTGCCATCGTCGTTGCCCGGGACCCAGATACTGGCGTCAGGAACGCATCAATCATGCGCTTCATGGTCGCAGGGCCTGACGTTCTTACCGGGCAGATGGACGAAGGGCGCCACCTCCGCGATTATTACGAGCGGGCCGAGGCGCGGGGCGAGCCGCTGGAAATGACGATCAGCAACGGCGTCGATCCGAGTATCCACTTTGCAGCCGCAGCGCCGGCCAGCGCCGCACCCATCGACCGGGATGAGCTGGGCATAGCCAGTCACCTGCGGGGTGAACCACTGGAGCTGGTACCGGGCAAGTTTGTGTCTGTCGAAGCGATTGCGTCCGCTCAATTCGTGATAGAGGTCGAGGCGCTGCCCGATGTCCGCCAGCCGGAGGGTCCATTTGCGGAAGTCACCGGCTACTATGCGCCCCGTCAGGATCGCTGGGCGTTTCGGGTCAAGGGCATAACAATGCGCCGGCATCCGATCTGGCAGACGATCCTGTCGGGCAAGGAGGTCTACAACTCGGTCGGGCTTCTGGGTG
>JBHIAO010000181.1:0-10745 GCA_046758565.1 Anaerolineae bacterium
GTTGGAAGCTGATGGCTGATGCGAGGCCGAGGGCGGCCGCGATGAGGACAACACCGGGAGCGGTGAGCCAGGTCAGGCCTACAAGCGCGACGAGGGCGCCCAGGCCTGAGCCAGCCAGGTTTGCGGCGTAGATCCGATTCACCGGGTACGCTTCGGCTACGAGCAGGGCACCGACGACTGCCCCGGCGAAGAAGAAGGGGGCAGTCAGGGCCAGATAGTATACCGCCAGATAGACAAATTGGATCGGTTCCCAGGCAATCCGATAGGAGTCGAAGGGGACATAGTTGACGGCCAGGTAGCTGAGCAAGACAGCCACCGCAAAGGCCGTGCTGATGGGTCTCATCCAGCGCTGTGGAGATCTGGCCGGCTGCGTCCACAGGGTGAGGGCTGTCCCGCTGGCGCCAAATCCCAGCAGTGCCACGCTGACAGCCATGAACGCGAAGTGGTACCACTGAGCCACGGCAAAGATGCGGGTTAGGGTGATCTCAAAGGCAAGCGTCCCGGCAGACAAGAGTACTAGGCCCAAGATTGTTCTACGCATCGTGAGTCTAATATACCAGAATGGCGCGCGCCTGTCCAGTCTGAGCATGGGAGCAAGGGGGCAGGGTGAGGGATTTCCTACCGCTCCTCCGCTCCCCTGCCCCTCTGCTCCCCTTCTCCCCTGCTCAGATTGGCGGTGGGCGGTCGCGAGGCCCCGTGAGCCTGTTGGACACTTCCTGCCGGCGCGTGCTATAATTGGTTGGTTTCGATGCAGGAGAGGGGACCGAATCCCTCGAACACCCCAACCTCGAACGGCTGTACCGCTGTACGCTGAGTGGCCGGCGCATTGATTTTTGCCGGCTTCGGGTGTGCAGTTCGATCCGTGTACAAGTATCCGCCCCAAGGAGAAACTATGTTGAGCCGATACATTGTAGTCTTGGCGAGTTTGGTTCTTGTTCTGACGATCTCGGCGTGTGATGCACTGGGTGGTGGAAAGCCGCCAGCCAACACCGGTCAGGAGCCTGCGCCGCAGGTCTCACAGCAACAGGCTGTGCCGCCTTCACAACAGCAACAGGTGCAACAACCACAACAGGCGCAACAGCCCCAACAGGTTCCGCCAACAGCACCGCCTCAGCCGGCTGCACCCTGGCAGCGTGGGCCTCAAGCAGACAAAGCACCCCAATTCATCCGTGCCTTCGGCGAAAAGGGCATAGAACTTGGCCAGTTGTCAGGGCCGACGAGTGTGGCCGTGGATGCTGATGGCAATCTCTACGTCGGCGATAACAAGGGGCTGCACAAGTTCGACCCCGCTGGCAATCATCTGCTGTCTTACGGGCCGGATGGGTATGCTGGCTTCACCTCGGCCGTCGCTGTTGCACCGGATGGGACCATCTATCGCTCCGATCCCCAGGCGGATGTCGTCGTGATGTACACCCCCGATGGCCAGGAGATCGGTACGCTGGGTGAGCCGGGATCCGGTAAAGGCCAGTTTGATGAACCGTTTGGCCTTACGTTTGACGATCAGGGCAATCTGTACGTTGTCGATCGGAGGAACTTCCGGATTCAGAAGTTTGATCCAAACGGCGGGTTCTTGATGAGCTTCGGGTCCCGTGGTGACAAGAACGGCGAGTTTGTCAATCCCAGGGATGTGGCTGTGGATCAGCAGGGTAACATCTACGTGACCGATCAGGTCACCTATCTGGTGCAGAAGTTCAGCCCTGAAGGTGAGTTCCTGTTGCGCTTCGGGCAGGCTCACGGCGACGAAAGCCTGTGGCTCGTGCGTGGTGTCGCGATTGACGACAGCGGTCACATCTATTTGACTGACGGACTGCATGCTCGTGTCCAGGTGTTTGATGCCGAGGGGAACTATCTCCTCGAGTTTGGCTTGCCAGGCGGAGACCCGGGCAATCTCCGCGACCCGGACGGCATAGCAATCCGTGATGGAAAGCTGTACGTTGCTGACAAGGGGAACAGCCGCATCCAGGAATTTGGATTGCAGTGGTAGATGCGGGAGGGCACATGACCGAAACGATGACGCGAGCGCCGGCCAGGGGCATGTACTTCGAAGAATTCAAGGAAGGTTACAGAGCGCAAAGCCCGGGTCGCACCATCACGGAAGCCGATGTGGCGACCTTCGCCGGCCTGTCTGGTGACTACAACCAATTGCACACCGATGTTGTTTTCGCCCAGGGGACACAGTTCGGTGCACGGATTGCCCACGGCCTGCTGGTACTGTCCATCGCATCAGGCCTGGTATCACGCCTCGGCTTCATCGAAGGGACTGCCGAAGCGTTTATGAGCCTGGAGTGGAAGTTTCGCCGGCCCGTCTACATAGGTGATACGATCCACGTGACAGCCGAGGTGGTCAAGACCCGAGCGATGCGCCGGGCCGGCGGCGGCATCGTCGATTTTGACGTCGCCGTCATCAATCATGATGGTGAAACGGTCCAAAAAGGGCAATGGCGCGTTCTGGTAAGAGGGCGTGATGGTGAGTAGGTGGCGGGCATAGGAGATCGCATTCAGCGGGAGATTCGTATTGCGTACTGCGTATTGCGTAAGCACAAGGAACTCGGTCCTGCGAAATACGCAATACGCAGTACACACTGAGCTGCTCTGTTGTTATGTGGATGGCTCTTGCGGCGGTGTCTCTTCTTCCCGCCCGGCCTTCTCCGCCTCCTGAATGACACGATCGATGTGAGTGTTGAGTTCCTTCAGGGCGGCCAGGACGCCCTTTCGAATCTGTTGGCCGACATCGGCCTTGCCGGCATCCCGGACAGCCTCGCGTACACTTTCCTCGAGGCGCTGCACTTCCACGCTCTCAAGGAGTTCTTCGAGCTCTTCGCGGAGCTCACCCAGGCCTCGGCTTAGTTCCTGCTGGAACTCCTGGGCTTGCTGACTCTCCCGAGCCGCGACGAACGCCTCGCGTAGGCGTTGGCCGAGCGTGCGGAGTTCTTCACTAATCTCGGTTTTGGTTGACTTTCGCTCTTCTTCCATTTGCTACCTCCTTCAAGACTCTGTAGAGAGTTTGCATTGTTCGTAGTCTATGGTATTATACGTCAAGTCTCATTAATTGTTGCACCCTCGGGTCTCGGAGATTCTGTTCCTAGGAGAAGAACGATGAAAGCCGTTGTCATGGCAGGCGGAACTGGCTCGCGGTTGCGGCCGCTGACAGTTGGCCGGCCCAAGCCGATGGTTCCTCTCGTGAACAAGCCGGTAATTGCCCATATCCGAGACTTACTTATCCGTCATAACTTCAGCGAAATGATTGTGACACTCCAGTATATGGCCGATCAGCCCCAGGATTACTTCGGCGATGGAAGTGAGCGCAACATGAGCATTCATTATGCTATTGAAGAGATCCCCCTGGGGACAGCCGGCAGTGTGAAGAACGCCCAGCAATATCTGGATGACACGTTTCTTGTCATGAGTGGTGACGTCGTGACAGATTTTGATCTGCAGGCTGTGCTGGACTTTCACAGAGAGAACGATGCTATTGCGACTCAGGTGCTCTTTCGCGTCCGCACTCCCCTCGAGTATGGCGTCGTAATTATAGACGATGAGGGCCGGATTCGGCAATTTCTGGAAAAGCCCAGTTGGGGTGAGGTGATTTCGGATACTGTTAACACGGGCATTTATGTACTCGAACCCGAGGTGCTTGACTATATCCCAGAGGTCGAGCCGTATGACTTTAGCCAAAACCTGTTTCCCAAGTTGCTCGAAGCCGGCGCGCCCCTGTATGGGTATATCGCTGAGGGTTACTGGACTGACGTAGGCACTATTCAGGAGTACATGCGAGCCACTTTCGACATCCTGGAAGGTCGTGTGAACATCACACGGGAGATCGGCGAGCACATCGGTGGTGGCATTTGGGTGGAGGAGGATGTCGAGATCGCTCCAGACGCTCAGATGTATGGGCCGGTGTTCCTGGGCGAGGATGTCAAGATCAAGGGGGGAGTGGTGATCCATGGGCCGGCCGTGATCCGGAACAGCACGGTTGTGGACGACCGGGCTCACGTCGATCGCAGTATCGTGTGGCGGAACGCATACATCGGGGAGAGCGCTGAGATTCGGGGTGCCATTATTTGCCGGCAGGTTAGCGTCAAAAGCAAGGCGGTCCTGTTCGAGGGTGTTGTGGTCGGCGACCACAGCGTCGTCGGTGAAGGCGCCATGCTCCATCCAGATGTCAAGGTTTGGCCTGGCAAGGAGATCGAGCCAGGGGCAACGGTTAAGTCCAGCATCATATGGGGCTCGCAGGGGCGAAAGACCCTGTTCGGTCGGTACGGCGTAACAGGTCTTGTGAACATTGATTTAACGCCTGAGTTCGCTGCCCGACTAGGAGCTGCCTTTGGCGCGACATTGCGCAAGGGTTCGACGGTCACCGTGAATCGGGATCCGCATCGCAGTCCACGGATGATCAAGCGGGGGATCATCTCAGGGCTGCCTTCGGCCGGCATCCACGCCGCCGACACCCGTTCGATGCCGATTCCGGTTGTCCGGTACTACACACGCGTCACAGATGCTGTTGGTGGGGTCAATGTCCGCCTCTCACCGTACGACAATCGGGTGGTTGACATTCGATTCCTGGATGCCAACGGTCTAAATCTAAGCAAAGATGTTGAGCGTGAAATCGAGAAAGTCTTCTTCCGCGAAGATTTCCGGCGTGCTTATCTGGATGAGATCGGGATAATCAACTATGCGCCACAGGTGCAGGAGCGCTACGCCGAGGGGTTCATGGCCGCGCTTGATGCTGATGCCATCCGCGCGGCGGGCTTTCATATCGTGGTCGATTACGCAAATGCACCGCCCGCACTGGTTCTGCCGGCTATCCTCAGCGATCTGAGGTGTGACGTTGTTGCGCTCAACGCGCAATTGGACGAGCGAAGGATGTCGATCCCTCGCGAAGAGCTGCAGCGCAGCATTGAGCGGCTGGCGGCTATCTCTTCAGCCGTTGGCGCTGATATCGGGGTGCGTCTCGACGTTGGTGGCGAGAAGGTTTTCGTGGTGGACAACCGTGGGCGTATTCTCGAAGAGACGATGGTCGCTGCTGCGCTGGCGGAACTCGCGTTGCGGACCAACCGCGGGGGCACCATTGCTGTACCGGTCAGTACGCCGCGAATTTTCGATTGCATTGCCGAGCAGCATGGCGGACATGTCCTGCGTACAAAGGTTGATCCGCAAAACCTCATGGAAGCTGCAACCCGCGAGGACGTCATTTTTGCCGGCGATGAGACGGGGGACTACATCTTCCCGGCTTTCCAGCCGGCGATTGACGGGCTAATGGCTGTGGCCAAGCTGTTGGAGTTTCTGGCGACGCAGAACACGACGCTATCCACAGTCGTCGATAGATTGCCCGGGTACCACATTGCCAAGCGACAGGTCTCATGTCCTTGGGGAGTGAAGGGCATGGTGATGCGGCGTCTGAATGAGCAGTATCGAGACCGGCGCGAACCTCAGATCGACGGTGTGAAGCTCGTTCTGGGCAACGGCGACTGGGTTCTGATCCTGCCGGATCCTGACAAGCCGTTGTTTCGCGTGTATGCGGAAGCGAGCTCTGACGAACACGCCGACAGTCTGGCTGATCGATACGCGCGTGTCGTTGACGGACTGAAGCAGGGAGGGTAGGCGTTAGAGATTGGATATTGGAGATTAGAGATTGTCTTGCGAAAGTTGGTGATAGGTCGAATAGCGAGTTTTGTGGTTGTCGTTAGTGTCTTTCTTGTCCATGCCGTGTTCTTCAGCCGGGCTCTAGCTTACGACGCGGTCGATGATGCCTACATCTCCTTTCGGTACGCACAGAACCTGGCTCAGGGTCATGGGTTGGTGTTCAATCCAGGCGAGCGCGTTGAGGGGTATACAAACTTTCTGTGGACGGTGCTGCTGGCACCGTTTATTGCTGTAGGACTACCGGCCGGTCCCACGTCTATCGTGATAGGTCTGGTTTTCGCGATCGCTACCCTCTGGCTGGTCCTCCGATCCCTCCATTTGATTGGCAGCTCGCCCGCTTCGCCGCTTGGTCTACTCGCCGCAGCGCTTCTGGCCGTCGACGGGTCATTCGCGCTGTGGAGTGCGAGCGGCATGGAAACGGCGCTGTTCGCATTTCTGGTCCTGGTCGGCACTGTGACGTATCTCCGTGAGCTGCGCCATGAGCCCCGATTCCCCTGGTCCGGGCTACTGTTTGCGGCAGCGGCGATGGCACGACCGGAGGGTGTTCTATATTTCGGGTTGGCTGTCACGCATGCCGGCCTGTACCGGCTCGTGGCGCAGCGCCGGCTGTCCGCGTGGTCCGATCTACTGCGCGTTGCCTCGTTCGGCGTGATCTACGGTGGCTACTTTCTGTGGCGCTATGACTACTACGGTGATCTTCTGCCCAACACCTTCTACGCCAAGGTAACGCTAGAAGACACGCAAGCCCAGTACCAACGTGGTCTGGAGCACGTTCGAGCTTTTGCTGGCTATCATTCGGCCTGGATCACGGTACCGCTGGCGCTGATAGCTCTGGCTCGCCAGCGAGCCCGGTGGTGGGCAAGCCTCCTAGTCCTGGTGATCACGATTTACGTTGGCTACATCATCTATGTAGGCGGCGATTGGTCTGTGGGACGCTTTTTCGTGCCGATCCTGGCACCGTTTTATTTGCTGGTGGCAGCCGGCGTCGAGACCGGGATTGATCTGGCTCGCGGTCGCTGGCCGCACTTGGGTGGGCCGGCAGGGCGCGTGGTTGCCTCCCTGGCCTTGGCCGGCCTGTTGGGACTCGTCTTTTGGGGCGCGTCGATTCGAGGCGAGTATCGTCAATTCATTCAAGCCTTCGATGCGGCGCGAGCAGCACGTGCTCGAACAGCCATGGGCCATTGGCTGCGGGAGAACGTGCCGCCACGTACCCTCATCGCTGTGGACGCAGCCGGACAGGTGCCATATCACTCGGGATTACCGGCCGTTGATCTATTTGGCATCACGGACCCTCAGATCGCCCATCTGCAGGTGCAAACCATGGGCGAGGGTACGCCGGGCCATGAGAAGTTCGGATTGCCGCAGGTGCTGGCGCGCCAGCCGGCTTACATCGTCATCTACGGGAATGCGTTGGACGGTTCGTCGGAATATCGCCGGCTACACGTACGCTGGACGGATGATCCGGAACTGTACAGCTTCTTGTCGATCTACCGTCGGATCGAGTAGAATGAGAAAAGTCTATGGTGTTGACTTCAGCGGCGCAGCGAACGCCGGCGAGAAGATATGGATCGCGAGCGGTGTCACCGAAGGGGATACCCTGCGGATCGAAGGCTGCCGGCGCGCGGATGCTTTGCCGAGCTCAGGGCGGGACCGCCATCGGTGCCTGCCGGCGCTTCGGGATTTCATCCAGGAGGAGCAGACGGGGGTCTTCGGGCTTGACTTCCCTTTCGGGCTGCCGAGGACGTTAGTCGGCGAGGAAAGTTGGGAGGACTTCGTTTTGTCTTTTCCTGACCACTACGCCAGCCCGGAGGAGTTCAGGCGTGTCTGTCGTGGGGCCGCCGGCGGCTCTGAGTGGAAACGGGTTACCGACAGGGAGGCTCAAACGCCGTTCTCGCCGTATAACCTACGCCTCTACCGCCAGACCTACTATGGTATCCGCGACGTGCTTCACCCTCTGGTGCGAGACCGCCTGGCATGCGTGCTGCCGATGCAGAGTCCGCTGCCAGGCAGGCCGTGGATTCTGGAAGTCTGTCCGGCTTCGACGCTGAAGCAGGAGGGGCTTTACTTGTACGGCTACAAGAGGGCCACTGATGAGAGCTATTCGGCTCGAATGCGAATCTTCGAAGGGATCGAGGCGACAGGCACTTTGAGGATTCCGTCACGAGCACTGCGGTCGAAGATACTGGACGAGTGCAACGGCGACGCTCTCGACAGTGTCATTGCCGCACTTGCGGTCTTCCAGGTGCTTCGCGATCCGATTCGCCTCGCTGTTGAGAGCAATGATGCTTACAAGATAGAAGGGTATGTGTATGTCTAGCAGTTTGTCGGAGAACCGGGTCAGGGGACCCAGGCTGTCCATATATTGTGGTGAGCTCGGGTCCCCTGACCCGATATGTGGCATCCTGGACCATTGAAAGTGCTTTCTCCGACAAACTGCTAGCCCTGTTAATCTCTTCAACTCCATGAACGTACTGCCCGACGAGTATGAGGTGACATCTCATGAATCCAAGATTCGTAGCGCGTGTGGTACTGGCCGGCATCCTGGTCGTTCTGCTCGGTGGTCTGGTCGCAAGCTTCGCCGTGGTACCGCCGGCCATCGCCCAGCCCGAAATGAACGATCGGCTGGGGATCTGTCACGTCAATCTGATGGCTTTGGAGGCGACGGGCGAGATGCTCGACGAACGCTATCAGCGGGCGGTGGGTGCGGGTGCGGGATGGGCGCGCTACGAGATTCGCTGGGACCAGATCGAGAGCAGCGCCGGCTTTGATTACAGCCGGCAGGACAGCATTGTGCGCCGTGATATTGCCAACGGTCTGAAAATCGATGCGATTTTCAACGCTACTCCGGCGTCCTATGCCACTGGCGGGTTCGCCTGGGTGCCTGGGCCTCGGGTCGGTCAACGCACATTTACGAGAGCCCAACTGGCCGGCCTGGCGGCTACAACATCCACGCCGGCCAATCTCTACGAACCGATTTTCGCTGATGGGACTGACACGCCAGCGCCGAACAAAGCGATCAATCCGAATAACTACTGGGCACGCTTCGTGCGCAAAACTGTCGAGCGCTACATGCCAGGCGGCACGCTGGCCAAGGATGAGGGCTGGCCGGAGGGGGCCGGCATCCGCGTTTGGGAGATCTGGAACGAACCAGATCGACCCTTCTGGACCGGTACGGTCGAGGAATACTACCGGCTGTTGAAAGTGGCGTATCTGGTTATTCAGTCAACGGACTCGGAAGCGACGGTCATGTTGGCTGGCCTGGCCCACTGGCCTGACCCTAGTTGGCCACCCAGTCAAGATTGGTTCCCCCGATTCCTAAGCACCGTCACCACGGACTCTCAACCTGAGATGCGTGACACCAACAATCAGTACTTCGACGCAGCCGCCTGGCATTGGTACAGCAATCCGAGGCATCTCTACGAAAAAACGATTGAAATGCGGTCGCTCATGGCCCAGTATGGCATTACCAACAAAGCAATCTGGGTCAATGAGAGCGGTGTGCCTATCTGGGATGAGTATCCGGGTCCAACCTGGGACCCGGACAGCTTTTTGCGGGCAACGATTGAGGAACAGGCGGCTTGGGTCATTCAGGGCTTCGCCGACGGCTTTGCTGCTGACGTGGAGCGCATCTTCTTCTTCCAGTTGTACGATGATTGCGGGAACGGGCCTGATGCCTGGGATGCTTTCGGGCTGATCCGCAACCAACGAGGGACAATCGGTGAGAAGGCTTGTGCCGAACACCCAACCCAGCCCGGTGTGCCCCGGCCGGCCTACACAGCGTACCAGGTGGCCGCCGAAGTGTTTCGAGATGTCCAACCCACCTGGCGTCATCACGATTACGCCAGTGGCCTTGGGCGGGTGGCACTCTTCCGCCCGCCGGATGAACGAGTGCTCGTCTTCTGGAATTGGTCCTTTGAAGACAAGACGTTCAAGATCATCGCCACCGGCAACTCAGGCGAGCTGATCGACGTGACGGGCACGCGTCGGCCGGTCATATCAGTGGGTGCCGGCTACAGCGTTAACTTGCCGGCCGCCACCAATGACAACTGGGATCAGGCCGGCGCCATGATCGGGGGAAAGCCGTACATTCTCGTCGAGACCGACACCTTGATGCCTACCGCCCAGGTTAATCCCCTGCCCGAAGCTAGTGCGCCGAGCTTCGAAGTGTCGTGGGATCTGCAGGACTGGGGGACAGGCATCGCGGCCTACGAAATCTGGTGGAGCGATGGGCTGCCGGCCTCCACCGAAGATTGGGAGCTGCTGACCGAAGTGTCTTCGGTCAGTCCAGTCCGAGGGCGGTTGCAGGGGAGCATCGGATTCGTCGGCCAGATCGGACACACGTACTACTTCGCTGCCCGGGCGCAGGATCGGGCCGGCAACTGGTCGGAACTGGGCGAGCCCCAGGCGTGGACGACGATCATGGATACCGGCGTCATCGCGGGGCGCGTATTTGACATCCGGGTCCAGCCCGTGGCCTCGGCGACGGTGGAGGTCGTGTTAGAGGCCGGCGTCGTGGCGACCGGTACCACCGGCGTCGATGGCCAGTTCGTCGTGCATGATGTGCCGCTTGGTGAAGAGTACGGGGTCACCGCGATCGCCGAGGGGTACGGCAGTTGGCCGCCGCGCTGGAAGGTGACACCGACGTCCACAGCAACCCCTGGCGTGGAGCTGGATTTGCCGCCGCTTGACAACGTGGTCACCAATGGCGGTTTTGAGGACGGGGGTCTTGCCGGCTGGGTGCTGGGTGGGGACACATCACCGATCCGCAGCAACTTTGGCCTGACGGGCGAGGACAAGGATCGGCCGAAAGCGGCATTGTTGGGCTTCCGCACCGACGGCCAAGTGCCGGGAGATTCGACGCTGAGCCAGGTGGTACAGGTGCCTGACGAGACGCCGGCTCTGGGCTTCTGGTATCGCGTATTCCAGACGAACGGCACTGATGATGCGCCGCCAAATCTGTTTGAGGTGCTGCTGACGACGGGCGAGGGTGGCGAAACTCGTGAGTTGTACGTCGACAACCTCTCGGCATCCAAAGCGTGGCAGTATCAGTGGGTGGATGTGAGCGCGTTTGCCGGCCAGGAGGTGAAGCTCACCTTCAAACT
>JBHIAO010000182.1:0-10705 GCA_046758565.1 Anaerolineae bacterium
AGGCCGACTTCGCAAGCGTAGGCGCGGTTTCTAACCGCCAGCGGCCCCTTGATCGTATTATAGCATGAGGCTGGAGCCCGAACAACAGAACGGCGGCCCGGTCCAGGGCTTTGGCCGGCAGGCTTCGTCCCGAGGCTCAGCCCGAGCGGTGGGGGTAGCGCCGCGCCAGGTGCGCCCGCAGACGGTCCGCCAGCACGACGGATTTGAGGTCGCTGATCATAGCGAGATGTGTGATTCTCGTGCGAAAGTATTGTAGTACACACGGTCGAGTAGTGCAACTGTCAGCGTGCCGGCCCGCGAGCCAAAGCCGCGGATCCACAGAAACACGCGGATCTCGGCTGACGTTCATCCGCGCCTTTCCGCGAATCCGTGGCTCTGCCGGCCCGCGGATCGGAGCAGACTGAGCACTAGGCTCACGCCAGATGTGGCCATCACCGATTGGATTCATTCGTTGTTGCGCCCTTTCGGTTGCGCGTACTATAATCGGTTCGCTTGCCATTCTGGTGAATACTCAGTGTACTTGAGGAGGCGATAGCATGAAATTGGGCGTTGTATTTCCGCAGACGGAGATCAGCACGGATCCTGCAGCGATCCGGGATTATGCGCAGGCCGCAGAGGGACTGGGCTATCGGTATTTGCTCGCTTATGACCATGTGCTTGGCGCGGATCCGGAGCGGCCGGACCGACTGCGTGGACCGTACACGTATCGCGACTCGTTTCACGAGCCGTTCGTGCTGTACGGGTACCTGGCCGGCCTCACCGAAACCCTGGAACTGGTGACCGGCATCCTGATCCTCCCCCAGCGGCAAACGGCGCTGGTCGCCAAGCAGGCGGCGGAGGTGGATGTGCTGAGCGGTGGCCGGCTGCGGCTGGGCATCGGCATCGGCTGGAACCACGTGGAGTACCAAGCGCTGGGCGAGGATTTCCACAACCGGGGGCGGCGGGTGGAGGAGCAGATCCAGGTGCTACGGGCGCTCTGGCAGAACGAGCTCGTGACCTTCGATGGCGCATGGCACCACATCCCGGATGCCGGCCTGAAACCCCTACCCGTGCAGCGGCCCATTCCCATCTGGATAGGTGGTATGGCGGAACCTGTGCTGCGACGCATAGCGCGCATGGCCGATGGCTGGATGCCTCAATTTCAACCCGGCCCCGAGGCCGACGCGATGCTGGCGCGTCTGCGGCGGTACATTGAGGAGGCCGGCCGCAATCCGGAGGAGGTTGGCCTCGATGGACGCCTCACCCTGGCGATGGTCGGGGAGCGGGACTGGGTGGCGCGTGTCCAGGAATGGCAGGCATTGGGGGCGACACATCTGGCGATCAACACCATGGGGATGGGACTGGAGTCGCCCCAAGCCCACATCGAGATGATTGAGCGCTTCAAGATGGCTGTCGAGCCAATGTTCAGTGATCAGTGATCAGTATTCAGTATTCAGTTACTTAGACCTCCGAGGTCTTTGTGATCCCTTGCGCAACATAAATTCACTGCAAATACGCCATGTTTTGCAGGATGAGACACCTGTCCGGAGACCTCGGAGGTCTTAACTTACTGACATTGACTGATGACTGATGACTGATCACGGCATTAGTCAGCCGCCAGTGCACCCCTCGCCCATGTGCGTGATCATCTCCATCACGTCCCGGACGTCGATGACGCCATCTGGCACAACATCATACGCAAACCTGTACTGAGACGGGTCATGCCAGCGGCCAGCCACCGCCTGGACATCAACCACGTCCACACGGTCATCGCCGGTGACGTCGTAGCACGGCTGCGCGGTCCACGTGATCACGGTGACGGAATGGGCCGGCAGCGTCAGCTCGTACCCGTCGCTGAAATCGGTCAACGGCGTGGTCTGGATGCTCACGTTTTCCGCGTTTTCGTTGTCGTCGTGGATGCTGGCCGAGCTCAGTTCGTAGCGGGCGGCCTGGCTCTGGGGCGATGCCGGCAGGTCCAGGCGTACCGGCTGAGGGTCGTCCAGGCTCAGGTTGAAGAGGACCACAGAGTAGCTGTTGCCATCCCGGAAGGCGAAGGACTGGACGAAGGAGACGTCGATCTCGTTGAGCACGCCGTTGAAGGGCATCTGGTGCCAACTGGGGTTCGCCCCTAATTGCACAGTGGTCAACAAGTTTCCCTGGACGGCCTTGTTGACAATCTCCACGCCCAACCAGGTCGGCCTCTTTCGGCCTGTCACTTCCAGATCACGCAGCATTCCCCAAATCCGGACGTATCCACTGCTTTCCATCATCCACCTAGTGGAGAATCCATGGACGCCGAACGCGGTTTGATTCTTCACCCCCATGTCTCGCAGGTAGACCAGCATGTGCAGTGGCAAAGCAATGCCGGCCATACCCGTCACCAGATCGTTGCGGGTCTCGATCGGCATGTCTCCGCCCGTGGTGTGGAAGTTGAGCTCATAGATCGCCAGCCCCGTCCCTTGCCCAAAGCTGTCGATGTAGTTCTTGCTCTCCCGCATGATCCCCGAGGTCACATTGTCAAACGGCTGCGCGAAGACCGGGTAGAATATCTCTTCGTCGCTGCCGTAGCGGTCCAGGCTGAATTGGAAGTAGGGGGCCAGACCGATGGTGTCGTGGTTGGAGCTGTTGCCTTCGATTTCATGTTGCCGTGGCGTCCAGCCGGCCTGTCCGCCGATGATGAGGTTGAACTTGGCGGGATCGTAGTAGGGGCTGGACCTGAGGATCCCGAAGCGCTCATGTGCGATTTGACCGAGACGAGCACCGTTCATGAGCGAAGCTCCAAAGTAGGGATCATCTGCCCACGCGGTTCCCCACAACTCGTTGCCGAACTCCAGGTGGATGGTGGGGAAGACATCCGTCCAGGGAACGCTCTGGCCCAGGGCCGCGCGCCGGTCGGCGTAGGGATGCGCGCCGTCCGCCGGCGCTGCCAGGTACTCGATCAGGTTCACCAGGTCCGCCGGCGAAGAAGCCGGTGGAATGACGTGCCATGGTTCCGCTCCGACCTCCTGACAGAGATCCAGAAACTCATGCAGCGAGTATGCGAAGTTGTACGCTTGGCGCTCGCCCGGATTGTAGTTGACGGTCTTTCTCGCCCAGGGAACGGCCAACTCGTTGTCGAGCGTGTCCCCCATTTGGTGGTCGTCCCAATCTCGTAGGATACCTGGCCCCAGCTCCTTCAGTCGGTTCACGAACGTGTCCGTAAAGACTGTGGGATTCGTGTCGTCGGAACGATAGAGCGCCAGATCGTCAACCCAGGCTTCATCTCCCGCCGTTGGAATGTAGAAAGCGAAGCCCAGGATGGGGTGGTACTCATCTGGTGCATAAGAACGGACCGGGTCGGTGCCAGCGGGGATGAAGACGTCCCGCTCGATCTTTTGCCAGCCGGCGGTCAGGGTGATCGTCTCGTCGATGAAATCGGCTTCGTCTTCCCGGAAGAAGCGCACGCGCAACTGGTCGCCGTCGCTCCCGCCCCTGGCCCAGAATTCGAGATGCCAGTTGCCCTGCACGACCATCAGTTTGCCGGAGCTGGGGTCAAGGTCACGCCAGGCGGCGTCCATGTAGAAAGTGTAGGCCGCTTGCCATGACTCGGCGGGGTGCTCCAGGTGCAGAGACTGGCTCCCGGGACTGCCGGGCCGCACCGTCGTGGTGTCGGCGCTGTAGGCGTACCCCGAAGCGTAAACCCCAGGAAGCTCCGTGCGCACGATCATCGCGTCCCACTGTTCCGGGACCGCACCGTCGGAATCCAGGTAGAAGACGTTCTGATTGTTCTCGTGGGTGAAGCTCCTGACAGTCCCGGTTCTGCCCCTGGCCGGCCCGTAGATGATCTCGTACTCGGCCCCGTTCCAGAAGCCCTGGGGCTGTCCAATGCCCCATTGGTCGTTATTCCACCTGGTGTCCCAGAAGGCCTGGGGGATGCGCCTGCCAGTGGCTCCCTCATCGGCGTGGATGATACTGCGGAAGAGTCCCGCCTCGAAACCGGGGTTCTCAATGATGTTCTTCACGATTTGGCCGGCCCCCCAGCGATCGCGCCAACCGATGACGATGCCAAAGGGCTTAACCTGGGACACACGCACTTCGTCTCGAATCTCGACGGTGGTCACGCTTGCATCCGCCGTGCCGGTGGGTGTGGAGGTTGGCGTCGGTGTGCCCGTGGATGTCGGCGTGGCGGTGGGTGTCGGATGGCCGGCTGTCAGCACCGCTGTGAGCAGCCACAGGCAGAGCACCGAGATGACCGAGAGAGACCGGCTGACAGTTTGTCGTTTCACTGGAGTCCTTCGTGATCGTATCAGCCGAAAGGTTAGTCCAGAAATAGGTTCGTACCACACCCTAAAGGTTTTCGGAAACCTTTGGGTCTACTACAGACTGGTCCCACACCTTCTACGAGCACGTGTCACCCCATGCTGTCGTCACGAGGGTGATGTCCACGATGTTGATGACCCCGTCATCATTCACATCGTACGCGGAGACGTAGTTCGGCTCTCCAAGGCGGGCTGGCCAACTGCCGGCCACTGCCTGAACGTCCTCCACGCCCACGCCTGGTGGAGGGCCGAAGTCGTAGCAGGGTGTTGGCGTTGCCGTGGGGGTATTCGTCGTTGTTGACGTGCTTGTCGGTGTATGTGTGGCCGTCGGGCTCGCCGTCGCTGTCGCGGTGCTGGTTGACGTGGGCGTTGCAGTCGTGGTTGGCGTCAGTGTGAACGTGCTGGTTGACGTGGGCGTCGCGGTGGTCGTGCTGGAGGGCGTGGCCGTAGCCGTTCCGGTTGGCGTATGCGTCGGCGTGCCAGTGGACGTAGGGGACGTCGTGGCAGTGGCCGTCGCAGTGCTGGTCGGCGGCGCGGATGGGTTCGTCACGCGCACCTCGTCGATGGCGTAGCCGTCGGACGGCATGGGGTAGTTGTCGTAGAACTGGAACTTGACCAAGAAGCGATCATTGAGGGCGAGACCGTTGGCTGCCGCCGCTGCGTCCAGGTCAATCACATCGTTCTGGTAGGACGACGGGCCGTTGTTGAAGGATAGCACCTGGTACCACGTACCGCCATCATCATCGCTGATGAACACACCATCCTGCGCGTGGTTCTCGTCGCCGAACTCCCGCCACCAGAAGTCTAGCTCCACCTGGCTCTGGCCGGCGAGATCGACGAGGAGCACCAACGCCGCCGTCGAGAAACTGCTGCCCTCGACGCTGTCGTCCAGGAGAGCACTGTAAACGCCGGCGTAGGGCGCTATTGCGCCGGCCCTCACCCGCCCCTCGTTGGTCGTTTCAGTCCACCATCCACTGCCAAGCTCCGCCGACTCGAAGTCCGCATAGAAGGGTAACGTAGCTTTTTCCACGGTGGTAAACTGCCACACCGGACCCGTGGAGACGCTGGTGCCGTCATCGGCGACCACCTGCCAGTAGTAGGTGGTGTTCAGCGCCAGGGTCCCGGGTGCGCAACCGGGTGCGGCGACACCGCTGCACACCAGGGTGACCGGCGGATTGACGGTGTCCAGATACACGTCGTAGGTCACGGTGTCCCCTTCGGCATCGCCGCTCACCCATTCCAGCATCGACGGCGCGTAGACGTTCGTAGCACCGTCGGCTGGCGCCGGTGAACCGGGCACGTACGGTGGATTGGCGCCAGATGCCTGCACGCGGACCTCGTCAATGGCATAACCGTCGGACGAAATCGGGTAGTTATCGTAGAACTGGAACTTGATCTGGAAGTGGTCGTTGAAGGTGAGCCCATTGGCTGCGGCTGCCGCGTCCAGATCGATGATCTGGTGCTGGTAGAGCACTGGACCAGAGTTGAAGGACAGCACCTGGTGCCAGGTCGCACCGTTATCATCGCTGATGAAGACGCCGTCTGCGGCGTGGCTCTCGTCGTTGAACTCCTGCCACCAGAAATCCAGGTTCACGTCGGACTGTCCTGCGAGATCGATAGTCAGAATCAAGCCTGTTGTGGAGTATATGTCGTCCCCCAGCCCGTCATCGAGGAGGACGCCATATGCCCCGCTGTATGGCGCATAGCTGCTTACCGTCACCTCTCCCTGGGCCGATGCGAGTACGGACCAGCCTCGGCCCAGCATACCCGACTCGAAACCATCATAGAAGGGGAAGCCGGCTGCCGCGCCATCGGTCGTCGCAAACCGCCAAATGGGCCCGCCGGCGGTGTCGGTACCGTCGTTGGCTACCACCTGCCAGAAGTAAGTTGTGTACGGGTCCAACGCTCCAGGGTCGCAGACGGGCGACGTCAAATCGTCGCACACCAGCACATCGGGAGTGGGGTCATCGGCTTCCACGAAGACGTCGTAGGTGAGCACGTCGACGTTAGGATCGTGACCAAACCACGCCAGCCCCGAATCGAGGATGGCGCCGGCATCATCCGATGGTACCGGCAAGTCCGGTGAGCACGGCGGCACCTGGGTGTTCATCTCCACGGCATCCAGAGCCATCTGCGCGCTGGTGCACGTCGCCGACCCGGCGCCGTAGAGATCGGAGCAGGCGTTGAGAGTGGCGAAGTACGCATCGCCGAAGTTGGATGTGGGAGTCAGGTACTGGGCCAGCGCCCGGTAGTAGACTTGTCCCGTGGCCGGCCGACCGATGCCGGTGATTGAGAATCCATTGTACGTCCCACCTTCGGCCATGAGATAGGCGGCATGGTTAGGGATACCGCTGTTGGTATGCACGCCTCCGTTGTCCCCGATGGTGCACAGGTAGTCGCTAAGCTTGCCTGGATCGCCGTAGGCCGCCGGGTTGGCCAGGCTGCGGATGGCCCCGCCGGGCAGGTCCTCACCCTGTAGCCAGTCGTCATTGTCCACCATGACGCTAAACACGTCGGAAAAGGACTCGTTCAATGCGCCCGACTGGAAGCTGTAAATCAGATCAGCGGTGTAATCCGTCACCCCGTGGGTCCACTCGTGAGCCACCACGTCCTTCACGGCCCAGCCCGGTCCAAACGTGGTCTGGGATCCGTTCCAGGATGCGTTGGACCAGTTGTCGTAGCGTACGCTGGCTACCATGGTCGCGCCGGCGTTGTCGAAGCTGTCGCGACCGAAATTCGTGAGGAAGTAGTCGTAGGTGTCACCGCTGAAGTTGAAGGCATCCACGCAGTCCGCCGAAGGTGTCCCAACAGGTCCACTCTCGTTGTAACACAGTGACCCAGGCAGATTCGTGCCCCCGTTGACGTCGTAGATGGAACGATTCTTCGCTGTCTCAAGGTCGTTGTACCGAAACAGCGTCACGCCAGTCTCGGCATCGACAAAGACGACCCATATCGCGGGTACGGCGGGGTCGTCGATGACCAGCCGATAGGCCAGGTGGTTCGAATCAGGGCCTTGATCCAGCAGTGCCGGGTTGAAAACCAGGAGCTCGCTATCGCGTAGCTTCACGCTGCCGTCCGCAGCCACGCTGGATTTCCGTAACCCAGACCCCTCCAGGTTCTGCCTGGCCCGGTCATACGCCTGGGCGTGTGTGAGGGCGGGGTTGGCCGGCACTTTGACCTCCGGAGCGAACTTGCCATTCACGGCGACGACCTGGTTGTTCGGTGTCAGGTGCACAATGAGTTGCCCACCGAACACAGGCCGCCCCCCGACGCGCTGGATCAGGCGCACGTGGTGCATCCCGAGAGCGTCGTTTTCCACCCGTTCGACGGACAGTTCCGTAGTGGGGTCGGTCATGAGGAATAGAGCAGCGTACTCGGCGAAGAAGTGTAGCGCCGTGTCCTGGGGTTTCTCCAGCGAGTGGGGAGCCGCAGTGAGCGGGATGAGCCGGCTGCGATCAGCGGTGATGAAATCCGGAACCCCCGTTCGCTCGTGCCAGGCGATGGTCGCCCCGCGAGTCAGGAGAGCCTGCAAGGCTTTATGCGCTGCTGGGCTGAGACCTTGAGGCGCCTTCGTCCCAGGTTGGGGCGGGCCACCACCCCGGGGCGCCGGCTGGGCACCCGTGGGGAGAGCAGCCAGAAAGATCAGCAGCCCGATGACCCATAGAGTGGAGAGC
This sequence comes from Anaerolineae bacterium, assembly GCA_046758565.1. Taxonomy (GTDB): domain Bacteria; phylum Chloroflexota; class Anaerolineae; order Epilineales; family JAANWY01; genus JBHIAO01. Next base: position 7,952 of record JBHIAO010000182.1, read on the forward strand.
TGCCTACGGGGGTTAAAGTGCATCATCGTGCGAGTATTATAGCAGCCCTGTCAATACCCGCGGACTTCACCGACCGAAAAGTTGCATAAATTTCGCGTTCCCAAACCTCCAACTTGCCGCCTGTTAGCCTGCAACTGCTATTGGACTTACCGGCCATTCCGGACTAGACTTCCAGCCCATGGCAGAGAAACCACCGTTGACACAGACACGAATCTTCTGGTTCTGGCTCCCGCTAGCGGCAATGTGGCTGATGATGGCGGTAGAACATCCAGCCATCGCCGCCGTGATCGCGCGGCTGCCGGCACCTGAGGTCAACCTGGCGGTCACTGGCGTTAATTTTGCTCTGGCTCTCATCGTCGAAAGCCCGATTATTATGCTGTTGACAGCGGGGACAGCGTTGACGCAGAGCAAGCAGTCGTACGAGCGGTTGCTGCACTTCACCCACATCCTGGCAGTGGCGCTCACGGCATTGCATCTCTTGATCGCCCTGACACCTCTCTACCGTCTTGTAGTGGGGGATCTGATCGGTGCGCCGGCTGAGATTGTCGAGCCCGGTCGCAACGCGTTCCTGTTGATGACGCCCTGGTCGGCCGCCATCGCTTACCGCCGGCTCTGGCAGGGCGTGTTGATCCGCTTCGATCGGACCAGGGTCGTACCGCTGACGATCGGTGCACGGCTCTCAGCAGCCGGCGCAGTACTGGCCATCGGACTATTCACACGCCGCTTCTCAGGTGCCAACGTGGGCGCGATGGCACTCAGCATCGGTGTAATTGCCGCGGCCCTCGCCGCCTACGGCTTCGTCCGCTCCACCGTGCGCGAGCATCTCAGTGAGCCCTCGCCGGACGACAAGCCGCTGGCGTGGGGCGGCTTGCTGGAATTCTACGTGCCGTTGGCGCTCACGTCGTTTATCACGCTGGTGGGGCGACCGGTGCTGACGTTTGGGTTGGCACGAGCACCCCAGCCGCTGGCATCGCTGGCCGTCTGGCCGGTGATCATGGGATTTCTCTTCCTCGCTCGCTCATTTGCCTTTGCCTATCAGGAAGTGGTGGTGGCGTTGCTGGTGGATGGGCGCAGCTTCGAGAAGTTGCGCCGTTTCACCATCAGTCTGGCCCTGTCACTCAGCGGCCTCTTCGCCGTGGTCGCCGCCACGCCGGCTGCCCGCCTGTGGTTCGAGAACGTGTCGGGCCTCTCGCCGGAGTTGGTGGCTCTCGCCATCGTGCCGACGACAATTCTGTCGGTGCTACCGGGGCTGGATACGTTGCTCTCATGGCAGTTCGGTCTCTTGGTGCATGTCGGTCGCACACGCGCGATTATAGTCGCCGTCGTGCTCGACGTGGTAGTGCTGGTCGTGGTCATGCTCGGCGTCGGGGCGGTGCTGCCGCTGGCCGGCGCCACCATGGCCGCCATTGCGCTCACTACCGCCGTGGGTGCCGAGTGGGTGTACCTGTGGTGGCGTAGCCGGCCCGCTGCCGCCCACGTGCAGGCCGTGCCGGCGGTGGCCGGCGATTGAGGGGGGTTATTGCCGGCATCGAGAGTGAATTGCAGCAACCGCTCGTACTCCTGCCATTCCATCGCGGCAGGTGCGTCGGTCACGAGTTCATAGGTCTTCTCGAATACCGCCATCGCGTACGCGGGCCTCCCAACGGTGGAGTTGAGCCGCGCGGGCGGGTCTGGCAAGAGCTACCTCAAGAACCAGGGCATTGTCTGCCTCAGGCATCACAAGCGTGTGTGTGGCCCTCGTTCCATCCAAAGTAGTCCTGCCATCTCTGTCGTCTCGGAACGTCTAGGCATGAGCCGGCGGATGGTGGATACTTAGCTGGTTCATCAACTCATCGAGGGGCAGATTGCGCAACTGAGCCAGTTCAATCAAGTGCTGCACCCGTTCGGCATCAGCGAGTTCGATCTGGTCAATCATCGGATGTTACTTGAACTGTTGCCATTCGTTGCCTGTTTCCTTCAAGACAGAACGATTCACCACAAATACTCTACAGCAATGAAGCCTTCGTTGTCAAGTGGCCGGCTAATAGGGGTTAGCCGGCCCCCGCCCCATGCACCAACTTCCCGCAGCCTTGTGCTCAACCCCTCTGCTTCAGGCCCTCTGCCCAGCTTGCCCCCGCTTGACTGATAGCCAATTTCATGGTAGAATATGGTAGAACCCCGCTCGGAGATAGCATCTCCGGCCCGACGCCCACCCCCTTGGGGTGGGTCGTCTCTTTTTCAGCGAAAGGACCCCCAGTGCAAAGAGTCATCGCCTATGTTGATGGATTCAATTTGTACTACGGCCTACGTTCGAAGAACTGGAAATGGTTCTACTGGCTCAATATCCAGGAAATGGCACGGCGCATGCTGAAACCGGGTCAAAGCCTACTGAGCACCAAGTATTTCACGAGTGTAGTCAGTTGGCCCGTTGACAGGCATAAGCGGCAAGCGACTTACCTGGAAGCCTTGCGAACACTCAGCAACTTCCACATCTATTACGGCCACTTTCTGGCGGACATCGTCACTTGTAGGAATTGTGGCCACACTTACCGAACCTACCACGAGAAAATGACCGATGTGAACATTGCGACTGAACTGATGTCTGATGCTTTTCAAGATGCGTTTGACGTCGCTTTGCTGGTCTCCGCTGACAGCGATCTGGTGGGGCCGGTGCAGGCCGTGCGGCGATTATTCAGCCGAAAACGAATCGTGGTTGCCTTCTCCCAGAGCTTGGCCTATGCACTATCAGAGTTGGACTTACCGTCCGATCTTCAG
>JBHIAO010000183.1:0-10693 GCA_046758565.1 Anaerolineae bacterium
CTGGCCGGCCTGGCCAAGGCGGTGGACGATCTCGCAACGCGTGCCCGCAACCGTCAACTGCATCCGGACGACGTCCAGGGCGGCACCTTCACCATCACCAACCACGGTGCTGCGGGCACCTTGCTTGGGACGCCTATCATCAATCAGCCCCAGGCAGCCATTCTGGGCACTGGGGTGGTGCAGAAGCGCCCGGTGGTCATCGAAGTGGACGGTGTCGACGCCATTGCCATCAAACCCATGATGTACCTGTCACTGACCTTCGACCACCGCATTCTGGATGGCGCCACGGCAGACGCTTTCCTGGCGGATGTCAAGCGCCGGTTAGAGGATCTCAGGCGCTAGACTCGCTGCGCTCCCCGACGAACGACCAACGACGATCCCTGGCGCTGTGGCATGAGATTTGGGCCGAAACTGTTGACAGGCATCCGCCTTTATGATATACTGCGTTTGCAGTTTTTTTCCGCAAGAAACAAACCCCCTCAAGAGCAACGACAAGCCAGCAAGTCAGGAGGTACTGCGTCCATGAGCCACCGGGGAACGCCCGGATTGATGAAACGCCTGAACCGTTCTGCTATCCTGGGCTTGCTGCGAGAAGAAGGTCCGCTATCCCGATCTGACCTGGCCAGGCGACTTGGGCTCAGCCCCTCCACCGTAACACGCATTGTTGTGCGGTTGATTGAAGAGGGGTTGGTGTTTGAAACTGAGACCGTCAATTCAGCAACAGGCCGGAAACCGACGCTACTTGAGTTCAACTACAAGGCCGGCGTGGTCATCGGTGTGGATGTTGGTGGGACCACCGTCGTGAGCGTCGTTGCCGATTTGCGGGGCGACATTCTCTTTCGCAAAGACATTCCCGTCTGTTCGGGCGACGACAGGTCGGACAACCTGGAAAGTGTCCTCTCGCTGATTGAAGAATTACGGCATATCCAGGGTATCCCCCCGGAGAAGATCCGGGGGATTGGTGTTGCCGTCCCATCCATTGTGAAAGAGCCGGAAGGGATCGTCGTGTGGGCACCGGCTTTGGGATGGCGTGATTTGCACCTCAAAGCCCTGCTCGAAGACCGATTCGGACTCCCTTCCTTCGTTGAGAACGATGTCAACCTGGCTGCTCTGGGGGAGAGCCGGTTTGGCTGTGCGCAGGGTGTCACGAACCTCGTCGCCATCTTCATTGGCACTGGTATCGGCGGTGGGCTCATTTTGAACGGCGATCTGTACCGGGGGCGATATGGGGCTGCCGGCGAATTGGGCTACTTGCTGCCGACCCCGAACGATCTCGGTCAGACCTACGAGCAGTTCGGATGCCTGGAGACGCTGGCGGCCGGCCCGGGCATCGCCCAGCGAGCGAAAGCTGCGCTCGCCGCTGGAGAGACGAGCGTTCTCACGGATATCGATCTGTTGACGGCCAGAGAGGTTTTCGAGGCTGCTCGGGATGCAGATTCTCTCGCTATACGGGTAATTGAGGAGACTGTTGACTATCTGGCCCAGGCCATCGCGAATGTCACCGCCGTGCTCAATCCCGAGATGGTTGTCCTGGGTGGGGGAGTCGCCCGCTCCGGCGATTTGCTCCTCGAGCCCATCAAGGAGCGTGTCAGAGGCAGAATCCCCGTCATGCCCGAAATCGTGTTGAGCGAGCTCGGTGACGAAGCGGTGGTGCAAGGTGCGGTTGCCCTGGCCGTTAGCGCCACGCGCAGTGATGTTGTCGTCCGAGACGCGAAATTATCCGTAGCTGCTGGATGAGTTCACTCAATACTCGCATTCAACCCGTAGAGCGTCATAGGGCACCGGTGCATCTCCGTCCCCTTTACGACCGAGCTGATGCTTTGATGACGGGTGATGAATTGCCGGGTCCCACTCTATTCGGCAACCAGATCCGGGCATTGGCCCACAACCCTGCGTTGCTGGAGGCTCTGGTCCAGGTCTACCAGGTTTTTGCTGAGACCCAGTCAGTGGAGCGCCGGCTGGTGGAGTTGGGAATTCTGATTGTCTCCCGGGTCAATGCCTGCCAATACTGTGTGCAGCATCACGCACCCAGCGCCCATGATGCCGGCCTGAGCCAGGCACAGTTGCAGGCGATTCAGGATGCGGACTGGACTTCACAGCGGGCACTGTGGGATGATGAAGAGTGGCTCATAATTCAATACGCGGAACAGTTGGCCAATGCTCCTTATCAGATCAGTGATAATCTGTTTGAGAAGCTGAAGAAAAGGTTTACCGACCGGCAGATCGTCGATCTGACGATGCGGCTGGCACTCTGTGCGGCCTGGAACAAGTTTAACGACGCCCTGCAGTTGGACACAGAAAGCCCAGTGCAGCATGCTTTTGCTGAGCTTGGGCTTATGACAGAGTGATGGCGGGCACATCAGCCTATCTGGAGCTGGTCTTTCCTCACACATAGTGGTAAGACCCTGTCCGGACATTGACCTGGTCCATGCGGGAGGTACTTGAGGGGCTTCATAATGTATCAAGATCTCAGAGTCATCGACTTTCACGCCCACTTCCCAACCTCCACACCCTGGTTCGGCCGGCCGCAGCCGAAGCTGGAGCGCTCACCTGAAGCTGAACAGGCCGTCAAAGCTTACGCTGAAGCGCTGCGCCGTGAATGGCGCCTGGCATGGGACTTCCCTGAGCCGGAGACCCAGGTTCGCTCTGATGAGGAGCAGGCTGAACGGTGGGCCGGCGAGATAGAGCGCTATGGTCTTGACTCGGTTGTCTTTGTTACCGGTGGCGGAAACGATAATCTGGCCCGGATCGTCTCCTGGTATCCCGATAAGTTCATCGGCTTCGCTCACCACAGCCCCTTCGAGGAGTCGGCCGCAGAGGAACTGGGGCGGGCTGTCACCGAGCTGGGCATGAAAGGCTACAAGATCCTCGCACCGGCGCTGGAACAGCCCATCGACGATCGTGCGGCCTATCCAGTCTGGGAGAAAGCCGTGGAATTGGGCATTCCGGTGCTTGTCCACTTTGGCATCCTGGGTGGTGGGGGCGGCTTGGCCTGGCATGTCAACATGGACCCGCTTCGACTCCACAACGTTGCCCGCGACTTTCCCACCGTTCCGTTCGTGATCCCGCACTTTGGCTGCGGTTACTTGCGTGAAACGTTGCATCTATGCTGGGCCTGCGGTAATGTCCACATCGACACTTCAGGCTCGAACCAGTGGATTCGCTGGATGCCTGGCGATCTGACGGTGAAACAGTTATTCCGGAAGTACCTGGAGACGATTGGACCCGAGCGCATCATCTTCGGCAGCGACTCCAGTTGGTTCCCGCGTGGCTTTGCGATCCGCTATCTGCAGGATCAGATCCGGGATTGCCGCGAGCTGGGTCTGACCGACGCCCAGCTTCAGGCGATCTTTGGTGGCAACGCGGCGCGGTTGTTGGGACTTGCCTAGCACGTTTTCGGCACTCCCAACAAGTTGGGGCTTCGAGAAGAGGGAGGCCACGTGACTACTCAGCCACTTAGCGCCTGGTGAATGAATTCGCGGCAACACCTGCGAAACCGGCCTGCGCCGGTTGGATTCTGAGTCGCCGAAGGGCGACTTCGCAATGGTAGGCGCGGTTTCAACCGCCGGCATCAGAAAGGCTGAGTAGTAACGAGGCCACAAAGGGTATTGGCTTTCGTTTGGGATTCTAGAGTCGTAGGAAGGGAGGTGGACACCGCGATTTGTATATGACCGGGGCACGTATCCTTGGGTGTCGATTCTCTTGGACAGAACATTCCGAGCTCTCAATAATGGAGAGACAAAGGAGGAGAGATGTTTAGATTCCACCGATGGTTCGTATTCGCCGCTCTGACGCTGATCATAACACTGCTCCTTGTGGGCTGCGCCCAGCCGCCGGCCCCTGCGCCAAAGCAACCGGCTCCTGAAAAGGCGGCTGAGGAAGAAGCGGCTGGAAAAGAAGAAGTAGCCGCCGAGGAGGAAGCCGTAACGATCGAGTACTGGCAGTACTTCTTCGAGGCGCGGGTCGATGCCATGAACCAGTTGATCGAGCAATTCGAGGCAGAGAATCCGGGCATCAAAGTGGTCCACAATTCGGACATCCCCTACGACCAGTTCCGGGATAAGATCGCGGCTTCGGTGCCGGCCAACGTCGGTCCCGACGTGGTGACCCTGTTCTACGGCTGGCTGCCGGCCTGGATCGATGCTGGCTACCTGGTGTCGTTGCCGGAAGACGAGTTCCCGGCTGACTGGATCGAGTCCAACTTCACGCCCCTGGTCAAGGCCGTCAAGTTCCAGGGCAAGTATTGGGCTATCCCGACGGCCGTCCGGACCCTGGCCCTGTTCTGGAACAAGGACCTGTTCGAGCAGGCCGGTCTGGATCCGGAAACGCCGCCGCAAACCCTGGATGAATTCGTGGACTACGCCCAGAAGCTAACCCAGTACGATGACGCGGGCAACATTGTCATTGAGGGCTACGCACCGCAATTGCCAGGCCAGGCCCACCACTGGTTCCGGGAGATCTTGGTGCGTCAGTTCGGTGGTCAACCCTTTAGCGACGACAACAGGAAGGTGATGTGGAATAGCCCCGAAGGTTGCGAGGCCTTCAAGTGGCTGGCAGCCCTCGAAATGGAGCACAAAACTGGCAGCAATGATCTATATGATGGCGCAACCCAGGCTTTCCTGCAGGGCAAGGAAGCGTTGCACATCGATGGGTCCTTCCGCCTGGGCACTATCGCCAAGAATGCGCCGGACCTCAACTTCGGCGTGGTGCCGCTGCCGGCCGGGCCGGACGGCACCCGGGCGACTTTCGGGTCGTACTGGACCCACGGCCTGACGAAGAAAGCCGCGGCCGATCCCAAGCGCCTGGAGGCAGCCACCAAGTTCCTGAAGTTCATCACGAGCCCCGAGGCCGGCACGTTGTGGGTCAACAACGTGGGTGAGCTCCCGGCCCAACTTGAGGCGGCTGATGATCCAGCGCTTCTGGCCGATCCAAAGCTAGGGGCTTTCGCCGAGCAGTTGTCGTATGCTCATGCGACTTTCTTCGTGGACGAGTCCAAGCAACGCCAGGCGCTCCTCGATGCCTACGACGCCGTACGCCTGGCTGGTGAGGACCCCTGCCAGGCACTGAATGAAGCGGCCGAGCAGGTGCAGGCTCTGTACGACGAGTTCTGGGCGACGCGCTAGTACCGCCCGGCGAAAACCTTCCAGCCGTTTGTCCGGCGTGCCCCAGGGAGTTTCCAAGCCTGCGGCGTTTAGCTCGCGAGGTGTCTCAACACACCGCTTCGTCTCTAACGTTGAGGCACCTCGCGAGAGCCAGGTCCTGTGCTCGCTAACCCATCTGAGGAGCAATCACCATGATACACGTCAGCTTGAAACGCCGGCAGCAAATCTGGGCCTACACTTTCTTGCTCATCCCGCTAGCGTTCTTCCTGTTCATCCGAATTTCTCCGACGCTGTTTGCCTTCAACATGAGCCTGCGGGATTGGAACCCCCTGGCCTCCACGCAGCCCTTCGTGGGCCTGGACAACTTTAAGAAGATTGCTGGGGAACTGGCAAATCCCAAGTCCGTCACGCGCAAAGCCTTTCAGAACACGCTCATCTACGTGCTGTTGGGGGTTCCGAGCCAGATGATCCTGGCACTGGCCGTCGCGTTGATGCTGAGCTACATCCGGCGATTCGTTGATTTCTTTCGGGCCGTCTACTTCATCCCCTTTGTGACCTCAACCGTCGCCATCGCCTGGGTATGGCGCTGGTTGTACCAGCCCCAGTTCGGACCGATTAACCTGCTTCTGAGCGCGTTTCACCTATCGCAACAACCCTTCTTGAAGAGCCCCAGCCAGGCGTTGCCATCTATTGCGGTGGTCGCGGTTTGGCAGGGGATAGGATTCGCCATTGTGATCTTCCTGGCTGGCCTCCATCAGATACCAGAGGTGTACTATGAGGCCGCGAGGATCGATGGTGCCGGCCGGTGGGCTCTATTTCGGAACATTACGATCCCGTTACTCAATCCAACGATCGTGTACCTGGCTGTGCTTCAAACTATCAGCTTCCTGCGCATGTTCGCCCAGGTGTTGAATATGACCACCCAAGGGGACGGTGGGCCACTAAACAGCACCACCACGGTGGTACTACGGGTGTACCGGGAAGCGTTCGGCAGCCTGAACATGGGCTTCGCTGCAGCCCTTACTGTGGTCCTATTTGTCATTATTCTGGGTGTTACGATTGTTCAGCTTCGGTTTCTGAGCCGGCGTTTCGAGTATTAGTCGAGGGAGGGAGAGTGATGGCAGTCGTTGGCGAAGAGCTCGCCCGAGATATCGCCGAAGTTCGACCACGCCAGGCGAGACCACAAGTCGGGGCTGGCCGCACCGATCGCTTGATCCAGATCGTCGCCTACGTTTTGCTGACCCTCGGTGGCCTATCGATGATCGTGCCCTTCTTCTGGATGATCGGCACATCACTGAAGCCGGCCAGCGAGTTATTCCAGACAACGTTTTTCCCTCAACACCCGACGCTGGCGAACTACCGGGAGGTCCTGTTCGATACCGAGCTTCCGCGCTGGTACTTCAACAGCCTGATTGTGGCCATCATCAGCACGGCCAGTGTGGCCTTCTTTGACACCCTGGTCGGCTACGTGTTCGCCAAGTTTGACTTTCCCCTCAAGAATCTCTTCTTTCTTGGGATTCTCAGCACACTGATGGTCCCTACCGAGATGTTGATCATCCCGTGGTACATCATGTCAGTGAACTTTGGCTGGGTGGATACCTACTGGGGTATTGCGTTTCCGGGCGTCATTACTGCCGCCGGCGTCTTCCTGATGCGCCAATTCATGCAAGGCGTGCCGAACGACCTGCTGGACGCCGCCCGAATCGACGGCCTGTCGGAGTTTGGCATTTTCTGGCGGATCGCCGTGCCATTGGTCAAGCCGGCCATCGCTGCCCTGTGCATTTTCAACTTCCTGGGCAATTGGAACGCCTTCATCTGGCCGTTGATTGTCACTTCGAGCCGCCAAATGATGACCCTGCCGGTGGGGCTGTCCTTTTTCTCCTTCGAGGGTGGCGCCGACTGGCATCTGATCATGACTGGTGCCACGCTGTCCGTGGTACCGTTGCTGACCGTCGCCATCATCTTCCAGCGCCAGATCATCCGGGGCATCGCTCTTACTGGCTTGAAGGGTTGATGCAATAATTCGCTGAACGGTCACATATGAACGACTTTCCCCATCCCGCCTACGAGCGTCACGTGCTCCGGCCCTCGTTTGAACTGGCACGGGAACATCTTTTTGGCCCGATGCTGCAGGCGAATCTTGCCCACGTCGTCATGCTGGCCAGGCAGGGAATCATCAGCGAGACGAAGCGGGAGGCGCTCCTGGCCGGCCTGGTGCAGATCGAAGCCGAAGGTATTGAGGCGTTGGCTGATGTGCCCGGCGTCGAAGATCTTTTTTTCGCGATAGAGCAGCGACTGGTCCAACTGACCGGGCCGGAAATAGGCGGTGATCTCCAGTTGGCCCGCTCGCGCAATGATCTGGGTGCCGCGCTCCATCGCATGGCCCTGCGCACGGAACTGCTGCGGCTGATCGACGCCCTCAACGATCTGCGTGCCGCTATCCTACATCTCGCTGAGGATCATCTCGAGACGGTGATGCCCGGTTACACCCACACGCAGCCGGCCCAACCCACAACCTTTGCTCACTATCTCGGTGGCATCCTCGCCGCTTTGACCCGCGACAGCCGCCGGCTCCAGGCTGCCTACGCCACTACCAACCAAAGTCCACTTGGGACCGCTGCTTTCACCACTACCGGATTTCCCATCGACCGCGAGTATGTCGCTGCCTTGCTCGGCTTCGACGGGGTGATGACCAACGGTCAGGACGCTATTGGTGCCGCCGATTATGCCACCGAAGCGGCGTCGGCACTGATGACCATCGCCGCCCACCTCTCGCGCACTACCAAAGACCTCCTCTTCTGGGCAACGCAGGAGACACACGCGATCCGCATCCACGACAGTTTTGTTCAGATCAGCTCGATCATGCCACAGAAGCGCAATCCGGTGGTCTTGGAGCATCTGCGTGCCCGCGTCGGTCAGGTCTACGGCGACGGCATGACCATCTTCACCCTCTGTCATTCCAGCCCCTACGGCGACACGCAAGACGTCGAGGATGAGCTGATGATGCCCCTGCTCCGGTTGACTGACACTGCCTGGGGTATTCTCGATCTTTTCACCGCGGTCTTTGACACGTTGGAAGTCAACCGGGATCACTTACGTGGTCGCGCGGCAGCCGGCTTCACCACCGCCACCGAACTCGCCGACACCCTGGTGCGTGACCACGGCCTCGCCTTTCGCACGGCGCACAGCATTGTTGCCCGCGTCGTCAAAGACACCCTCGCCACCGGCCGCCAGGCGAGCGATGTCACTGCCGCCGATGTGGAGGCCGCCGCGCAGGCCGTGGCCGGCCACTCACTCGGTCTGACTGACGAAGCGGTGCGTGCTGCCCTCAACCCGGTACGCTTCGTAGAGCGACGTACCATCGTCGGTGGCCCTGCGCCAGAGACGATGCGGGCCAGTCTCGCCGCTGAGGCCGGAACCCTTGCTGCCGATCGTGACTGGCTCGAGGATCGCCGGGCTGCCCTCGCCGATGCGGAGCGTGCACTGCGCACCACAGCCACACCCTGAAGGGTCAGATGCAGGCCCCACGCTGGTCGGGCGGCTAGGCCGGCACGCGTTCCACGATAGTGGCGATGCCCTGGCCGACGCCGATGCACATGGTGGCCAGGCCGTAGCGGCTTCCGCGCCGGCGCATCTCGTGAACCAGCGTGACCAGGATGCGCGCGCCAGAACAGCCCACCGGGTGCCCCAGTGCCACGGCACCACCATTGACGTTGGTTATGGCGGGGTCCATCCCCAGCTCGTCCATCACGGCCAGCGCCTGAACGGCAAAAGCCTCGTTCAGCTCAATCAGGTCGATGTCATCCAGGGTCAGGCCGGCCCGCTCCAACGCCTTGCGGGTGGCCGGCACTGGCCCCATGCCCATGATGTCCGGGTGAACGCCGGCCACCGCCATAGACACCACGCGTACCATGGGGTCGTACCCCAGCTCCGCGGCCTTCTCCGCCGACATGACGAGCATCGCCGCCGCGCCGTCGTTGATACCACTGGAATTTCCGGCAGTCACGGTTCCACCCTCACGGAACGCGGGACGGAGCCTCGCCAACTTCTCCAGCGACGTATCTGGCCGCGGATGCTCATCTGTGTCCACGAGCACCGGGTCACCCTTACGCTGTGGCACTTCGATGGGCACGATCTCATCGCGGAAACGCCCAGTCTCGATGGCTCGCACTGCGCGACGATGGCTCTCCAGCGAGAACTCGTCCTGTCGCTCCCGGGAGATGTCGTGAAGTCGCTCTCGGATGTTCTCAGCCGTCTCGCCCAACCCGTACGGGTGGTACCGCCCCCTCATCTTGGGGTTGACGAAGCGCCAACCCAACGTTGTATCATAGATCTCCCGATGACCGCGCTGAAAGGCGAACTCGGGCTTGCTCATGGCCCACGGCGCGCGGGTCATGCTTTCGACACCGCCGGCGATGAACACGTCCCCATCACCCAGACGGATGGCGCGAGTAGCGTAGTGCAGCGCATCCATGCCAGAGCCACACAGCCGGTTCAGGGTCACGCCGGCCACTTCTACGGGCAGATCGGCCAGGAGCACGGCCATGCGAGCCACGTCCCGGTTATCCTCGCCAGCCTGGTTGATACAGCCGAAGGCTACATCCTCGATCTCGTACGGATCGATTCCAGTTCGATCCAGCAACGCCCGGATCACGTGGGCTGCCAGGTCATCCGGACGGACCGACTTCAGCACCCCGCCATGGCGCCCGATGGGCGTCCGCACTGCGTCCACAATTACGACATCACGTAGCATCCTCATCACTCCTATCATAGAATCCCTGGCCCGTCGCCACCCCCAACTGGCCGGCCAGCACCTTCTGGCGCAGCAGGGGCGCTGGGCGATAACGGTCCTCCCGATAGGCTCGCTGAAGCCCATCGACCACTGCGTAGACCACGTCCAATCCCATCAGGTCTCCCCAGGCCAGCGGCCCACGGGGAAAGTTCATCCCCAGGCGCATCCCGGTATCGATGTCCTCAGCGCCAGCTACACCCTCGCCGAGAGCAAAGGCCGTCTCGTTGATGAGGCAGCACACAATCCTCGGCAAGACCAGCCCCACCTGGTCGCGCACTTCGACGGCTTCTCTGCCCACTGACTCGATGAACGCCACCGCCACTCTCAGCGCTTCCTCCGAAGTATGCACTCCTCGCGCCACCTCCATGAGAGTGCCCTCATCCAGCGGCGGCAGGGCCGCAAACCCGACGACCCGCTCGGGATGCCTCGCAAACGAGGCAATCTCCGTCGTGCTCGCCGCCAGGCAGGCCGTCAGCAAGACCGCGTCGTCAGACAGCACGCTCTCCAACGCCTCAACCGTCTGCCGTTTATCCGCCGGCGAACCCATATTTGCATCCACGGCGATGGACACTTCCTCGTCGGCCGAGGCCGGCCAGCGAGCCACAGGGTGGCCAGCCGCCGAGACCAGATCCGCCAGCTCATCGGCCAGCCGGCCGAGGCCGGCCACCAAGACGCCTTTGCCGCAACTTCCCTCGGTCATAGAGTTGCTCTCACGACTGTTCACACTTCACCAACAAGTAGTGAGCAGTAAACAGTGAACAGTACCCACGATCTACTGTTCACTGTTCACTGTTCACTG
>JBHIAO010000184.1:0-10672 GCA_046758565.1 Anaerolineae bacterium
ATCACTAGCCGGCTTCGCCGTCTTCCGAATCCACACTGCCGTCCTGAATCAGGTGTTGATCTCCGAGTGCTTATCTCTCCGTCACTGATTTCATGGTGATAGCAACGGGATACATCTGAGCCGCTCACTGACCGTCGATTCCCCATCTCGGTTCAGTCCGAGGCAATCCTTTCGGCTTCTTGTTTCCACAAGGGGGATGAAATGAAAAAAACAGTCGCGCTACTTGTGGTGGTAGCCAACGTGCTTGGCATCTTGACGGCCGGCTGCGTCCTCGAAGCCACCCCAACACCGACCCGGCCGCCCAAGGCCACGGCGACGGCTTCAACGACTCTTGCCGCGATAGTCCCGGCGACGTTGCCCCCTCCCACCGCCACGCCATCTCCCACTGCCGAACCTGGCCCGCTGCCAGCCCTCATCGCTCAAATCCCCCTGGCTCCCGCTGACGCGACGCTGCGCGACCTGCTGCTGGACAGCAGCGCCGGCCATCTTTACGTCACCGACACCGCCGGCCAGCTTTACGTCCTGGACGCCGCCACCTATGACACACTGGCAACCCTCCCCGCCGCCGGCGACCTGACCCTCGACGCGGCCCACGACCGGCTCTACGTCGTGCCTCCGTATGGCGAGGGAGACACCACCGTCGTTGACACAGCCTCGCTGGCTGTGATGGGCACCATCTCACCGGGTGGCTTTTTTGCCGTAGACCGCACCCGAAATCGCTTTTACGTTGGCAACGACCCGGATCGGACGCCGCCGGCCATGCACGTCGTCCGCGTCTACGCCGGTGCGACGCTGGAAAAACTGGGTGAGGTGGCCTGGCCAGGCACCCCGGTCTACAACCCGCTGCGCGACGATCTGTACATCGTTGACCACACCGTTCACGTGGCCGACCCGGACACGCTGCAAGTCACCGGCGACCTGCTGCCGGAGATCACCGCTCAGCCATGCCCCCGGTGCACCGGCAACCGGGCAGCGACCGATGCGCATGTCTTTCAGGAGCGAAACCTGCTGGTCGTGGAGATGACCATCCTCTCAGCCGGCAAAGGGCCGGGGCTGCTCCCCCAACCCCGATTCTTCGACGCCACCAGCCTCGACGAACTCGCCGATCTGACCGAGATGCCGGCTGTCGAGCGCGGTTGCAACGATCGACTCACCCTGGCCGACCCGGTGAATGGCCGTGTCTACCGGGGCGAGCGTTACAGCCGCTATCGCTTTTTCAACAACCTCCTGGTCTACGACCTCGACGGCACGCTGGTGACCTGGCGCGATGGCCTGCCTCTGGGCATCACCAATCCCCACACCGCTCAGATGTACGTATCCCACGGCGACGCCGTTCTGGTGTTGGATCTGGCAACACTCACGCCGTTGGGCACCATTCCCGCCGCCTGCATCCATACCCTGGACACCGAAACGGGGCGCATCTATGCCCTCCGGGATGGCGACCTGATCGTCTTCTCTCAGCGAGGCGGCTGGCCCAAACCGCCGCCGGACACCGGCGACATCGGCCCGCTGCCTGCCGAACCCATCACCTTTATTGAAGTCTCGCCCGGCTATCCCCAAGACCGTACCCTCTTCCTTGGCACCAGTGACAGTGGCCAGACTCAGAAGCTGTACCGCTCGACCGACGGCGGTCAGACCTGGGCGCGCCTGCGAGGCGGCCTGCCGGAAGGGGATTACTTGAGCCTGGACCTGGTTGTCTCACCCGATTTCGCCAATGATCGCACCCTGTTTGCCGGCGGCGCCTACGGGGACGGCAGGGGCGAGGGTGTCTTTCGTTCGACTGACGGCGGGGACACCTGGCAGCCGCTGTGGACCGGCCTGACCCACCTACGCGTCTACGACGTGGTCCTGTCCCCGGACTATGCGAATGACGGCACCCTGCTGGCGTACGCGAACTACATGCGTCTCTTTGGACCTGAGGGAGAACGTGAGGGCAGGTCGGTTTTCCGCTCCACTGACGGGGGGTTGAGCTGGACGCTGGCGATGTCTGCTGCCTGGGGAGCGGAACCTCTGCCACCACCGGAGGAACTCCTACCGCCCGACCCTCTCTCGCCGGCCGTCCGTTTCCGTCGCGCGGACATCGCTGGCGTGGAGCGCTCCACGGACAGCGGCCAATCCTGGGAATCGCTCACCATCACCCGCGAGCCCGGCTTCGACGTGGTGGCCATCGCCAAATCCTCACAGTTCGCCCGGGATCGGACCGTCTTCGTCCTCTCTACCACGGCCCTCTACCGCTCCACCGACGGCGGTGACACCTGGCACACGCTGGCCGACCCGCGCCTGGGCGAGCGGGACTGGGCGCAGCGCCTGCAGGCTCTGGCTGTGTCGCCCTCGTACGCCGGAGGCCATGACCTCTTCATCGGCAGCGCCAGCGGCGAGTTCCTGGTCATCCACGCTCAGCAGGCGGTCTGGGAGCCGGTGCGCCGGGCTCCGCTCTGGCCGGCCTTCCTCGAGGGCCAGGCAGTGAGCGACATCCTGGTGACGTCGCAGGGGGACCTGTGGTTCGGCACCTGGGGTCAGGGAGTCACCCACTTCGACGGCCAGGCCTGGACCACCTACACCACCACCCACGGATTGATGGGGGACTACATCGGCGGCCTGGCCCTGACACCCGACGGTCTCCTGTGGGCCGGCACCAACCTGCCGGAAGGAGTGAGCCGCTTTGATGGCCAGACCTGGACGGCGATGCCGGCCGTGCCTTTTGAGGAGCCCGGCCTGCACGCCGGCTCCGTCTTCGACGTGGCCGTGGACGCGGAGGGTGATCTCTGGGTGGCAGGCCAGGCCGATGGGCTGTACCGTTTCGACGGCGAGCGCTGGAGTCTGGTGACTGACCCGGATGGCCGGCTGAGCTACCGCGTGTACGACGTTGAGCCAGGCCCCAGCGGCGAGCTCTGGTGCGCCACCGAGAGTGGCCTGGCCCATTTCGACGGAGCACAGTGGGCCGGGTACGCGGGTTATGCCCTCGCCGTCCAGGTGGCGCCCGACGGCACCGTCTACGCCCTGTCTGGCCGGGAGGTCCTGCGCCTGGCCGGCGATGAGCTGTTGCCGCTGCCCCCCATCCCTGGGATGATCGGGGACCTCATCGCCCTCTTCGTCGCCCCGGACGGGACGGTGTGGGCCGGCAGCAGCGGCGGGGCGCATCACTTCGATGGGACGGCGTGGACAACCTACACAGCCCAGGACGGGCTGGTGAGCAACTGGGTGTCGGCCATCGCCGTGGACCGGGCGGGGAACTACTGGTTTGGTACCGACGATGGCGTCTCACGGGCCGTACCCGAGATGCTGGGCCTGCCGCCGACCAACGTGCCCTAGCGACGCATCCATATCAGCGCTTTGATCTCTGCAACTACGATGATAAGGAGGAGAATTCGCAATGAGGAGACAAAAGGGTCTGCTGCGAGTATTGCCCCTCGTCTGCCTGGCTGTGGCCCTGCCCATCGGCGTCATCCTGGCCGGCCCACCGCAACCGGCGGCCTCGCCACTGCCGGCCGGCAACGCAGACCAGATCCCGGTCATCATCCAACTGGCCGGCGAGCCGGCGGCCCTGTACCAGGCCCGCGCCTTCGGTGTGACCCCCCTGGACGCCACCGCTTCTACCCAGGTCCGCGACCACACCGCCCGCCTGCGCACCGACCAGGCCCGCTTCCTGCGGGCGGCCCGTGAGCAGGGCATCGACCTCCTGGTGCGCCACCGGTACACCTATGTGTTCAACGGCCTGGCAATCCTGGTGAACGTGACGGACCTGCCAGCCCTGGCGTCCCTACCCGGCCTCAAGACCGTCCACCTGGACCGTGAGGTGCACGCCTACCTGTCCGACAGTGTCCCCCTAATCGGCGCCCCGGCGGTGTGGGACATGACCGACCCCGACGGCCAGCCGGTGACCGGCACCGGGATCCGGGTGGCCATCGTGGACACGGGCATCGACTATACCCATCCCGACCTGGGTGGCTGCATCGGTCCAGGTTGCAAGGTGATCGATGGCTATGACTTCATCAACGACGACGCCGACCCCTTCGACGACAACGGCCATGGCACCCACGTGGCCGGCACTGTGGCCGCCAATGGCACTCTGAAAGGCGTGGCCCCCGACGCCCAATTGCTGGGCGTGAAAGTGCTCAGCGCCCAGGGGGCTGGCCTCGCTTCGGGCATCGTCGCCGGCATCGAATGGGCGACCGACCCGGATGGCGACCCTGCCACCGACGACGGTGCCCACGTCATCAACATGAGCCTGGGTGGGGCCGGCGACCCCGGCGATCCATCCAGCCAGGCGGTGGACGCGGCCTCGGCCCTCGGGATCGTGGTGGCGGTGGCAGCCGGCAACGCGGGACCCGGTCACCACACCCTGGGCTCCCCCGGCGTGGCCCACAGCGCCGTCACTGTGTGCGCCACCGACAAGTCGGATGCCATCGCCCGCTTCAGCTCCCGTGGCCCGGTCATGAACTCCTTTGCCCTCAAACCGGACCTGTGCGCGCCCGGCGTAGAAATCACCTCCACAGTACCGCTGACCGGCCCCACCAGCGACCCCAGCCGCTACAAGGCCATCGGCGGCACCAGCATGGCCTCGCCTCACGTGGCCGGCGTGGCCGCCCTTCTGCGCCAGCTCCACCCTGACTGGTCGCCGGCCATCGTCAAGGCGGCCATGATGCAGACCGCCCAGCCTGTTCTGATAGAGACGATGCGGGTGCCAGGCGAACCCCAACAGTCCCAAGGGAGCAACCGGGCGCAGGTGGAGCAGTGGGGCCTGAACCCCTACGTCCAGGGGAGCGGTCGGGTGCGGGCCGACCAGGCAGCCCTCAACCGGGCGGTGATCCTTCCCGCGAGCCTCAGCCTGGGAGCGGACGACCTGACCCAACCCCAGTGGAGCCGTAGCGAGGTCCTGGCACTCACCAACCTGACAACCCACACGCTCACCTACACCCTGTCCGTCACCGGAACCTTGCCAGCCGGCGTCAACACCATGCTGAACCCATCCCAACTGACGGTCGGCCCGGGCGAGACCCGAAATTTCAATTTCCTGCTGACGGTGGACAACGGTGCCGTGCCCAACGTGAAGGAAGCCCCCTACGCCTACACCGGTCAGATTCTGGCCATGCCCACGGATCGCGCCCTCGCCTTGCGCGTCCCCTTCGCCTTCGTCAAGAGTCCTCTCCTGAAGGCGCGCCTGGAAGATGGAATCGCCGGAATTGGGGCATTTGCCATATTGGTTCACGACCGCGCGGACTTCCAGACCCTGCTCTCGCCTGTGCCGGAGTCGCTAACGCTCGCCCTGCCGTCGGGCGCGTACGACCTGGTGGCCCTGTTCGCTCCCACCGAGGATATGCCAGGCTGGCGCTTCGTGGTGCGCGAACAGGTGCAGGTGGGCACCGTGACGGAAGTGACCTTGCGAGGCTCGGCGGCCCGCAATGCGGTGACGTTAGTGACTGAGGACGAGCAGGGTCAGTTCATCACGACCACGACTAGCGTCGGCGTCCTCACCTATCAACCGTCACCGGCAGGCATTTTCCTGACCCCACCCCTTCCGATTGGCACCACCTGGTATCTTTCAGATGTGGGCACCGACTACCGGTTCGATGCTGCGGCTGTCCGCACTGTGCCGGCTGAGGGTGGCTTCTACTCCTTCTTCGGTCAGAGCGTCGGGGTGACCGAAACTGTGGAGTTCCAACCCGACGCCACGGCCTACCGCCGCGTCAGCCATCCCTTGCACCTCCCGGCATCACAGGGAACGGTAGCCCTGAGCGAGATGCGGTTCCCGCTCGTGAGCATCTTCGACATTCTCTTCTTCCAATCGGGGGTCCTGACGACGACGCTTCCTTATGTTCGGCAGGCCCACTACATGGCCGCGCCCAGCGCCGATTTTGCGACTGGCTACCTGTGGCGAGCGGTCATGACCCTGGAAGATGAGTTGGTGCTCCAACCTGCGCCACTGCGTCGGGAACCCGATGGTCTCCTATGGGGATATCCCCCTGTCTTCCATCCGATCGCCGGGCTGTTCGGGTTCGGCGGACCACCGACCCCGCCCCCCCTCTTCGCCACCGACGCTGGCGTCATCCCCCTGGGCCTGGACCCGCCCCACTGGTTTGCTCGCTTCACCAACACCGAGACGGAGATCGAGCTCCGCCCTGCCGTGGGGGATGCCCTCTACCTGTTCGCCACACAGTGGAGCGACATGCTGCCATCCAACAACCTACCCTACACCCTCCGACGCGATGGCGAGCTGGTGGAAGAAGGTCAGTTTCCGGACGCCTGGGGAGCGTTTGGGGCGCTGGTGGTGACGACCACGATCCCCATCTCCGTCGCCGGCCACTACTCCCTGACCGTGCCCTTCACCTACACCCTGGGCATCTCCGAGGAAGTGGAGGGCCATGCCAACGTCATCGCCGACTTCGACACGCAGCGCGCCGATCCTGACCCGCCGGCGATCGTCAACCTGTGGCTCCTGGCCGGCGGCACCCCCACCGACGAGCCCTATGGGCCGCCTGAAGTGCGCGTCACGCTGACCGACACAGTGAGAGTAGCTGGAACCTCCCTGGCTTTCAACGCCGGCGCCGGTTGGACCATCGTCCCGCTGACCCCGGCGGGCGACGAGCACCGCGGCGTGGTACCAGCCCAGACACCAGGCACGAGGGTGGCCTTGCGGCTGCGGGCCTGGGATACGGCCGGCAACGAGCTGATCTACGAGCTGGAGCCGGCTTACGTGCAGGCCCCGTACCGGATGCGGTTGCCGCTGATCACAAAGAATGCAGTAGCTCCCTGACGAACCGCCCCTCCGTCGGATCTGACGATCCGACGGGAGCCGGCGAACAGTTATCGAAAGGAGATGAGCGATGAAACGGAAAGTCTTTTTGGGCAGCACGATCCTGTTGGTGGCCGTGGTCTCGCTGCTGGTCGTGGTGAGGGGATGGGTGTGGGCCCAGGGGCCAGCGCCGCAGAGTATTCCTAGTGACCCGAGCACTCGTGCGGTCACTGCCTTCACATACCAAGGCCGTCTGACCGACGGCGGCATCCCCACCAACGGCACGTATGACTTCCGGTTTGAGTTGTATGATGACCTCACTGCCGGCACTCGAGTGGGTGGCCCCCTCGGTTTTGAGGATGTCACCCTCACCCGCGGCCTGTTCAGCGTGGAACTGGACTTCGGGCATTTTGTTGTGACGGGCTACCCCCGCTACCTGGAGATCGGCGTACGGCCGGGCGATAGCGAGGGGGACTTCGAGATCCTCAGTCCACGCCAGAAACTGCCGGCGGCACCGCATGCGCTGGCGTTGCCAGGCCTGTATACACAACCGCAGGCTAATACCAATAACGTGATCGCCGGCGGGCCGGCCAACAACGTCGCCCCCAAGCTGGGGGGAGCGACCATCAGCGGTGGTGGAGGACCCGACACGCCTAACCAGGTATTAGCACACTACGGCACCGTCAGCGGGGGCGAGCGCAACATCGCCGGCGGCCAGCACGCCACCGTCAGTGGAGGCTTTGACAACACCGCCGGCTGGGACGGCGACACGGTCGGTGGGGGCAAGTTTAACACCGCCGCTTCCGCTGTGCCTGCACCCGCGCCTGGTGAAGTGACCCCCGCCACGGTCGCCGGGGGCCAGTCCAACTTCGCCAGGGGTAGCTCCACCACCGTCGGCGGGGGCTTGCGCAACACTGCCAACGGCGACTTCGCCACCGTCGCCGGGGGCAGGGACAACACCGTCAACAGCGACTCCGCCACCATCGCTGGGGGCAGGGCCAACACTGCCAGCGCCGACTACGCCATCGTGGGCGGTGGCCGGGGCAACACTGCCAGCGAGGTTCAAGCCACTGTCGGCGGAGGTTTCAGCAACACGGCCAGCGGCCCGGCAGCTACCATCGCCGGCGGCGATGGCAATACCGCCAGCGGTTCCGAATCTACGGTAGGTGGAGGCCGAACCAACACGGCAAGCGAAATTGGTTCCACAGTGGGCGGGGGCCAAGTCAACACGGCCAGTGGCCCGAATTCCACAGTGAGCGGAGGCGTCATCAACACGGCCAGCAACACCTACGCCACCGTCTCCGGAGGCAACCAGAACACGGCCAGCGGCCTTGCGTCGACGGTGGGTGGGGGCGAACGCAACACGGCCATGGGCGCTTACAGCTTCGCCGCTGGCCGTCGGGGTAAGGCCAATCATGATGGCGCCTTTGTCTGGGCCGACTCAACCGATGGGGATTTTGCATCCACGGCGGCCAATCAGTTCAACGTGCGGGCTACAGGCGGTACCCGCATCGTCTCCGCCGTTGATGCCAACGGCGACCCAACCGCCGGCGTGCAGCTAGCCCCTGGCGCCAGTGCATGGTCCACCCTCAGCGACCGTGACGCCAAGGTCAATCTAGCACTAGTGGACGGGCACGAAGCTCTGGCGCGTCTGGCAGCGATGCCTATCCAAACCTGGAACTACAAAAGTCAGGACCTGTCCATCCGCCACATCGGTCCTACCGCCCAGGACTTCTACGCTGCCTTCGGCCTGGGGGAGGACGACCGGCATATCAGCACCGTGGACGCGGACGGGGTGGCTCTGGCGGCGATTCAGGGGCTGTATCAACTGCTGCAGGAGAAGGATGCCCAAATCGCAGCACTGCAAGCTGAAAATGCAGCCCAGCAGGAGGAGATCACAGCATTGGAAGCACGCCTGGCAGCGGTGGAGCAGGCAATTGGGAGGGGGAGAGGGGGAGACAAGGAGACAAGGGGATGGAGCAGATGAAACGTACAGCGACATTCATGGTCCTGCTGCTCATCCTGCTGGCCTTCGCCTGGAGCGCTCCTTCGGGTGGGCTCAGCACAAGTCTCGGATTTTCCTTCCGAAATCCGAAATCCGAAATCCGAAATAGCTACGACCTGTCCTGGTTTACCGTGGCCGGCACCGTCCGCAGCGAAAGCAGTCGCTACAGCCTGATGGGCACCGCCGGCCAGCCGGACCTCGGTCCGATGAGCAGCAGCGACGGTATCTACGCCGTGTACGCCGGCTTCTGGTCGGGCACCGACCTGCCGATCAGCATCTACCTGCCAATTGTCAGGCATTGAAAATGCCATGCCAGATACTTGACGAAGCTGAGTAACGCCAGAAACAAGAACAAGGGGCCAGGAAATCCGTAGAGATACAAACCAATCCAGGCTGTTGCCCATAGCGAGGAGCAAAGCAATGAGCTACCAGAGGATCTTGCCACTGATGATTGGGGCTGTGTTGTTCTTGGTTGGATGCGTAGCTCCTACAGCCACGCGAACCGTACCAACACCCAAGCCAGGGGCGACGTCCACGCCCGTGCCAACAGATACACCAGCCCCATCGAGTCCTACCCCTGTGCCGCCGACACCGACGTCCATCCCTGTGCCGGGGACCACTTCGGGGTCCACCATTGCTTCCTTCACCATTTCGCCTTCGGAAATCAGGCCAGGCGAGCCCGTGACCTTGACCTGGAAGGTCATCGCCGCCGAGTGGGTGACCATCTATCGCTTGGATCAGTTGGGTCAGTTGATCATGCCGGCCCACACCGTGCCTCTCTCGGGCACCCTCGTGGTGACCACTGATGAAAGTCTCCGCGACCGTGTTGGCTTTCAACTCTATATGGCCGAGCAGGGTCAGACCGGTGAGAAGGAGGACGCCAAGTGTTCGGTGATCCCCCTCGTGTTGGACTACCTCTATACCGGCCAGCCCGATCAGGCCTGGGCAGAGCTCTACCGACTGTATCCCTACCCCGACGTAGAAACCTTGCGCGCCGAGATCGAGGAGGCGTAAGCCAAAGCTCACTGTTTGTCGCCCCCTGACGCAGTGAGAAGCTGCAACCATGAGCATACAGGAGTAAGGAGGCTGCATGAATAATGAACGTTAAACACTTTGTTTTGGGATTCGTGCTCATTTTGAGTGGCAGGAACTGACGATACCGTAGAGATACAAACCAGTCCAGGGGGAGCAGAATTTCGCTAATGAGGGCAATCGCCGTCTATCGGCCTATTTTCCAAAGGATTTTGGTCACACTCGATTGATAAGGAGAAGAATACGATGGCAGAACGTAAAACGCTTATCGCAGTAGCAAGCCTGTTGGTGCTCGCCGGCCTGCCCCTTGCAGCCTGTGTTGCGCCGACACCTGTTGAGATCGTCGTTACAGCTACATCACAACCCACCGAAGTTCCAACGACCGCCCCAACGGAGGTCGCGGTGGAGTTCCCTGACGATGTCAGGGCCGCCCGCGATGCCGGCCTGGCCTACGTCATCGAACACTACGGCGATCAGGCCCCCGCGCCAGGCCTTACGTGGGAAGAGGAGCCCACCACCCCAGAAGGGCTGGTGGGCGCGGCGACCTACGAGTTCACCTCAGGCAACTGGGTGGTCACGCTCTCGCATGCGGTGGTGCCACCCGAGATGCGGGTATATCAGGTGGTGGTGGCCAACCAGACTACCGGCTTTCAGTGGGAAGGAGAAGTAGACGCCGCGGGGCAGGTCACGGAGCGACCCACCTTCCTCACCTATACCAACGCGGAGTACGGCTTCTCTTTCCGTTACCCACCCACCTGGTCGTTCGAGGAAGTACCAGGCAGAGACGAGACCGCGCTGGGCGGTCCCAAATTTGCGCCCTCTGTGATACTCAGTCAGCAGACGCTGACCCTGATCATCGGGTACAAGCGCGCCACGGAAGAAGATGTCGTCATCGAAAGCGG
>JBHIAO010000185.1:0-10642 GCA_046758565.1 Anaerolineae bacterium
GTTTTACGTTTCACGTTTTACGCAGTTTGGTTGCGGCCAAAGGCTGCGTTAAGACATAGTGTACACCATTCTTGAAAAAACCACACACCACTAAATACAGGATGACAATGCCCCGATAGACCGCATATATAGTGGGGTTATTGTGGTCACCCTACTGGCGGGGTTTGCAGACCTGTTCTCCTTCGCGAATTGTGAATTGTGAATTGACAATTGTGAATTACTTTGTCACTTTTGACCCCGCGAGCTTCGGCGTAATGCACGGCCGGCTAAATTCACAATTCACAATTCACGATTCACAATTATCTTTCAGCCATTTGCGCCGAACGTTGAAACACAGTATAATTAATAGTCGCGAAATTGGGAAGGAGTGATTATCGTGCCGAAGCGAACATACCAGCCGAAGAAACGTCGCCGACTGCGGAAGCACGGCTTCCGCAAGCGCATGCAGACAAAGGGTGGGCGTCAGATTCTCAAACGCCGCCAGCTGAAGAGTCGCAAGCGCGTGACGCCACGGAAGCATCGAAAGTAGTTGATCGCAGCCGAGGGTCCGGCAGGACTGCCGGCGCCGTTGGCTAACCGCGCTATAGCCGGCCATTGAAGCGAAAGTATAGGCTATCGGACAAGGAGCAATTTCAGCGTGTGCGACGAGATGGCCGGTCATTGTCCAATCGGATTGCTGTCCTTTGCGCTCAACGCAACGACCTCGAGCATAACCGATACGGGTTTTCCGTGAGCCGGCGAATTGGTAAGGCCGTCGTCCGAAACCGGATCAGGCGCTTTCTCCGAGAGGCTGTACGACTGAGGCACAAGACAATCGACACGGGCTGGGACTTGGTTTTCATCGCACGGGGACCGATCCGACAAGCGACATTTCAGACCGTTGATGATGCCATCGGACAACTGCTGCAACAGGCGTCGCTATTGAGTGAGAAAGAAAGTGAGAACGCTCGTATTAGCCCTGATTAGAGTCTATCAACGATTTATTTCACCGATATTCGGACAGACGTGTCGGTTCGAGCCATCCTGCTCCAAGTATACCTACCAAGCCATTGAGAAGTATGGCCTTTTCCGTGGCGGATGGCTAGGCATGAAGCGTGTCGCTCGTTGTCATCCTTTCAACCCCGGTGGTGTCGACCCGGTTCCATAAACTAGTAGGACGTTCGAAGTTAGATCAGCCAGCATCTACACCCTCTAACTTCCAACATCTGCGCCTTCGAAAGGGGGTTTTCTTTTGGATTGGTTAGGCACGGCCTTCAACAGTGCAATTGTTGAGCCCGCCGTGCAAGTGTTGCAGTATATGTACGGTGTCTTTGGCAGTTACGGCGTCGCCATCATTGTCTTTGGCATTGTGATAAAGATGGTGACGTTGCCGTTGACAATCCAGCAACTCAGGTCATCACGGGCGATGCAGAAGATCCAACCCTTGATGAAAGAGTTGCAGGAGCAATACAAGGATGACAAGGAGAAGCTCTCGCAGGAGCAGATGAAGCTCTACCGCGAGCATGGTGTGAATCCTATAGGCGGCTGCCTACCTCTTTTGATCCAGTTGCCCATCCTGTGGGGTTTGTATCGGGCCATTCTCAACCTGTCCCAAACCGACGCCTTCAAAGCAGAGTCATTCCTGTGGCTGAAGAGCCTGGCAGAACCCGAGAGTATTCCGCCTGAGGGCATTCCCATTCTCATCATTCTCATGGTCATCTCGCAGTTCCTCTATCAACGCTTGCTGACACCCCCCACCACCGACCCCCAGCAGGAATCCATGCAGAAGATGATGCAGTTCACGCCCCTCATATTCGCCTTCGTCTTCCTCAAGTTGCCGGCAGGATTGGTCCTATACTACCTCGTATTCAACCTTGTCAGTATCATCCAGCAGGTGGCCATCAACAAGTGGACTGATCTCCGAGAGCCAGTCTTGACAACTGCCACGGCTAGTGCATCCGCCGGCAGCAAAGCAGGTGGGGCGAGCGACGGTAAGGTGCGAAGGATAACAGATGAGAAACCACGCAGACGACGTCGAAGAAGTTGAAATTCGAGCTCCAAGCGTGTCGGAGGCTATTCAGAAGGGCCTCATCCAGTTGGGAGCAACTCGGGACGACGTAAGAATTGAAGTCCTAAACGAGGGTAGTCGCGGTATTCTCGGCATCATCGGGGTTGAAGACGCCCGCGTGCGATTGCGGCTTCGCCGGCCGCGACCACGCCAGCCTGAACCGGAACCTGTGCAGCCTCCAGAAACTGAGATCGAAGCGGTAGCCCCCTCCATCGAAGCGATAGCCCCCTCCGAAGAAGTCGAGGAAGAGGGTTTGGAGCTGGAGCCGGAGGTGGTGACGCCGGCCGCACCCGAGATCGACGCTGCTGAAATCGCCATCCAGGCCGTGCGGACCCTGGTCCAGAAGATCGGTGTGCCGACCACGGTCGAGTTCCGACAACGTGGTCAAGGAACCAGCGATCAGCCGATTCTCATCGATGTCGAGGGTGAGGATCTGGGTGTACTCATTGGCCACCAGGGCTCTACCCTACAGGCACTCCAGTTCATCACCCGGTTGATCGTCAGCCGGCAGACCCACGAGTGGACAAACATCGTCATCGACGTCGGCGGATATCGCCAGCGTCGAGAGCGTTCCCTCAGAGAACTTGCTCAGCGCATGGCTGACCGGGTACGCGAAAACGGCCGGCCGATTTCTCTCGAACCCATGCCCCCCAACGAGCGACGTATCATCCATCTTGCACTGCGAGACAACCCTGACGTGGCGACCCGAAGCGTCGGTCAGGGTGATAATCGCAAGGTCACCATTCGCCTGCGAAACTGACCCCCCTCAGGCCCTGCCTACAGGGATCGAGCGGGGAGAGGACACGAATGCCCCCTGAGTACGTGGTCATCGGTCATATTACAAAGGACCTCACTCCTGAGGGCTACACCATTGGTGGAACCGCCACGTACGCCGCGCTGACAGCCCGCAATCTAGGTCTTTCTGTCGGCATCGTCACGAGCTTCGATCCGGGCTTTGACCCGAATAGCATCCTGGAAGACATATCAATAACCCGAATCCCTGCCTCTGAAACCACGACTTTTCAAAACCTCTATCACAATGGCCGGCGCGAGCAATTCATTCATGGCGTCGCCGCATCCATCGATCCGGCTGCCGTTCCCGTGACCTGGCGGCGAAGCCCGATCATTCACCTCGGCCCCCTGGTCAGAGAGATTCCCAGCGAGATCCTGAGCATTTTCGATAGCCATTCGCTGATCGGCGTGACGCCTCAGGGGTGGATGCGTCAATGGGATGAGTCTGGACGCGTCGCACCTCGGCACTGGCACGAAGCAGATGGCGTTCTACGCCGGGCCGACGCACTCGTGTTTAGCGTAGAAGACGTGGCTCGCATGCGTAGTGAAATTGACCGCCTGGCTGAGCTGGCTCAAATCATGGTCGTGACTCGGGGGCCTGCCGGCGCAACCTTATTCCTCGCTGGCGATCGCTGTGGCCGGTCTTCCGACCGCGTCACTCACCACCCAGCCTTCGAGGCCACGGAGATGGATCCCACTGGCGCGGGTGATGTCTTTGCGGCTGCTTTTCTGATTCGACTCCACGAAACCGACGATCCGCATGAGGCGACGCGCTTCGCGAATGCAGTTGCGTCCCTCTCTATCGAGGGGCCGGGCGTGCAAGGTATTCCCACTCGAGCTCAGGTGGAACACAGGCTCCACCACGGTCGCATCCGGAAGATCAGGTATGAGTAGAGTCTACGCGATCGCCAATCAAAAGGGGGGCGTCGGCAAGACGACGACGGCCGTCAATCTGGGCGCTGCATTGGCGTCCCTTGCGCAGCGTGTGTTGCTGATCGACATCGATCCCCAGGCAAACACAACCAGCTCGCTGGGTCTCGACAAACACGCTGTGACACCGTCGGTCTACGACGCGATTATCAACGAACGTTCGTTGGGCGAGATCGTGCGGTCGACGGGTCAACCAGGACTGGACCTGGCACCTTCATCGCCTGACCTGGCCGGCGCAGAAGTGGAGCTGGTCGCCATGATGAACCGCGAGCGCCGGCTGAGACGCGCTTTGGACGGTCATCGTGACAGCTTCGACATCATCCTTATCGACTGTCCGCCCAGTCTGGGGCTTCTCAGTGTGAACGCCCTGTGTGCGGCCGACGAGGTTCTCGTTCCGGTGCAATGCGAATACCTGCCTTTAGAAGGTCTGTCACTGCTGATGCGGACCATCGACCTGGTTCGCCGTCACCTTAATCCTAAGTTGCGGCTGGCCGGCCTGGTGATGACCATGCACGACGCCCGCACGAACCTGGCCCAGCAGGTCGTGGACGAAGTGCGCCAGCATTTTCCCGATCATTGCTTCAACACGATCATCCCGCGCAGCGTTCGCCTGAGCGAAGCCCCTAGCTACGGGGAGACGATCCTGACATACGCACCCAACTCCACGGGTGCTGTCGCCCATCGATTGCTGGCTCAGGAGATATTGGAGAAGTTCGGGGTTGAGACAGGCGTTTGGGGAGACAAACTTGAGATTAGAGATTAGAGATTGGAGATTAGGGATTCGTAGTAAGGAGAGGCTGTGACGCAAAGACGTGGGCTTGGACGGGGGCTGGAGTCTCTTATTCCATCGGACGAGGCTGAGGTTCCGGCCGGCTTGCAGGAAGTGCCGATCGACCGGATCACCCCCAACCCGTGGCAACCACGCGTTGATATGGCGGAAGCGCAACTGCAGGAACTCGCCGACTCCATCCGCGAGCATGGTCTCATCCAGCCTCTCATCGTCACCACTGCATCGGACGGCTATCAACTAATCGCCGGCGAGCGGCGGTGGCGGGCAGCGCGGCTGGCCGGCCTCGCTCAGGTTCCCGTCATTGTCAAGGAAGCCAGCGACCGCGCCAAGTTGGAACTGGCGTTGGTCGAGAACCTGCAGCGCACTGACCTGAACCCGCTGGAAGCAGCCACGGCTTACGACCAACTTGTTCGGGAATTCGGCCTCACGCACGCCGAGGTCGCTGAGCGCGTGGGTAGGAGTCGCGTGACCATCACCAAGGCGTTGCGCCTGCTGCGTCTCCCCGACAGCGTGAAGCAAGCACTGACGACCGGCGAGATCACCGAGAGCCACGCTGATGCCCTGGTATCCCTGGATGACGAAGAGCTCCAACTGCAAGTCGTGGACCGTATCCGGTACGCGGGTCTAAATGTTCGTCAGACGGAGCAGTTGGTGCGCCGGCTGCGCGAGGGTCAACCGGAGCCGGCTGCGCCCTCCGCGTCTCGGCAGCGTGACCCATATGTTGAAGCCCTGGAACATGAATTCCGCGGGGCGCTGGGTACCAAAGTGAACCTATTCCGCACCGAACGTGGTGGCCGGCTGGTGATCCACTTTTACTCCGATGAGGAACTCCAGGCCATCTACGATGCCATTGTGGGAGGTTGATTCATGCGCGCAGGCTTGTTGCCTGGTCGGTTCAGGCCGGCGACCAGACCGTAATCCGTGATGCGTAATGCTTAAGGCGGCGCGGCCGCAACCAAACCGCTATCGGCGTGATCCGTGATGCGTGATCCGTGAGAAGGCCCGCGTGTAGCTCGCTCACGTATCACGAATCACGCATCACGGAGCCTTGATTCTCGTAGACAACGCAAATGTTGCGGAGTAACGCCGTAATCCGATCCTGTGAAGTGAAGTGGTGCCCTGCACACCCGGTTTGGATTCGATATGGCCGGTAAGACACCAAGCATGTTCCACGTAGAACGTAAGTCTTCTTACCGAACATCTGCCAGACCGTGTGCGCATGGTATAGATTGACATAAGCGATGAGTATCGCCTTGAACGGAAGGGCGTGGCCAAACTGCAGGAAGCCTTGACTGGAGTGGGACGATGATGATGGAGATAACCATACAGGTATCTGATGATCTTGCACAGCAATTGCAGCGCTTCCAGGACCGCCTACCGGAGGTACTAGAACGCGGTCTGCGTGAGCTGCTGGCCGAGAGATCAGGTCAATTCCAGGACGAGAGCGCCATCATGGAATTGTTGACCAGTCAACCAACACCAGAACGGGTACTTGCTATTCGACCTTCCCCCGGACTTCAGGCACGGGTAAGTGAGCTTCTGTCCAGAGGGAAGCAAGAGGAACTCTCACGTCAGGAAGAGATCGAGTTGGAGCGATGCTTGATGTTGGAACATCTGGTGCGATTGGCCAAGGCACACGCCTACAAACAACTAATGAACCAGTCGTGACGCAGTCGTACGTTCCAGCCACGCTACGCCAGATAGTGGCCGAGCGAGCTGCAGGGCAGTGTGAGTACTGCTTGTAAGAATTCTGCAACTCAATCATCCCGACCGCATTCTAGAGCGCCAACGCTTGATCGAAGTTGGGAAGTACCCACTCACTGACATAGATGAGCAATAGCATAAGGAGAGACCGCTTGCGAAATCCGGTTAGACCCGCGATTTGCGACTACGAAGGTAGTCAGTACCGGACCGATTTCTGGAACGGTCAGGGGCGAGAGTACGAGGATGCGGTTGAGCGAATCGCTCTAAAACATCTCTTGCCCCCCCGAGGCCGGCGCCTCATCGAGATCGGGGCCGGCTTTGGCCGGCTGGCGGACCTGTACCACGGCTACGATAAAGTCATCCTGCTGGACTACGCCAAGTCGCAGTTGCGCCACGCCCAGGAGCGTTTGGGCAATGAGCGCTTCATCTACGTGGCCGGCGACCTGTACAATCTACCGCTGGCCGATGCCGCTGTGGACACCGCGATCACCGTGCGCGTGCTTCATCATGTCGAAGACCTGGCGGCGGCTTTCGCACAAATCGGGCGCATCCTTCGCCCGGGTGGCACTTACGTACTGGAATTTGCCAACAAACGGCATCTCAAAGCCATCGGCCGCTATTGGCTTGGTCGGCAGACAGAAAACCCATTCAGTCTTGATCCCTACGAGTTCGTCGAACTCAACTTCGACTTTCATCCTGACTATGTGGCATCGCATCTAGGAAGGACTGGCTTCCATGTTGATGCCGAGCGGGCTGTGTCCACTTTTCGATCGCGGGCACTCAAACAGCGCGTCGATCCCAACCTCCTGGCAACCATCGACGGATGGCTTCAACGACCAACCGCTCGCCTGAAGCTGGCACCCAGCATCTTCCTGCGCACGCACATCGACAAGCCTGAATTCCGCCGGCTAAGCGACTCGCTCTGGCGCTGCCCCGACTGCGGCTCACTCGACCTGACGGAAACTTCGGGAGCCGTTGTGTGCAGTTCTTGCGACGTCCGTTGGCCCATCGACGACGGTATCTATGACTTCAAACCGTGACAGGGTGACAAGGTGAGGGGGAGATGGGGAGAGAATCTCCTTGTCACCTTATCACCCCCTCACCCCTGCTTCCTTGCTCAGTTGCCGACCTTGTAGTATACTCTGAGTCCCGAACTGGATAACATTGACCCGCTCTGGAGGTACCCATGCACGTATCATGCATGCAAGAAAACTTGGCCCGTGGATTGGCCATCGTCAGCCGTGCTGTGGCCACACGAACAACTCTGCCGGTGCTCTCCAACATCTTGATTGCGACCGACAACTCGCAGTTGAAACTCGCAGCGACGAACCTGGAGATCGGCATCAGCTGCTGGATTGGCGCCAAGGTCGAGGAGGAGGGCGAGACGACGGTTCCGGCCCGCCTGCTCACCGACTTCGTCAACTCACTGCCGGGCGAAACCATCGACATGGATCTGGTTACCCGCACCCAGACCTTGCATCTGACCTGCTCGCGGTACGAAGCCAACATCAAAGGCATCGATGCTGACGAGTTTCCACTCATCCCAACCGTCGAAGACGGCGGCCAGATGGCTCTGGATCCCGAAACCCTGAGCGAGATGATCGATCAGGTGACCTTCGCCGCGGCGACGGACGAGAGCCGGCCCATCCTCACCGGTGTGCTGACTCGGTTCGACGCCGGTGCGATCACCTTCGCAGCCGCTGACGGCTTCCGACTGTCGGTGCGTACCTCAGAAGTCGACGCCGGCATCGAGGAACCCCTGTCGGTCATCATCCCAGCCCGAGCCCTTAGCGAACTGGGTCGTATTCTCGGTGATACCGAGGAAGAGGTTGAGGTTACCGTCACCGAAGGGCGCAATCAGGTCTTGTTCCATCTCCCCAATATCGATCTGATATCACAACTCATCGAAGGTAACTTCCCCGACTATAACCAGATTATCCCCACCAGCTACAGCACGCGCACGGTTGTGGACGTGAAGCCGTTTCTTAACGCCGTCAAGATCGCCAGCTTCTTCGCGAGAGATGCGGCCAACATTGTAAAGTTAAGAATCGCCCCGGGCTCTGAGCTCGAGCCAGGTACGCTGACAGTCAGTGCGACGTCAGCCGAGTTGGGCGACAACGTGAGCCAGCTCGATGCCAGCATCGAAGGCGAAGAGTTGGAGATTGCGTTCAACGCCAAGTACCTGCTGCATGTCCTCAACGTCATCGGGACAGACCAAGTGGCTGTCGAGACGTCCACGGCCTCGAGCCCCGGGGTATTCAAACCCGTAGGCGGCCCAGACTTCGTTCACGTCATCATGCCTATGCACATTCGGAGTTAGCTAAAACGTAAAACGTGAAACGTGAAGACCTCGCGCATGCTTGAACTCTCACGTTTCACGTTTTACGTTTCACGCATCACGCTTCATGTACATCCAACGGCTGTCCCTGACCAACTACCGGAACTACCATGCGATGAAGTTGAACTTCTCGCCCGGCTGTGTGGTGGTGCAGGGTGGCAATGCCCAGGGCAAGACGAACCTGCTCGAGGCTGTGTACTACCTGGCTACAGCCGGCACCCCCCACGCCCTCTCGGATCGCCAGCTCATCAACTGGGAGGTTCACCCTTCGACTCCCGACCAGGTCATGTTGATCCCCTACGCTCGGCTTGAGGGTGATTTCGTCACCGATGGCGAACAGAAACGAATTGAGATGATCTTAACTATCAACGCCATCCAGGCGGGTGACGTGGATCGGCTGCAGAAAACCATCAAAGTCGACGGGGTCAACAGGCGCGTCACCGACCTGGCCGGCCTCGTCAACGTCGTCCTCTTCTCACCGACGGACACCGAGTTGGTAGCCGGCTCGCCCGGCGTGCGCCGGCGCTACCTCGACCACCTGCTCAGCCAGCTCGACCCCCGGTATGCCCGCGCGCTGGCGCGCTACAATAGAATCATGTCACAGCGCAATCACCTGCTGCGCCGGCTGCGCGATGAAGGTGGCGATCCAGCAGAGCTCGTGTTCTGGGGCGATCAGTTGGTGCAGCACGGCGCTGTCATTGTGGCCTACCGGCTGCGAGCCATCGACCGCCTCAACGAACGGGCAGGGGCGATCCATACCGACCTCACGGGTGGAGATGAGACACTGGCCCTCGGCTATGCATCCAGCGTCCTCAAAGGTCCGGCCGCCGAAATGGTGCTTCAGAGCTCGCTAGATCGCCCTGACCAGCCGCCGGCACTATCGCGGGAGAGGATCGAGGATGTTTTTCGAGCTCGACTTGCCCAGCGTGAGCCGGCCGAACGCGCCCGTGGTGTCACCCTGGTCGGCCCACATCGGGCGGACATCACGATGACGGTCAATGACATCGACATGGGCGTGTACAGTTCGCGCGGGCAACAACGCACAATTGCCTTAACGCTGCGCCTGGCGCAGGCCGAGCTGATTCGGACCGTCACCGGCGCGCCGCCCATCTTGCTGCTGGACGACGTCATGAGCGAGCTAGACGCAGAACGCCGGCAGTACCTCATGGTTGTGGCCCAGCGCCATGAGCAGGCCTTCCTCACCTCAACCGACCTGGCGGACTTCTCAGAGGCGTTTCTGGCACAAGCGCGGGTGCTGCACGTGGAAAATGGAGTGGTCCAGGAGGTCCCGTCCGAAGTCCGAAGCCTGTCCTGAGTTTATCGAAGGGCTTGCCCTGAGCCTTGTACCCTAGGGCTGAGCCACTCGACTGAGCCCTCGACCTGAACTCGGGCCGAAGGCTCGCGACGAAGCCTCGGTACGAAGCCTGGGCTGCGTTGAAGGGCTCCTCGGAATGGGCTTGCCCCTCAGGGCAACCGACGAATCAAGTCCCTGGGTGCGACCCGTTCCCCGCGCCCAGTGGCCAGGCCAATCCCCTCAGCTTCCGCCGCTCGAACCGCGCCGGCGTCCACCCGGATGCCATAGGCATACACCAGATACGGTCCGGGCACTCCACTATCGGCCAGGCTTTGCTGCCAGCCGCTTGACTTCATTCGCTGGGCCCAGGCACGCACTTCGCGGTGGCCCAGTCGTGCCTTGGCCTCCACCAGAGCGCACACCGTTTCACCACTCGGGGCCTCGAGTTCCATCACCACGTCCAACTCTCCATCCAGCGCCAGGGAATAGGGCTCCGCTAGTAGTCGATAGCCTTTGTCTTCCAGCATAGCCTGGACGTTGCTTTCGGCTTCCTCTTCGATGTTGGCGCCAAAGGCCCTCTGAAGCTTACCAAGGGACGTAGACATTCCTCGCTGCTCATCCGCCAACGCCCGCACCTCTGTGGCTAACGCCCGCACAGTCTCATCCGTACGCCGTTGCGCTTCTGCCACCTCCTGGAATCGCTCATCGGTGCGCCGCTGAAACGCTTCGAGTCGCTCATCGGTGCGC
>JBHIAO010000186.1:0-10625 GCA_046758565.1 Anaerolineae bacterium
GAGGCTAAGAGCCGCCACTTCGATATGAACAAGGACGATCTCGCGCAGGCCATCAAAGCTGTCCAGGGAGAATATGACGAGCGTCTCGAGGCGCTGACGGGCTGTGAGAGTGAGCAACAGACTGGGGACAGCTTCTTCGCCTGCGCCGGGCAGGTAGCGGACACATTGCGGTCCTGCGATGTGACATCCCCACTCTACGACCAGTGTCTGGCCGATCTAGGATCCGCACTGCCGCCGAGCGGCGGCGGCCAGCTCCGCGCAGCCTGGGACAGCCTGCGGGGCGCCTATCTGGACATTGAGTACCTGCAGGGGTTGATTGACGGAATCCCGAAGCGCATTCAGTTCGAAGTTGATGCTACATCAGCCGTGGCAAACACCCTCGAGCGCAATGGGCAGCTGCAGGCCGCCTGGCAGTACGCGGAGACCATCGCCGGATCAATCGGCGTCAGTTTCGGTGCCACGGGCGCATCTTTTAGCTACACCCCTGGGGCCGACATTATCGCTGACATACGAGAGCAATCGACCTTACGCCAGGTCGCCACGGACATAGAGATCCACAACATAGAGCTCGAGAAGGCTACCCGTCTTCTCTTGTTAGGACAGGTCGAGCTGCAAAGAGACCTCATCCGGAAGACGCACGAATTCAATGCGCAGTTGAACGCGTTCCGCCGCCTCGAGGCTGAGGTCAAGGACCTTGTCGTCGAAAACCGACGCGCGCGCGCGTGGACCGAGAGCAGCGCGGCGAATGACCCCAGCGTCCGACTGGTGCGTGACTCTGCACGTCTGCAGTTGGCCGATCAGCTGGCATATGCTGCCAAGCTCAGCTACCTCGCCGCCAATCGAGCCAAGTATAGCGCGGTCAAGGACCTCGACCAAGAGGCATCCGCTCTTGCCCGTTTCCGGCTCGCCGATATCTACCGCGCCCGCACTGCCCAAGACATCATTATCTATCTCGAGAAACTCCAACACGTCGCCGAGGTAGCTGCCAGCGACGTCGGGGATGAGGCATTTGAGATCAAGATTGCGGAGCACCTGCTTGGACTGACGGACGAGAACCTGGTCGTGGGACCATACGGCCTGAAAGCGTGCAGCGATGAAGCCAAGGCGCTCCTCGACAGCAAAGAAGATGGTCAGTTCTTGTTCGATGTTGTGGCCGCCGACGAACCGGAGTTCGTCGGCGCGCTGCGGGCCGGAGCTCCCGGCCAACTACAGCCGGTGGAGCTGACACCGCAGCAGATCGCCGCAATCCAGACCGTGTTCCAAACCAGTAGTGGCATTAGACTGAGTGGCAATCTGGCGCTGACGCCGCTTGCGCGGGTGGCGCAAGGCGCGGGGCAACAAGCGACCAGGTGGCGGATCGATGACGGCCAGCGAGTTTTTGTTGTTCGTAGCCAGGATGCTGACATCGCCATCTACAATGCGCGCGTCCCCATGCCCACGGAGGACCACAGGCAAGCGGAGCGAGGCTGCCACTTCAAGAACTGGGTGATCCAGCACACGGATGATGGCGGGACACCTGGCGACTTCAGCGACGACAGGCTGCGATTCAGGTTCTCCACGTCCTTGGTCGACAAAGGGGTTTTCGACAATGTCAAACTACAGGACTATGACGATTATTGGCGACATAGGATCGATGGTGACAAAGCCACAAACAAGGGTATAAGCCTCGAGCTGGAACTCGCACCCGATCTCCCCCCCGGAAATCACAAAATAAGCTACCGGGATGCTGACATCCTCCAATCGGGCCTGGTTCATCTCCGCGGTCGAAATGGCTGCATTCACGAGTACCGGTTGCTGCATCCGGACGTCATCAAAGGTCTAAAGTGGCCGAAGGATGTACCGCCGGACATAAAGAAAGCAACTATACGCGCCTATGCTCTAAACGCACGTGGCAGAGCCCTACACGTCGCAGACGGATTCGGCGGACGACCGGTCTCTGCTACAGAATGGGAAATAGTGATTAAGTTCGGTAAACCCAATGCCGACCTACACAACATGCGGCCCGAGGATCTGCGTAACATTGTCCTGCACATCGACACGACGCGGGCTGTGGGTGCCGGACAGTGTCCCGAATAGGACGTTCCACTGTGTGGTGCACATGCCGCTTGATGGCTGCCTTCGGCCTGGGGTGTTTGCTCGGCGTGGCTATATGGGCATTCACGAGTGGACCGGCGCTTGCAGACGACCCACCCAGCAAATCGGGTGTCGAGCCGCAGGTCATCAACCTGCCTTCCGGCCCCGGTTCCATCCAAGGTCTCGGGGAGTCCTTCGAGCCACAGCTAAACACCGGCACGGCCAGCTACAGCATTCCCCTGAAGCTGCCGCCGGGCGCAGGTGGCCACGCTCCCTCGATCGCCCTGGTGTACAACAGTGGCTGGGGCAACGGTCCCTTCGGCCTGGGCTGGCGCCTGGACCTGCCGTACGTGCAGCGCCAGACGGACAAGGGCCTCCCCGAGTACACCGACGCTGACCTATTCGTCCACAGCTCAGGGGAGGAGCTGGTGCCGCTGGCCGATAAGATCTATCGCTTCAAGGTGGAGAACGCCTTCACCCGCTTTACGCGTCTGGACGATGGTGGATGGGAGGCCACCCAGCGGGACGGCAAGCGCTGGCTCTTCGGCGAGACCGCCGAGGGACGCCAGACCAACGCTCTTGGCACGTTCTGCTGGTTCCCTCAGCGTTTCATCGACACCAATGACAACGAGGTCCGGTTTTTCTACTCCCACCACAACGACCCCCACGACAGGAACCTCCAGGTCTACCTGAGCGAGATTCGCTACAACTTCGATCGACGGGCCGCATTCGGAGCCGAGCCGGCGGAGAACTACGTCAGTGTGCGGATTGAGTATGACATGCAGTCTCGGCCGGACAAGCTCGACGATTATCGCAGTCGTTTCCGGGTACACACCGCCTGGCGCGCGCGCGCAATTGAAGTGCAGGCACAAGGCGAGATCGTCCGCCGCTACGAGCTGGAATACGATGACCGCGACGCCATTTCGCTTCTGAGCGAGGTGCACTTTCTCGGGCGCAATCGAATGCGCTTCACCGACCAGCACCCAACGCAAGCGCTGCCGCCGCTGCGCCTGGACTATACGCCCTACGATCCCACGTCCGCCCGCAATGTGTCGATGGATGATGCACCCGACGCGTGGCTGGGGAACCCCAATGTCGATCTGGTAGACACTAACGGGGATGCGCTGCCCGATATCGTACACACTGATTCTGAAAAGAACAAATACTTTTTCTACCTGAATCGCGGCTTTGGCTCGCGGCTCTGCCAGTCTGCTCAACCCCCATTCGATAACCCACAGGATGGTTGCGCGCAGTGGCACGATGAGATCCTTGCCCCCTCCGCTTCACCCAACGCCTACCTAAAAGTCGATGGCGTCCAGATGGCCGACATGGACGGCAACGGTCTGGCAGACCTGGTGGCGCAGAGCACTGCTGACGCAAATGGCAGCTTCGGCTACTATCCCAACCAGGGTGATACCAACTGGGAGCTAAACAGTTGGGTTCGGTTGGATACCGATGCGCCGTTACACGAACATGCTAACGTACGGTTAGTAGACCTGAACAACGATAAACGCATCGACATCCTCAGAACGACGCCGTTCAAGTACTATATCTATTACAATCGGCCGCGATGCGTGGATGAGGAACACCGCGCGGATGAGGAACATCCGGGCTGCGGGTGGACCGCCGGCGGCGACCGCCGCGTCACCCCCCTGTGGGCTTTCGGCTTTAAGCTGCAGTTCCGCAACACCCGCGTACACCTGGCTGACATGAACGGCGACCGCCTCCAGGACATGGTGGTTGTGACCGATCGTGGCATTCGCTACTTTCCGTCGCGGGGCATGGGAGACTTCGGTCGCGTGCGGCTGCCTGCCGATCCAACGCGGCCCATCGGAGACGAGCGAGAGGCCGTCACAATGGACGATAGTCCGTTCCTCGACGGACGCAACGGAGAGCGTCTGTTGGCCGACATCAATGGAGACGGGCTGGCTGACCTGCTCCTTGTGAGCACACATCGGGTCTATGCGTGGCTCAACCAGGCTGGCGCAGGTTACGGCGAGGAACTAACGATGCGCGACGTGCCCCAGCACCGGCGCGATACCGTCCTTCGCTTGGCCGACATGAACGGCGATGGCGCCACTGATCTCCTCTATTCCACCGATCCCCAGGGGGCCGACCCACCGGCACGGGAGGATCGTTTCCGCTATATCGACTTCACCGGCGGCACAGTGCCCCACCTGCTGGAGCGCATCGACAACGGCCTGGGCCGGGTGATTAAGCTGTCCTACCGCTCCTCGACCGACTACTACGTAGACGACTGGAACAATGGCGACCAGTGGACGCTGCGCTCGCCGGTGCCCGTGACGGTGGTGTCGCGCAGCACGGTGACGGATACCAACAGCGGCCAGGTCTACGTCACCGACTACGTCTATCGCAACGCCTACTACGACGGCCTGGAGAAGACCTTCCGCGGGTTCGCCCTGGTGCACCAGATCGACGGCGGCGACAGCAGCGCGCCAACGAAGACCCAGCGCTTCATCTTCGATACTGGCGCCACCGACGAGAGCCGCAAGGGGCTGGTGTTGCAGCAGGATGTGGTGGGTCTGGGCGGTACCTGTGGCGAAGACTCGCCCGCGGCCACGATCTCGGCGGCCACGCAGCAAGTCGCTGACCCTGGCCTATCGGCCTGCTATAGCCGGACCGTCAACCGAATAGCGACCCGCAAGCTGGCGGACGCCCGGGACTGGCCCAGCTTCAGCTACATTGCTCAGTCAGATGTACTGGAGTACGAGACGACGGACACGCCGCGCCGCAAACGGAAGGAATTCGCGTACGACGAGTACGGTAACGTCACCCAGGAATTCGATTACGGCGAGGTAGCCGCGGATGGCAGCAAACCCGAGTTGGGCGGCGATGAGCGAAAGACTTACATCAGCTACGCCATCGACGAGAATGCCGAGAATGCCTGGATCGTGGACCGGGTGGCCCGCGTGTACCAGACGGACATGAAAGGCAACTTCGTCAGCGAACAACGGCGCTACTACGACGGGCCGGCCTTCCAGGGCCTGGCGCTGGGGAAAGTCCTCCGTGGCAACCTGACTTGCCAGGAGGACAACCTGGGGCCGGCGGTTGGAGGCCACTGGCAGCCCACCGCCGGCAACACGACCTGCCAGGGCGACGCGCCCGGCGCCGGTGAGCACTGGGTGCAGAGCGAACGCTACCGGTACGATCCCTACGGCAACCAGATCGCCCGCATGGACCCCGACGGGGTGCTGGACGCCAACGGCGAACCGGCGCCAGTCGGCCACTGGACCAAGGTGGGGTTCGATCCGGTTTTCCACGCCTATCCGGTGACGGAGACGATTCACCTGGCGGCTGGCCGCGCCCTGACGGTGACGGCCGACTACGACCTGGGCTTCGGTGTCATCACCCGCACCGTCGATTTCAATGGGCACGCGACCCTGTACACCTACGACGCCTTGGCCCGCCCGACGTCCATCGTCAAACCCGGCGACAGCCTCCAGTTTCCCACCCAGACCTTCACCTACACCCTGCGGAACAAGGTGAGTTCCGTCGAGACAGCCAGCCGCGAGCAGTTCGGCACGGCCAACGTCTACCGCTCCATCAGCTACGTGGACGGGCTGGGACGCACGCTGCAGACCTGCAGCGAGGCCGAAGACGGCCAGGTCGTCGTGCAGGACGCCGTCACCTTCAACCTGCGCGGGGAGGTGCACGAGAAGTACCTGCCCTACTACGCTGGCACCCCCACGCTGGCCTATATGCTACCGGAGACCGACAAACCGAAGACGACCATCACCTACGATCCCCTGTTGCGCCAGGTGAAGACCACCAACCCCGACCGCACATTCAGCCGCACGGTCTACCGTCCGCTTGAGCGGCTTGTCTACGACGAGGAGGACACCGATCCGGCTTCGAAGCAGAAGCACTACGACACGCCCACCACGCTGCGCTACGACGGCCTGGGGCGGCTGGCGCAGGTGCTCGAACGCAACGGGGCCGACACTTACACCACCACCTACGGCTACGACCTGCTAGACAATCTGACCCATATCCGGGACACCGAGGGCAACGTCAAACGTCAGCAGTTCGACAGCCTCAGCCGCAAGCTGTGGTCCGACGACCCCGACCGCGGGCTGACGAAGTACGTCTACGACGACGTCGGCAATGTGCTGGAGATGGTGGACGCCAAGGGGCAGAAGATCGTTTACACGTACGACGGCGCCAACCGCCCGCTCACCGAGAACTGGGTCCTGGCGGGCGGCGACACCACGCCCGACATCGTCTACCACTACGACGCCGACCTGGCGCCAGAGTACGCTGACGCACGCAACACCCGTGGCCGAGTGACCTGGGTCGAGGATGAGTCGGGCCGCGAGTACCTGAGTTACGATGCGCGGGGCAATCTGGCCGGCCGCATCAAGCGCATCAACGTGCCCGGTAGCAGCCAGGTTCTGGACTTCGCGACCCGGATGCAATACGACGCCATGGACCGCCTCACCGAGCTGACCTACCCCGACGGCGCCACTCTCCAGCAGCGCTACAACGAGCAGTCGCTGCTGGACGCTATCCCCGGGTACGTGGACGACATCGACTACATCGCTTCGGGCCAGCGTGAGGCTGTGGCAACGGCCGATGGCGTGCACACCACCTACGCCTACGACGAGCGCCTGCGCCTAGAAGACCTGCAATCCGTCGCTGGCACTGGCGCCATGCTGCAAGCCTGGCACTACGAGTTCGATGGCGTCAGCAACATTCTCCGCATCGAGGACCGGCGTCAGAACCTCGCGCCGGCCGACGACGATACCCGCGCTTTGGTGCTGGATGACCTGTACCGGCTGAAGACGGTGACCTACACGGCTACCGCACCTCAGGCGACGATCAACTACGACTACGACCCCATCGGCAACCTGACCCGCAAGACGTCTACGCTGCCGGCCGTCAGCCTGGGGGGCTTGCAGTACGGCCAGGGGGCCGGCCCCCACGTGTTGACCCAGGTGGGGAACGACCGCTGGCAATACGACGCCAACGGCAACCTGACGGCCAAGCCCGGCTACACCTACGACTGGGACTTTCGCGACCGCCTCGCCTCTGTCCGTGGCCCGGATGGGCTGCGCCAGGATCACACCTTCGACCACGCCAACGCCCGCGTGGCGAAGCGCGTCAGCACCACGACGGCGAAGACGGTGCTGTACCCGGACCGGACCGTGGAGGTGCGGGGCGATCAGCTCGTCAAGTACGTGTTCGCCGGCGACGAGCGGGTGGCTGAAGTGCGCACGGCCTTCGATCCTGGCCAGCTGGTTCGGGGGTTCAGCGGTGCAGGGTCGCCACTGGTGGGCTTGGGTGCCGGCGATAGTTGCTCGGCTCTCAAGCGCGACCTAGTACGTAGCCGGTGGGTGTCGTCGAGCGAGACAACGACCTTCTACCACGCCGATCACCTGGGCAGCGCCACCGTGCTTATGAACGACCAGGGCAACATGGTCGAGCGCGTGGCCTATTACCCCTATGGGACCGATCGAATGCGCAGCGGCGCTTCCGACGTGGCCTATCGCTTCACCGACCAGGAACACGACCTCGAAATCGGCCTGTACAACTACGGCGCCCGCTTCTACGATCCTCTCGTGGGCCGCTTCATCTCCGTCGATCCTCTCTACATGGAGGAACCAGAGAAAGGGTTGGAGAAGCCGCAGGCACTGAATCTGTACGCATATGCGTACAACAACCCCATTCGTTATCACGACCCAACAGGTCAAGTCCCAATAGAGACAGTCCTCGACGCTGCGGACGCAGCTATGTCTGCACGCGACTTCTACAACGAGCCAAGCTGGACTAATGCAGGATTCCTCGGATGGTCAGTAGCTGCCACATTCATCCCCTACGTGCCAGGAGCTTGGACGGCCAAAGGTGGAAAGATCGCTATTGGGGCCTTCTCCAAGGCGGACGCCGTAGTAGATATTGCAAATGCGGGCAGACATACCAAATCACTATCGGAAGTCAAGTTGCTGCCTGAAGTCGGTCGTAGCGGCGAGCTCACCTGGGACCGCCTCAAACATATTGTCGACCGACACTGGCCAAATAGCACTGCAACAGGTGCCGGCAAGTTTCTGCCAGATATGAGAACTGGCAAACTCCGCTCGATGATTAGGGAAACACTAGAGAAAGGAGCCGTCAAAGGGAATACCATGTCGAGACCTGGACACAAATTCAAGTACGACTTTGGACAACAAATAGGGGTGACTACAAAGGGAAAGCCTGCTACAAAACTGGAGGTAATTCGCTATCCAGATGGTAGGGTCCAAACGGCGTACCCGACGAAGTGAAGCTCAGATACTGAATGGTAACGAGGAAGTGATTTATGCGAGACAATTGGCATCTGACAGGCGTGATTGGCATCGTCGCTCTGTTGTGCCTCACTAGTTGCTCAGCACTGCGACCGTTCAGCACGGCGGGAGACACAGCAGATGAAGCGCCGGCCGCCGGCGCCCCGCAAGTCCAGCCGGCCGAACTTGCCGGCTCAGCGGGAGACACGGCAGATGAAGCGCCGCCCCTGGCTCCCGCACAACCCCAGCCGGCGGAACCGGCAGGCCCCATTACGGGAAATCCACTGGTAATGTTTGGCGCTCAGCAGGATCTGGCACTGCCCGAGGGATTCCGGCTGAACAAAGAACGTACCGAGGATGATTATGACGATATCTACACCGGCATCGTCACACTCACAGGGGTCTACTATGGCGACAAGACACCGCAGTTTAAACTGAAACCGGTTGACCCCGAGAAGTTTATCGAGGAACTGAACCGCGGCGAAGTCTCCCCCGAGCTGGGTGAGCAGTTTGCAGCCTCTGGCTTCACGCTCACGTCGGACCCCAAGGACTACGATCGCTATCTCAAAGTAGAACAGGCTGGTCCCGAGGCAGTCGAAAAAGCCTATCCCGAGAAGTGCGAGAACCCCAAGACAGCCCCATGGACCATTATCGAAACCGATCCCGTTTCTTCCGACGAAACCGATTCCGATTCTTCTGATAAATCCATCGGGACCTATCTCATCTGCCACCTCGTCCAGCGTAACGACCAGCGTAACGAGCAGATTCTTCAGGTGACCTTCACACCCAAGGCGCAGGACCTGGGCCGAATCAACCTCGCGTTGCACCTTACCCTAGGCACA
This sequence comes from Anaerolineae bacterium, assembly GCA_046758565.1. GTDB lineage: Bacteria > Chloroflexota > Anaerolineae > Epilineales > JAANWY01 > JBHIAO01. The sequence continues at coordinate 9,194 of JBHIAO010000186.1, forward strand.
AGGGCGCCGGACTTTTGGCCCGTATTGGGCGAGGTGGTTACTGATGAGGCTCTCGTATTCCCTGAGGCGACGGTTGACCAAGGCCGCTTATACTTCACACCCGACGGAAACCTCGCGATGATTCTTAAATCGGGCACGTATTACGGCGGTGAGTTTGCCGCCGGCCGATCGATCCGCCGGCGGTTTACCTTGAACGCTGATCGGGTGAGCCCCGATGGTTCTGAACTCGCCGGCAAGTACTATGAAACGATTACGGGCTTTGGGCCAGAGCCGATCACCGTCATGGGCGACTTTGCACTACAGCGACCGGTGTTTCGTTCAACTCCGGAGACTGCACCAACGGAGGTGCCCAATGCTCCCGAACCCGGCGCCCTGGCGTTTGATGCTCTACAGGCGGGCACGCCAACACCTGCGCCAGCTGCTGAGCCAGCCCGTGAGTTTAGCTTGACACAAACTTTCGGCGGGTTCTCCTGGTTCGAACGCATCTTCGTGGACAGTTCCTACACGGGCTCAGAAGAACGGGGAACGGTCGAGCAGCCCTACAAAACGATTCGCGCGGCGTACGAGAACGCGCCGCCTTGGTCGACAATCGTAATACGGGTGGGCACATACGATGAAAGCCCGGCAGAGTTTCGAGGCAAGTGGGTCGATTGGGAAGTCGAAGGAAAGGGCCTCGTCATCCTCAAGTGACCCACACGGACCAGAGAGGAGACCTGACTTGAAAACAACGTGGCACCGTCTGATTTTTCTACTCCTGCTGACGATCTGCCTGCTGCCGGCCACGCTGCTGGCAGCAGCCGCTCCGCCTACAGCCGAGGCTGCGCGGCCCGAAGCTTTCTGCGACACTATCACGGACATCTCGATGGAAGAGTGCGAGGCACTTGTCGCCCCCCACAACAGCACATCCGGCGCCGACTGGCAGGATAACCGCAGCTCAACCCTCTCTGAACTGGGCAACTTTCTCAACCAAGAGGAATCAGGGTTTAGCGGTCCGCCACAGCCACAGGACACCACCGGGGATGTAAGTTTCGGGACAAGCGTTTCACAAGACGGCAAAGTGACGACCCTCGTTTTCAACTTCGACGATCTCGTTGCAGTACTTGATTCGTCAACGGATCATCTGGTGTCTACCCGGGTGGCCTCCTTCGTGCTCCCGATCCAAAGCAACACAGATCTCAGCGTACGACTGGATGTCTGGGGTTTCGTCGGGGACAAGGCACCCGGCACAGATGCCTATTTGCTCATTCATCACGTTGGCGAAACTCGGCTCCTTCCGCTGCCGGACGATCCCGATACGGAATTCAAGCATAGCCTGGAAACGACGCTGCCGGCAGGGCGCGACTATGCCGTCACGCTGCTGCTACTCATGGAACGCGATTCAACCAGTCCGGGGGCGAATCTCCACGTGGGGATAGAGGAAATAGAGCTAGTG